>CAYMQG010000015.1:0-37939 GCA_964392625.1 uncultured Gammaproteobacteria bacterium | reverse complement strand
GGCCGCGGCGTAGCGGGCGACCGACCGCTCAGCGCTCCACAGCGCCCTTCGGACTCCGTCCTTCAGGCGCTGTGGAGCGCTGCACCCAAACCGGACAGTTCATTTGTTCTAAAACCGGACACTTCTATTTGTTGCCAACATCCGGTCGGCCCGGCCGGAGGTGCGCCCGCATCATGGCCTGATTGCTGCGCTATGGTATGTTTATTTCCCAGCATCCAATTGAACAAGATCGCGAACCGGACGGCCCGCAGGGCAAAGCGAATTTGAGGCATGAACAGAGAATCCGAAGAAATCCGGCAGGCGCCGATCGAGGTTCCGGCCCATCTGGGCAGCTTCGAGGCGGTAAGGCATGAAGTGCTGGGCACGCCCCTGGCAGGCCACCCGCCGGAAGGCGTTTCACAAGCGGTATTCGCGCTCGGTTGTTTTTGGGGAGCGGAGCGCAGATTCTGGCAAACGCCGGGCGTGCATGGCACGGCCGTGGGATATACGGGCGGGCACCAGGCCGACCCCGACTACTATTCCGTCTGCTCGGGAGTTACCGGTCACGCTGAAGCCGTGCTTGTAAGCTACAACGTGTCCACGGTCGGCTATGAAGAGCTCCTTGCCGTGTTCTGGGAGGCGCACGACCCCACCCAGGGAATGCGCCAGGGCAACGATATAGGCACCCAGTACCGTTCGGGTATCTATACGCTCGGCGCCGGCCAGCAGCGTCTGGCGCTGGCATCCCGTCAGGCGTACGGCGCCGCGCTCCAGGCGTCGGGTTTCGGTCCCATTACCACGGAAATTGGCCCCGCAGGCCCGTTCTATTTTGCCGAGGAATATCATCAGCAATATCTGGCCAAGAATCCGCGCGGCTATTGCGGCCTGGGCGGAACCGGCGTGGCTTGTGAACTCGGATCCGGCCTGCTCGAGGGGGCGGCGCTGGCGGAGTGATCATGAAGCGCCTGGCATTGATCTTCCTGCTGGCGCTGGTTGCCCCCGCCGCCGTCGCTTCCCGGATGGCTCCCGGCGACGCCACGGAAAGCAACCGGGCATGGCTTGCCGAGCAGCGCCGCATGAATCAGCGCTTCGTGGAGTTGTTCAGGGAACAGCGTTACGCGGAAGGCGAGGAGCTCGCCAGCTCCCTGTTGCGCAGGGCCGAGGAGAACTACGGCTACGATGCCCAGGAGCTTCTTGCGCCGCTCATCAACCTGGCGACAGTGCAGCGTGTGCAGGGTCGCTACAGCGACGCGCTTTTTCACTACGAGCGGCATATCGCGATCACGGGACGCAGGCTCGGCTACGATGCGCCCGAACTCGTCAACCCGCTGCATGGAATAGCGAGGACCCACATTCGAATGGGCGATTACGAAGCCGCGGTCGAGCCGCTTGCCCGCGCGTTGCGGGTCACGCACGCGAATTCCGGCATCTACA
The DNA here is from genome assembly GCA_964392625.1 of uncultured Gammaproteobacteria bacterium. Classification (GTDB taxonomy): domain Bacteria; phylum Pseudomonadota; class Gammaproteobacteria; order Steroidobacterales; family Foliamicaceae; genus Foliamicus. The sequence goes on along the minus strand of CAYMQG010000015.1, from coordinate 36,526 downwards.
GCCTGGAGCAGGGTCCAACGCGCGACCTCCTGAGCGACCTGGCGCTGGCGGAAGGCGACCTGGAGCAGGCGAATCTGCACCAGCGCGTGCAGGTTCGCGCGCACGAGCGGCGCTACGGCCCCAGCGACCTGCGCACGGTGCCGGCACTCTACAAGCTGGGCGAGTGGTATGAACGCACGCGCCAGACCGGGCTGCAGCGCCGGGCTTATGCGGCGGCCGACCGCATCATCCAGACGGCCAGCGGCGAGGACAGCTTGGAGCGGGTGCAGGCGCTCCGCGGGCAAGCGAGCAGTTTCTTGAGGGAGTCAAGGCGCGAGAAGGCCGAGGAGTTCTTCAGGCGCGCCTTGAGCATCGTTCGCGCCCACCCCATTCAGGACATCCTGCAGCAGGCCAAGCTGCTGATCGATATCGGCGACACGCACACGATCTTCAATCGTCAACCCAACGCGCGGGAGACGTACCAAGAAGCCTGGGAGCTGCTGAGCGCGGACGATGAGGCGCTGGACTTGCGCGCCGAGCTTCTGCAATACCCGGTGATCCCGCTTCGCAGCGCCAGGCTCCCCGTGCAGGTGCCCCGCGAAATGTCCGACGCGTCAAGGTACGAGTCGCAGCCGCGGGCCGGATCCGTTGTTCTGCAGTTGACGATAGAGCCGGATGGGACCGTTTCGGGTGCGCAGATCATGGAATCGGACCCCGCCGGCATGATCGATGAGGTCGCCGTGGCCCTGATCAAGGGCGCCAAATTCCGCCCTCAGATGCGGGACGGCGAGCCGGTGCGGGCGGAGGACGTCATCTACCGGCATCGGTTCCGCTGGTACAAGCGGCGCGACCCGGAACCGGCCGGGGACATGCCCTCCCCGTCGGAACCCGTCGATGAGGAAAGGCCGCTTGAAGTTCCGGGCGCGACCGCAACGTAGCTTTCTCGCTGCTAGCGCTTCGCCGCCCGGGCTGTTCGGCCCGTCGGCGGGGTTAGTTGGCTGCCTCCTGCCGCGCGAAAGCGGCCTTTCCTTCGGCGATAGTTTCAAGCACCAGGCGTGATTGTCCGCCCACCGCGCGGGCGAGTTCCTCCGGCACCTGGGCCACGGCGGCCGCCCATTGGTCGCGTTCGGCCCGTTCCGGCCAGCGTGGCGTAATGCCGAAGCTCTGCGCGTTTACAAGATCGCGCTGCGCCTCCTCCCGCGTGCCCCTGCGGGTTTCGGCGATGCTGGGGTAGGCGTGGGCGATGATCTCGCGGTCCGCATCTGCCAGGCCGTCCCACCAGGTCTTGTCGGCCACGATGACGGACATGCCGAAGCAATGCGCGGTAAGCGTAACGTGTGACGCCTCGCCTGAAGTCCCGGTTCGCACATACAGGGTCAGGGAATTTTCACCCGCCTCGATCAGGCCTGTTTGCAGCGAGGGCACGATTTCTCCGAAGCCCAGCGGAATGACGTCCGCGCCCAGCGCTTCGCCAAACAGTCGCGAGGCTTCGCTCGCCGAAACGCGGAAACGGCGCCCCCGCATATCTGCCGGCGACAGCACCGGCGTGACCGAGTAGATGTGGTGGAAGCCGATTTCGCTCCAGGACACCAGATGCAGGCTCTGCGCGGCAAGCAGGGAGGTGAACAATTCGGTCAGGAAGTGGTCATAGACGAAATCCGCCTCTTCCTCGGATTCGAACAGAAACGGCGCGTACAAGATTGCGGTTTCCGGCACCAGGGTGGAAGTCATCATCGCGGAAAGGTTGCCGATCTGCACCCGGCCGCGCCGCAGCCCGGCCGCAATCTGCTCCTCGGAAAACTGCCCATGCACCAACATGCGGACCCTGAACCGGCCCTGGGTGCCTTCCTCCACCTTCCGCTGGAACGTGAACCAGTGCGTTTCGCCGATGGTGTTCGGAAACGCCGTGCCGGCCGCCGTGATTTCCGTAACACCGGCCGCTTCGTCCGCATTCTGCGGCGCATCGGCGGACGGCCCGCAACCCGCGGCGACTGCCATCGCCGCGCAGGAAGCAAGAAGCAGGCTCCACCTCATGCCTTTTGTCGTCGCATCAGCACATACACGCATATCACGGCGATCGCGCAGAGCACCATCATTACGGTGAAGCCGGCGGTGAACGATGCGAATTCGTCGGCGGACCAGGCCAGGAAGACCCCGCCGATGGAACCTGCGAGGGAGTCGATCAGGAGGAAAATGCCCAGATAAACGCCGTAGTTGCGCCCGGCGTAGTACTCGGCAATCATCAGTTGAATCATCGTGAACGCGCCGGCGTATCCCACGCCGTAAACGACGGCATAGGCCAGCGGCCAGGTCACTTCGCCGGGGACCGCCAGGAACAACAGCGCGAGGCCGACGGCAAGGTTCAGCACGCTGGCCATCATGACTTTCAGCTTGTCGAACTTGTCGGCCAGGTAGCCGAAAAGCACCTTGCCGACGATGGCGGCGAAAAAGAAACTGCTGTAAATGCCCGTGGTGCTGGTGTCGTCCAGCAGCATTTCCTGGCGGAAGAAAAGAGCCTGGTTGTTGAGCATGGCCACGATGCAGAACCAGAGCGTGCCGGTGGCGAAAGCCAGCAGGTAGAAGATCGGCGAACGCAGGAGGTTCATCAGCACCTTGTCGAACCGGTCGGGCCTGGGTCTGACCTCCGGTTCGGGATCGGCCACACCGTCCGCGGCCAGTCCCTTGTCCCTCGGATAATTGCTGACCATAAACAGCGTCGGCAGGACCATCATCGCGCCGCCGAGCACCGCCAGCACCCACACCGCCAGCCGCCAGTCCGGCAGGAAATAGTTGACCAGCCAGGGGAAGGCGGCGCCGCCCAGGCTGGAAGCCATCATCAGAATACCGAAGGCCAGTCCGCGGTAGCGCACGAACCAGCGCGAAAGCAGCATCAGGCTGGGGCTCAGTCCGGCCAGTGAGAGTGAGAATGCAAACAGCACGTAGAGCGCCATGAGCTGCCAAAGTTCCGCCACCATGGGGAACAGGGCCAGCACAAGGGTTATTCCCGCGGTGCCGATCAGCATCAGGCGCCTTATGGAGTATCGGTCCAGCAGCCATCCCGCCACCGGATTCAGGAAGGCGACGAGCGCGAAGAACATGTTCGCCGGCCGCGTGACCTGTTCGTTGGTCCAGCCGAATTCGGTCGCCAGGTTCGGAAAAATCCGCGGCATCGTGTTGAGGAGGATGCCGTTGGAGGCGGCGTATATCAGAAACAGGCCGACGAGCACCCACCAGCCGTAGAAGATCCGGCCGCGCAAAGAAACTTCCTGCATATTCAACCTCCCGGGAGCAGCCGGCCCTTCAGGGGCGACCACCAAAAGCGCAAGCCCAGCAACAGGGCGAGAATGGCGCAATATACCAGCGGCTCGATCGTATCGGCCTTGACCTGCCAGTAGAAATGCCAGCAGGCCAGGATCGCGGCCGGGTAAATCAGCCGGTGCAGCCGATTCCAGCGCCGGCCCAGGCGCCGCTGCCAGCCCCTGGTGGAGGTAATCGCCAGCGGGATCAGCAACAACACGGCGCCCATGCCGACGGTGATGAAGGTCCGCTTGAGCAGGTCCTCGCCCAGGTGGGCGAAATCGAGCTGCAGGTCCAGCAGGAAATAGGCCAGCGGATGCAGCGTGCAATAGAAGAAGGCAAACAGCCCCAGCATCCGGCGGAAGCGGTACAGCCGCGGTTTTTTCAGCAGGCGCGCGGCCGGCGTGACGCACAGCGTGACCAGCAACAGCCGCAGCGCCCAGACGCCCAGTTCGTCCTGGATTTCCTCGGCCGGATTCGCGCCCAGCCCCGGCTCGACCACTCCGGCTATGCGCAGCACAAGCCAGATCACGGGCAACAGGCAGGCCGCAAACAGCAGCGGCTTGTACACCCGCACGTTCACTTCAGCGGCAGCCTGGCAGGCGGCTTGCAGCCGGAGAGTCAGTAATTGCGGCGCAGGTCCAGACCGGAGTACAGGTGCGCCACCTGCTCGCCGTATCCATTGAACATCTGCGTCGGGATGCGGCGCGCGAACAGTCCGGAGAACCCGGAGCCGATTTGCCGCTCGGTGGCCTGGCTCCAGCGGGGATGGTCCACTTCCGGATTGACGTTGGCGTAGAAGCCGTATTCCTGCGGGGCGGCGATGTTCCAGCTGGTTGGAGGCCGCCGTTCCTGCAGGCGGATGCTCACGATCGACTTGATGCCCTTGAAGCCGTACTTCCACGGTGCGATCAGCCGCAGCGGGGCGCCGTTCTGATTGGGCAACGTGACCCCGTACACGCCCACCGTCAGCAAAGTCAACGGATTGGTCGCCTCTTCGATCGTCAGACCCTCGACGTACGGCCAGCGGAGAACGCGCCGCCGCTGTCCCGGCATTTCGTCGGGACGTAAAACCGTCTGGAACGCGACATATTTCGCGCGGGACGTCGGGCGGAAGCGCTTGAGCACTTCGCCCAGCGGCACGCCCACCCACGGAATGATCATCGACCAGGCTTCGACGCAACGCATGCGGTAGACCCGCTCTTCAAGTCCGATGCCGGACAGTAGGCCCTCGACGTCGAACTCTCCGGTCACTTCCGCTTCGCCTTCCACCCGAACGGTCCACGGCTCGGGCTGGAAATCTCCCGAGTTACGGTGCGGGTCGTCCTTGCCGGTCCCGAACTCGTAGTAATTGTTGTAGGTGGTGATGTCCTCGTAGCTGTTCGGCGGCTCGTCGGTGCTGAAGGGGCCGGGCGTTACGCCGGGCAATTCCTTCTGGCCGGTGCCGGCCGCGAGATTGGCGGGCGCCGCGCGGGCCGTGCCCACAAGGCCTGCCGCGGCGAGGCCGGCGATGACGGAACGGCGATTGAAGTAGGTGCTTTCGGAGGTTATTTCCGAGGATCGAATATCGGTCTTATTGCGTATCAACATACGCCAATACTAACTCAGCGCGCGCCCGGCCATTCGGGAGAGCGAATCGCGGTTGCTTGAGGGCGAGGACGCCCTCGTTACCGGGGGATTAGCGGATGTAGCCGCGCTCCTCGTGCTGGGTGAGGTCCAGACCCTCGATTTCGTCTTCCTCGCTCACGCGCAACGGCGTGATGAGTCCGACGACCTTGAGGATGACCCAGGTGGCCAGGGCCGTCCATGCAGCCGTGGCCAGCAGCCCGATGGCCTGAACGCCAAGCTGCGAGCCCATGTCCATGCCGTCGGCATAGCCCATTCCGCCCAGGCCCGCGCTCACGAACACGGCGCAGAGCAGCAGCCCCAGGGAACCGCCCACGCCGTGGACCGGGAACACGTCCAGCGAATCGTCGATCACCAGCACCCGCTTGATGATGCGAGTCGCGTAGAAACACACCACGCCCGCGGCCAGACCGATGATCATCGCGCCTATCGGACCGACGAAACCGGAGGCCGGCGTAATCGTGCCCAGGCCCGCAACCATGCCGGTCACGACGCCCAGCACGCTGGGCTTGCCGAACTTGATCCATTCCATCGCCATCCAGCCCATCGCCCCGGCTGACGCGCCGATATGGGTGACCAGCAGAGCCATGGCCGCGGCGCCGTCCGCCGCCAGCGCGCTGCCCCCGTTGAATCCGAACCAGCCCACCCAGAGCATGCCGGCGCCGGCCACCGTCAGCGGCAGGCTATGCGGCGGCATGGGCTTTTGCGGAAAGCCCGTTCGCGAACCCAGCACCATGGCGGCAACCAGCGCTCCCACGCCCGCCGTCAGGTGCACCACCGCGCCGCCGGCGAAGTCCAGGAATCCCATGTCGGCCAGCCAACCGCCGCCCCAGACCCAGTGACAAACCGGGGCGTAGACCAGCAGCGACCACAGCACCGAGAACAGGACCATGGCCGAAAAACGCATGCGCTCGGCAAACCCGCCCACTATCAGTGCGCAGGTGATGATCGCGAAGGTCAACTGGAAGGCGATGAAGATCGTTTCCGGCGCGGTGCCGCTGAGCGAGTCGACGGTCACACCGGAAAGAAACGCGCTGCCGAAGCCTCCCACCCATTGATTCATGGCGCCGCCGTTGCTGAACGCCAGGCTGTACTGCACGATGACCCACAGGAAGGTCACGATCCCGGCGATCGTGAAGCATTGCATCAGCACCGACAGGACGTTGCGGCGGCCCACCAGACCGCCGTAAAACAACGCGAGCCCCGGCAGCGTCATGAACAGGACCAGGGCCGTGGACGTGAGCAGCCAGGCGGTATCCGCCTTGTCCAGCGTGTCGGCGCCGGCCACGCCCGACACCAGCAACCCGGCCACAGCGATCCAAATCGCTCTCTTCATAGAAAATTCCCCTTTTGAAGGGACACGCCGGCTACCCGCCGGGGCCCCGATAAGCTACGCCCGCTACAGCGCCGAGTCACCGCTCTCCCCGGTGCGGACCCGGTAGGCCTCCTCAAGATCCATCACGAAGACTTTGCCGTCTCCCACCTTGCCGGTCTTCCCGGAGTCCATGATGGCTTCCACCACCCGCTCGGCCAGCTCGTCGGTACACGCAACCTCGATCTTGGTCTTGGGGATGAAATCCACCATGTATTCGGCGCCCCGATACAGTTCCGTATGGCCACGTTGTCGCCCGAACCCCTGCACCTCGGAGACGGTCATGCCGTTGATCCCAAGGTCGGACAAGGTGTTGCGTACATGATCCAGCCTGAACGGCTTGATGATGGCCATTACTAGTTTCATTGAAGCCTTCCTTGTAGCCTGACGCGGCAAGGATTTGCCGGCCGCGGATTCTATCAATGACGGCTCAGGGATGTCAAAAGTTGACCGTGCGCTTCCTCGCCCGGACCCTTGGCCGCCAGCGGATGCTCCATCAGCGCAACGACGGCGAGCCGGCGGCCCCCATCCGTCAGGACATATCCGGCGATTGCGGACACTCCGTTGAGGCTGCCGGTCTTGATGTGCGCCCGGCCGCCGAACGGCAATTCCCTGTAGGTTTTCGTCAGGGTGCCGTCACGCCCGGCGATGGGCAGGGAGGCGGCGAGTTCGGGGAACCGCGGACCGCGGCCGGCATGCACGAGCACCCTTCCCAGGTCGGCGGCCGATATCCGTGAAATGCGCGACAGGCCGGACCCGTTGTCGAGGACCAGGGTGGGAAGCTCCAGCCCCCGGTTGCGCAAGACTTCGCCCGCGGCACGGCGCGCCTTGTCCATCGTTGCCGGCGGCCCGAACAACTCCGCGCCCAGCGTGAGCAGCAACTGGCGCGCCATCACGTTGTTGCTGTGCTTGTTCATGAAGCGCACCGCCTGGAACGCGAACTCCGAGGTGAATTCCAGCCACGGCTCGGCGTCCTCCGGCGCGCTGCCCAGGCGATATCCTCCCGGGATCTCGCCGCCGCCTTTCCGCCACAGGGCCTCGAACAGCCCGTAGGCATAGGCCGGGCCGGACAGCGCCCGGCGCGAAATCGAGTAGCCGTTGCAGCGGCGGCTGTAGTTCCCGTCCAGTTCCACGCGACTGTCGCCTTCACCGGTGATGCGCACTGCCACTCCCCGCTGGAATCCCCCGCATCGCCCGCCGGCAAGTCGTAGCCGGTTGACCAGCTCAAGCCCGGAGAGCGGGGGGTCCAGCCGGGCATGAACACGCCCCCGGGCATGGTCCGGTTCGACGATTACCCGGATTGCCTGAAAGTTCATCAGCAGCGCGTAGGGCGATGCGCTGAAGGAGCGGTGCCGGTCGGCCTCGAAACCGGCCACCGGAGAATCATCGGCCGGCAGCCACCGGTCGTCGAGAACCAGCGGGCCATCGATCCGGCGCAATCCCTTTTCCCTCAGCCTCTGTTGCAGCAGCCATACGCGTTCCACGACCAGGTGCGGGTCCCCGCGCCCCTCGAGTATCAACGGGCCGTAAAGCACGCCGTTGCGCAGTTCGCCGCCGAGATGGACGCGCGTGGTCCAACGGTATTCCGGCCCGAGCCCCTCCAGCGTCAGCCACGCGGTCAGCACCTTGATTACCGACGCGGGCTTTCGCGGGACGTCTGCACGGTGACTCAGCAAGGGCCTGTCCTCGCCTATGTCCCGGACCCAGACCGAATAGCTTTCGCGGGGGATGCCGTAGTGCGCCAGGACCCGGTTGACCGCGGCCGGAAGGAGATCCTCGGCAATGCCTGCCGGGGGGCAGCAAAGCAGCGCGCTCAGCGCCAGGACCCGGGCTGACTTGCTAGGCTGAAGCACGAACACGGCCGCGCGCCGGCGACCCGACGACTTCCCAGCCCTTTTCGCGGGCGATTGCCGCCAGCGCCGAGTCCGGGTTGACCGCAACCGGAATGCCGCAGGCACCGAGCAGCGGGAGATCGCTCAGGGAGTTGCCGTAAGCGGCGGTATCCGCAAGGGTGGTTTCGAACCGCGCACAGAGGTCGCGCGCCGCGGCCAGCTTGGCCTCGCCCACGCGATGCACGATGGGCGGTGCGAAGCGGTAGCGTCCCGCATGGACCGAACATCGGGTGGCGACTACGTTGTCGACCCCCAGTCTCGCGGCGATCGCGTCGGCGAGGACGCTCGGCGTTCCCGATAGCAAAACGACGATTTCGCCTCGTTGCTGGTGGGTCCGCAGGCGTTCGAGGCAGGGTCCATGGAGCGCGTTTTCCAGCCCTTTGGCGGCCCACTCGCGCGCCAGCGTTTCCGCGCTGCGCACCGTGCGCCGCCAGAACAGCGACTTGTTCTTGGCAAACACCTCCAGCCCGTAGCGGGGAAAGTAGCGCAGGGCGAACAGGGCGTAGGCCAACAGCCTGATCGGCCCGATGCGCCCTTTCAGGAAAAGCCAGAGCATGAAGCGCTTCTCGCTGCTGGGCCCGTTCAGCAGCGTGCCGTCGATATCAAATAACGCGAGGCGCGGCAAGGACTTCGGGCCATTCATGGAGTTCCGCGATTGCGGGAGAACAGGGAGCGCCGCTCTTCGGCGAGAAATTCCACGATCACCGGCATTCCCCGCAACAGGCACAGCGCAACCGCAAGGTAAGTGAACATCATCGTCAGCCACTCCCATACCGGTTGGAGCAGCGCCCACAATTCCGTCAGGGAAGGCAGGAGCGCCTCCACGCCTACAGGCAGTGGCTTGATCATGAACAGGCCGACAAACGCGCAGGCCTTGACCGTGGCGTAAAACCCGCGCATGAAGCGGCCGGCGACCAGCCACCGGGCCGCGGACGAGTCCAGCAGCGCAAGAGGGCTGCGCCGGTCGGCCTGGACCATGCTGGCCCGAATGGCGTCCACAAGCCCGCCGCGCACCACGAAGACGATGGGAATCCAGATGGGTATCAGGTCCAGATCCGCCAGCACGATCCAGAGCGTGAGCTCGACGATGCGGTCCACCGCGATATCGAATAGCGCGCCGAACAGGCTTTCCTCGCCCCTGCGGCGGGCCACCCAGCCGTCCAGGCCGTCGGATACGAAGACCACGACGAGAATGGGCCATATCCAGAGGTGCACCGGCGAGACCGGCCGGTAGGCGATGGCCACCACGACGAGCAACAGGAAGAGGCGGCTCAGCGTGATCAGGTTGGCCATGGCGGAATTATAGACAGCGGCCGCCGATCTTATAATTGCCGCCGTCATCGCGGATTTCGGGTAAATGGGCGCACTTTCTTTTCTGCTTGGCACGGTCGCGGACCTGTACATGCTGTGCTTCGTGATCCGTCTGGCGCTGTACTGGCACGGTTCCGATCCGCGCAATCCCGTGGCCGCCGTGGTGCTGCGCCTGACCAATCCGGTGGTTCTGCCGTTCAGGTTGCTCGTGAAGCCTTCGCAGCGCCTGGAGACGCATGTGCTGCTGACGTTTCTGGCGCTGCAATGCCTGCTGGTGTGGCTTACGGTCAACGCGGGCTGCCTGGTCGAGCCCTCGCTGTTCCAGCTCGTGGGGTTCGGCCTGATCCGCGCCGTGCGCCTGGTCCTTTGGTTCTACCTGCTGGCCGTGGTCGCCTGGGCCCTGCTGAGCTGGTTCTCGCCGAGCGGATACAACCCGGTCGTGGGCGTGTTGCATCGAATCTGCACGCCCGCGCTGGCGCCTATCCGGCGCATTCTGCCCGGGATGGGCGGCATCGATTTCAGCCCGCTGGTGTTCATCCTGGGCGTGCAGTTCGTGCTGGCCTTTCTGCCGGGCGCGGAAGTGGCGCGGGCCTTGAGTTGCACCCCGGGCTTCTCGCCGATCTAGCCAGAAGAATCAAGACAATGAAACGCGTGTTCTGTGCCGCCCTGGCGATGGTGCTTGGAGCGGCGACCGCCTTTGCGCAGGACCCTCTGCCGCGCGCCCAATCCGCCGATGTGGGGATGACGGGGTCGGGTCTGGACGCGCTGGCGGCGTCCATGCGCGGTCTGGTCGACGAAGGCCGCCGCGCCGGCGTCGTGTGGGGCGTGGCCAGGAACGGCAAGCTGGTGCAACTGGAAGCTTACGGATACCGCGACCGCGAAGAAGGCCTTCCCATGGAGGCGGACACCGTGTTCCGGCTCTATTCCCAAAGCCGGGCGGTCACCGGCGCCGCCATCCTCACCCTGGTGGACGACGGGTCCATGGGTTTGGACGACCCCGTTGCCGATTACCTGCCGGAGATCGCCGCCATGCCGGTGATTGCGGAACTGCGCCGTGACCGGGTCGTGCGCACCGTGCCGCAGGACCCGCCCATGACCATCCGGCACTTGTTCAACTACACCGCCGGCCTTGGCTATGCCCGCCACTGGCCCGCCGGCGTCGGCATTGAACAGCGGGAGATTCTGTCGCTTGAGCACACCCTGGAGGACATGGTCGCCAAGTTGTCCACTTATCCGCTTCTGGCTCAGCCCGGCGAGAAATGGATTTACGGCTTTCATTCCGATGTGCTCGGGGCCCTGGCGGAAGAGGTGTCGGGAAGCGGCCTCAACGATTTCCTTGACCGTCGTTTGTTCGGGCCCCTGGGCATGAAGGACACGGGGTATTGGGTCCGCCGGGGATCCAATGACCGCCTGGCCATGGTGTATGGGCCCGACGACAGCGGTGCTTTGGTGCGCCGCGATGCCCCGCCCTCCAGTTCCTATACGGAACCGGGCATCTTTTTCTCCGGCGGTGGCGGCCTCGTTTCGACGGTGCCCGATTATCTCCGTTTCGGTCAGATGATCCTGAACGGCGGCGAGCTCGACGGGGAACGCATTCTCAAGGCCGGTACCGTGGCGGAAATGGGCGCCAATGCCCTGGGACCGACCCAGGGGACGGTTTCTTTCGGCGACGGTTTTGACCCGCCCAGACCCTTTGCCGGATACGGTTGGGGCCTGGCCATCGGCGTGCGTCTGGCCGACGGCGTACACACAGTACCCGGCTCGCCGGGGGACCTGGTCTGGGGCGGTTTGGCCAACACCACCTATTTCTTCGATCCCGTCGAGAACATCGTTGCCGTGGCCATGACTCAATACCTCGGGCCCGACTCCGACGAGCTGGTCTTCCGCCTGCGCGAAGGGGTTTACGGTGCGCTCGCGGAATAAGTCCGCTGCCGAGCAGATCATGAAACGCCTGCTGACATCTTTCACGCTTGTCTGCGCTCTTGCTGCGACAGGCGTTTCCGTGGCGATGGAGCCGGCGGACCCGCGGGACGTGGGTCTGTCGCCCCTGGCCCTGGACCACCTCGAGAAGGCCATGACGGCGCTGGTGGAGACCGACCGGCGTGCCGGCGTGGTCTGGGCGGTGGCCAAGGACGGCAAACTCGTCACCCTCAACGCGGCGGGGTACCGCAACTTAGAAGACGGCCTGCCCATGGAGACGGACTCCCTGTTTCGCTATTACTCCATGACGCGCACCATCACGACGGTCGCCGTGATGATCAATTACGAAGAGGGCCGGTTCGACCTCCACGACCCGGTTTCAAGGTACATCCCGGCCTTCGCCGACACGCCGGTGCTGAAAGACCGCAAAGGCACGGACACCGAACCTCAAGCCACGCCGCTGACCATTTATCACCTGCTGACCTATACGTCCGGTCTCGGTTATCCCTTCGATTACGATCCTTCTCTCGAGGTGACGTTCGAGAAAACGTTGTGGCCCGGTTTGACCATCGAGGAGGGCGTGGATTATCTCGCCACCCGTCCGCTGCTGTTTCAGCCGGGCGCCCGCTGGTACTACGGTTTTTCCAGCGACGTGCTCGGGCGATTGGTGGAGATCTGGTCGGGCCGGCCCTACGACGCATTTCTGCAGGAACGGGTGTTCGATCCCCTCGGCCTGACGGACATGGGTTTCACGGTGCCCGACGACGCCTGGCACCGCATGGCCGAGGTTTACTCTCCCGGCGAAGACGGGGGACTGGTCAACGCTACGGAACGCCTGCCCAACATCAATTCCTTCCGCGACGGCGAAACCAGCTTCTCGGGCGGCGGCGGTCTCGCCGGGACCGCCATGGACTACCTCCGCGTGGCGCAAATGCTGCTGAACGGCGGTGAGCTCGACGGCGCGCGCCTCCTCGAGACCGACACCGTCGCGTTGATGACCCGCGACCACCTCACCCCGGACCAGGGCCCGCTCAACTGGTACGCCCAGGGACGCTTTACCGACAACGACCCGTGGACCCGGCTGAACGGCTATGGCTGGGGCCTGAGCGTCGGCGTGCGCGCCGAAGGAGGCGATCACGCCATCGCCGGCGGGCAGGGCGAATTCAAATGGGACGGTCTCGCCAACACCACCTATTTCGTCGATCCGGAAAACGCCATCGTTGCGGTGGCGCTCACCCAGTACCTTGGCCCCGGCCAGGACGACCTGGAGATGGCCCTTCGCACGTCTTTGTACGGAGCGGTATTGGATTAGAGTTCACAGGAATGCAGGAACTACCTCAAAGATGCAGGGTATGTTGCAGATAAACGCCCGATGCTCTAGTCCGGGGCTTTATGCGACGCCAACTATTTCAAGCCCAAGCAGCCGATAACGCCTCCGCCTGCTCCAACACCGTGCGCGTGGCCTTCTCCTGTTTGTCCGGCGGATAGCCATGCTTGCGTAGAGTGCGCCGCACCAGACGGCGCAGATTAGCACGCACGTTTTCGCGTAGCGTCCAGTCGATAGTGACGTTGTTCCGAACGGTTTCCACCAGCTCGCGCGCGATTCCGCGCAGGGTTTCGTCGCCGAGAACCTGAACGGCGCTATCGTTGGTTTCGAGAGCGTCGTAGAAGGCCAGTTCTTCCTCCGACAGGCCGAGTTGCTCGCCACGGCCGCTGGCTTGGCGCATTTCCTTCGCCAATCCGATCAGTTCCTCGATGACCTGCGCCGCCTCAATGGCGCGGTTCTGGTAGCGCTGGATTGTGCGTTCCAGCATTTCGGCGAAAGACCGCGCCTGTACGACGTTCTTGCTTTGCCGGGTGGTGACTTCGCTCTTCAGCAGCTTCTGAAGCAACTCGACGGCGAGGTTCCGTTGCGGCATGCCGCGCACTTCGGCAAGGAATTCGTCCGACAGAATCGAGATATCGGGCTTTTCGAGTCCGGCGGCGGCGAAGATGTCGATTACGCCCTGCGGCGCCACCGCGCCGGAAATAATCTGGCGGACGGCGTGATCCAGTTCGTCCCCGGAGCGCTCGCCCGGCGGAGCGCGCTTGGCCAGTACCGACTGGACGGCCTGGAAAAACGCCAGATCGTCCCGGATACGCATCGCTTCTTCGTGAGGGACGGCCAACGCAAAAGCCTTTGAGAGTTCACGCACATGCTGGATACAGCGTTCCTTGCCACTCTCCTGCTCAAGCACATGCTCCTGCGCGGCGGGCAACAGGCTGAGCCGTTCGCCCGGCGTGCCGGTGATCCACTTGGATCGGTCGAAGCCGTGGAACAGTCCGCAGCAGATCTCGTACTTCTCAATCATTATGGCAACCGCTTCGGCTTGATCTAGCTTGGGAGCGCCTTGGCCGCCGCTTTCCGTGTAGGTGGCCAGAGCGCGCTTCAGTTCGTGGGCAAGTCCGAGGTAATCGACGACCAGACCGCCCGGCTTGTCCCGAAATACACGATTGACGCGCGCGATGGCCTGCATCAAGCCGTGCCCACGCATTGGCTTGTCCACGTACATTGTGTGCAGGCTGGGCGCGTCAAAGCCGGTGAGCCACATGTCGCGCACCAATACGACTTGCAGCCGATCGTCAGCATCCCGGAAACGGTTTGCCAGTTCCTCGCGGCGCTTCTTATTGCGTATGTGCTGCTGCCAGTCCGCGGGATCCGACGCGGAACCCGTCATCACTACCTTGAGTATTCCGTCGCCGTCGTCTTCGTGATGCCAATCTGGCCGCAGGCGCGTGAGTTCGCTGTATAGATCCACACATATCCGCCGGCTCATGCAAACTACCATCGCCTTGCCGTCCAGTGCTTCCAGCCGCTTTTCGAAATGGTCCACGATGTCCTTGGCCACCAGTTGCAGGCGCCGCCGGGCACCGACAACCGCCTCAAGCTGCGCCCATTTGGTCTTGAGTTTTTCCTTGCGCTCGATTTCCTCTCCTTCGGTTACTTCGTCGAAATCCGGATCGATATTCGGTCGCTCACTCTCGTCCAGCGCCAGCTTAGCCAGCCGACTCTCGTAGTAGATCGGAACAGTAGCTTTGTCCTCGACCGCTCGCTCGATGTCATACACACTGATGTAATCACCGAACACTGCCCGGGTGTTGGCGTCCTGCAATTCGATCGGCGTTCCGGTAAACCCGATAAACGACGCATTCGGCAGGGCGTCGCGCATGTGCTTCGCGAAGCCGTCGATAAACTCGTATTGGCTGCGGTGCGCCTCGTCGGCGATCACGACGACATTGCGGCGCGAGGAAAGTAGCGGGTGTCGATCACCACGGTCGTCGGGGAGGAATTTCTGGATCGTGGTGAACACGACTCCTCCGGACTTAACGGCAAGCTTGGCTCGAAGATTCTTTCGGCTGTCTGCTTGAACCGGCGGCTGGCGCAACAAGTCCTGGGAGCGCGCGAAGGTCCCGAAAAGTTGATCGTCGAGATCGTTGCGGTCGGTCAAAACGACGACGGTGGGATTGGCCATGGCTGGCTCCCGGATAATTCGTCCCGCAAAAAAGGCCATGCTGAGACTCTTGCCCGATCCTTGCGTGTGCCAGACTACTCCGATCCGACGGTCTCCCTGATCTCCACCGGGCTGGCGGCTGGAATCGTAGCGCTCCGTGTCCCTGGCCGGAGCACCGGAGTGTTCAAGTTTCGCTGCCCGCAACGTTTCCTGCACCGCGACTTCCACGGCATGAAACTGGTGGTACCCCGCGACCTTCTTGGCCAGCGCTCCCTCATCATCTTCGAAAACGATGAAATTGCGAAGAAGTGCAAGAAAGCGGGACTTCTCTAACACGCCTGCGACGGCCACTTGAAGCGCAGGAAGCAACGGTGAAGCTACGTCCTGGCCTTCAATCGTGCGCCAGGGCTTAAACCATTCCCAACCGGCTGTAAGCGTGCCGAGCTTGGCCTCAACGCCATCGGATACGAGCAACGCAGCGTTGAAGGAAAACAGCGTAGGTAGTTCTGCCTTATAGGTTTGCAGTTGCCGCCAGGCGCTATGCACCGTGGCGTTCTCATCCGCCGGATTCTTCAATTCGATGACTACCAGCGGTAATCCGTTCACAAACAAAACAATATCGGGCCGGCGCGTGTTCTTATTTTCGGTAACGGTGAATTGGTTCACGGCAAGCCAGCTATTGCTGGAAGGATCCTCAAAATTGATAACCTGCGCTTGCGCTCCGCGAATTCGGCCAGTGCCTTCGCGGTACTCGACCGTCACGCCATCCACCAGCATTTTGTGAAATGCACGATTGCGAGCCTCAAGCGTGGCGCCCTCTGGACGTGTTAGCTTTCGGAAGACGTCATGCAACGCTTCTGTGGGCAGATCGGGATTGAGCTCCTGTATTGCGTTTCGCGAGATAGAGCCCAATACAACGTCGGCATAGTTCAACCGCAAACTCTGAGGTCCCGGAGGCATGTCCGGTCCGCTGACGACCTCGTACCCCAAACCTCGAAGCCAATCGAGCGCTGTCTCCTCGACGCCGGATTCTGTCAGCAACGCCACGACTTTACTCCACTGATTGTTATGGCAGGCAAGACCGGATCTTGAAACCGAAGTTGTGGATCTTGTTCAGGACGTTGGTATTGCGCGCTTGGCCACACTTGCAATTGCGTCAAAGCTTAAGCGGTTCCCCAAAGCAGGCGGAGAGGCACGGCGTACAGACCATTTCCGAAGCCTGTGCAGGTCTCGCCATCGTATAGGACAACACCGCCGACAAAACGCTCGCCCGCCGCCTTCGCGAGCTTACGCAGGCCACGAAAATCGGTCGGGACCACCGTTGCCGACGCTTTCACCTCAACACCTGCAACGGCATGTGCGCCTCGCTCGATGACGATGTCCACCTCCACGCCATCCTTGTCGCGAAAATGGTAGAACGCCGTGGGAATATCTTGCCAACTTGCCTGTCGGCGTAATTCCTGGAATACAAAAGTCTCGAGAAACTGCCCTAACAAAGATCGGTTAGCTGCAAGCGTAGCGGCGTCCGCTCCCAGTAACGCACAGGCAAGACCGGTATCGCCGAGATGCAGCTTTGGGGTCTTGATTAGGCGGCTCAGGCGATTGCTGTGCCAAGGCGGCAGCCGTTCCAAAAGGAAGACTCTTTCCAGCAAAAACAAATAATCTTGAATTGTGAGCCGGCTAAGTTGAAACGGAGCAGCCAGGCTGCTCACGTTGAAGAGTCTGGCTGTCTGCGCCGCCGCGACTGCCAGCAATCGCGGAAGAGCTTCCCACGAACGAATATGCGCTATGTCCCGTACGTCGCGTTGCACCAGTGCAGCAAGGTAGTCGCGGTACCAGGTGGCACGCCTTCTGTCGGCGGGTCGCGCTAGTGCGGCAGGATACCCACCTGCGACGATTCGGTCACTCAATTGCCTCCCCAGCCGTTCCGTTTGTTGATTCTTGAATCCGGCGCTGAACAGCGTATCAAGGAAGCCGGACGACCAATCAAGACTGAAGCCAGCGGGGGATCCACCTTCGATTTCACCCTGCGTTAGCGGGTGTAAACGGACCACTTCCAGGCGACCCGCGAGAGAATCCTGAATTTTGGGGGTTAGGCGCACGTTGTTTGAGCCGGTCAGTACAAATCGGCCCGGTACGCGCCTACGGTCAATCTCCATCTTCAAGGCAGTAAAGATCGCCGGAATTCGTTGAACTTCGTCAAGAATGACCCGTTCGGGGAGATCGGCGACAAAGCCCATAGGGTCAGACTCAGCGCTAGCGCGTAAGACGTCGTCGTCAAAGCTGATGTATGCGTAATCTCTGGGCTTGGGGGTCCAAACAGTTAGCGGGCGACTACTCCATGTCAGTACCTCACCACGCCAAGTTAAACGCTCCGGTGCACACAGCATTTGTGCAAGCGTTGTCTTGCCGCATTGACGTGGCCCCTGAATCAATACGCCTGGAGAATCAGTTAGAGCTTCCGTGAGCCGAGGCTCGACGTAGCGTGGGTAGAACGTATTCTTATCCATCGGCCAATTGTAACTATTTGAGCGGCTGATTGATAGTTAAACATGCGGCTGATTAATAGTTTGAGGGCCGGCTGATTAATAGTTTACGAATCGGCTGATTGATAATATTTCAGGCGGACGATGGAAAAACATATAAAAAATATTGATTTTAATTATGGGATCATTTTCCGACCATAAATTTTAAACATTGTTGAGTACGTTTTTTTTTGAGCAATACTGCTCGACAAATAAATTACTCAGTCTTTGAGTAAACCAATCTCTATTCCGAGGCCTATTGTTATTCCTTAATTTGGATATTTCTTAGATGCACAACTTTTTCTCAGTCGATGTTCGGATGTTTCTTGGCTAATCCTGGAATTATCTCTTTAAGTTCTTTCCTTGTTCGTGCTTGAATGTTTATTGCTGTCTTACCATCAAGGTCGCGTTCGGAAAAATAATTCATGGAATCGTCATGGATTCATCGGAGTCAAGGAGTAGTTGATGCGGGCATTTCAGATCCCTCGCGCTACGTGTGTGCTGTTTTCGGTTGAAAAATTTCTTGCTGCCGGCCAGTGTGATAGCGTAGTAGCCATTCAAAATCATTCTGCATTACTGAGCGCCGCTGATGGAGAACAGTTGGATTGACTGGCAGCGACAAGCACCGACCTATACGGATCAGCAAGTTCGGGAAGTGTATGCCCGCTTTGGGTTAGCCGCCTACTGTGGCCAGTGCGTAGAGCGACAGATAGGACTAATGCTGGCGACGATGTACGGCAATCGGTTCTTTAGTTTGAAACCGGATGATCGAGACTCCGCATTTGAAGCGGAGTTTGCCAAGACACTCGGAAAGATGGCAAACGACCTTAGCGAGCGACTGGATTTGCCTTCTGCATTTGAAGGAAGGTTGAGGCATGCTGTAAACAGGCGGAATTGGTTGATGCACGCCTACTTTTGGGATCGAAGTGTTACGTTTACAAACGTGGCTGGTCGGGAAGACATGATTGTTGAGCTTCAAGAACTAGTAGATTTCTTTTCTGGATTTGACGACGAACTCAAGCAGATACACCAAATGTGGTTGGATAGTGTCGGGATTTCGAAGAAACGAATAAAAGAGGAATTGAATAGATTGACTTTTCCAGGCGGCAATTCCAAGACTTAGCAAACTGCAGCTTGGAATTCTTTGTCAACGCCTCGATTAAACCTATCTCTTTTCTCTGTGGTAAGTGACGGATCACGAATTCTCTCCTTCCGGTGTTGCTTCGTCCAAAAGTCCATCCGAAAAAAGTTCGATTCGTCTTACAGAGTGAAGAAAGCCAGGGCTACCGAAACCCCCGGGCTGAAAGAACTTATCCACCATTCCACAAACTGCTAAAGCGTGCCGTATTGCCGGACTACTAGCCGCATTAGTCTCCGCAGCCTGCTCCGATTGTTTCTTGTAACGCAAGTACAGCGGGGAATCGATTGCTTTTCCGAAAAGGCCATGCGGATGAGCCATTTCACACCATCCCGCGATGATAGTCTCCTCAAAAGTCGACCTTTCCGGCCCCAGTGGTGGCCCGGCTCCTCCCAATTTCTCAAGAAGACTGTCGATAGCTTCAAGGTCGCTTATTTCATGTCGGCAAAATCGATGGTACACGTCGCCGTCGATTGTGCGGAAGATCAGCGCGACAACCGCGGAAAATGCAAATGAGCGCTGATTACTTCGCAATGATGCAAACACCAATCCAAGCCGGCGGATAGCTTGACCAATCTGTCGGAGGCTGAGATTGGGAGTCCGAAAGAATGTTTGTACCATGTCCAGCATGAGTTGTCTTTCTGACTTTGCTTGCCGGTCTTGAGTCCGATCGAAATAGTCACTGAGTTTTATTTGGGGGATTATCAAGGCTACTTGACAAACGGCTCACTTTTTCGTATGCTTGTACTCCGCAATGGAGAACGAAATGCAATACGAAGCACCTAACAGAGCAGACCGCAAGCATCTCTCAGTGATGCGGCTCATGGACATGTTTCCCGACGAGGGGGCGGCTACGCAATGGTTTGAAAGTATCGTTTGGCCCGGAGGCGATAGATGCTGCGGAAAGTGCGGAAGTGAGCGCACTCGCGAAGTTCCCAAAGCCAAGCCCATGCCCTACTGGTGCAGTGATTGCCGATCCTATTTCAGCGTGCGCACGGGCACGCCCATTGCTCGTTCCAACGTGCCGCTCCGCAAATGGGCTATTGCGATCTACCTGTGTCTGACGAGCTTGAAATCCATCGCCAGCAACAAACTGCAAAACGACATTGACGTTTCGCAGCCCACAGCGTGGTTCATGCTGCATCGGATACGCGAGGCCTGGGCGCATGAACCACCGGACCACAAGTGGCAGGGACCAGTTGAAGCGGACGAAACCTACTTCGGAGGCAAGCGGGAGAACATGCCTGCGAGCAAGCGCAAGATGCTTACAGGGCGCGGTACTGTCGGCAAGACCATTGTGGCAGGGGCGAAGGACAGGCCGAGCAAGCAAGTGCGCGCGAAAGTTGTCGCACGAGCCGACACGCCTACGCTGTCGGGTCTGGTGCAAAGCGTCACGCAAATCGGCGCTGACGTTTTCACCGATGACTTCCCTGCTTATAACATGCTGGGCGCGGCGTATCGCCACCGCTCCATCAAGCACGGCGCAGGGCAGTACGTGGACGGCCCCGTTCACACCAACGGCATCGAGTCGTTCTGGTCGATGCTCAAGCGGGCGCATAAGGGCACGTTTCACAAGCTGTCCCCCAAGCACCTGAATCGCTACATCCAGGAATTCGTCGCGAAGCAGAACATGCGCGATTCAGACACGCTCGTCCAAATGCGCGACACGGTCGCTAGGCTTGTCGGCAGGAACCTCCTCTACCGCGACCTCATCGCGGACAACGGGCTTTCTAACGCCGGTCGGTAGATTCTTATTGCGCAGTAGTGCGCGTGCCAGAGACGTGGGCGTAGCGCCCTTTAGGTCGCGCTCAGGATCGAGCATCGGTTTCCAAGGCATGACTGTTGCTCCTTAATTCAAGCCTTTGCGATAAAATGGAGCCTGATCTGGGCGAAGTCGTTTGCCTACGACGCCGGGTTGAGAGCCCGGAAACGGGAGTTGGATTCTCCCCGCCCAGACCGGCTCCAAAAACTGTTACTTGGTGCGAGCAGCGACGCGCTTGCTAGGATCAGGTTGCTTCGCTGCTGCGAAGATTGAACGCGCCACCTGTTCCGGCGACGCATCCAACTTGATTTGCCGTTCAGTCGGTCGCCCGCGTCTGCGCTTTTCAGGCGCGGACTTACGCTCATTTTTCGTAGACATGAAATGCTCCTTAGGCGACTGCATCTTATCACGCGCAAAGCGTAGCACCTCTCCCGCTTGACTTCGCCAGCGCGGATGAAGTAAAACGGACTCACCACATCTTGCAGAACCCGCCCTGTCGGGCCACCTGCTGAATACAACAGGCGTGAAAGCGACGGAACGTAGCTACCCCGTCGCTGCCAAATAGGCAGGAACGTCCTGAGTTCTCAAGATGTGGTAATGACCCGGCACCTTGTGCCGGGCGCTACCAAACAAGCGGAGAACAAGAATGCGGTATTCAAGCCCCGAGATCACGCTAACGCTTTCGTCGGAAATGACGGCGGTAATTTTGGCATTCATGCTCCTCACGATTCTTCTAGGCATCTGCATACTGCTGTTCCTAATCCAAATCAATATGCGACCTCGCTACGTCTGCTCCATCCGCAAGACAAACGATTTGAAGGACGCTCCTCCTGACTTCGACGGCAAGCCCAAAACCGAACAGGCACGAATACAGGAGAACCTTAAAAATCACATGCGCGTGAAGATCGGTTCGTTTCGTTGGCACGCGAGCACATCTCCTGAGGGCCACGAATTCGTAGGCGTGTATATCCGGCAACCGATAGGCAAGGTGCAACGAAAAGCTCTGGCAGCAAAAATACGAAAAACAGAAGGCTTCTTCGTTGCGCCATCGTGAGGCTAGTTGCTGCACTATTCCTGTTCTATGGCTTCTGTGCGCAAGCTCAGATCACTGCCGGCGCACTAGTCACCGATGCTTTCGACGGCGACACACTATCCGTAGAAGCGACCATTTGGCCCGATTTGGTGTGGACGGGAAGCGTACGCGTTAAAGGCGTGGATACGCCGGAGATTCAGGGCGAGTGCAAGGAGGAGCAAACACTAGCGATTGAAGCCCGCGACTACGTGCGCGTACTGCTGATGAATAAAGCCGTGCGTCTAACTGATGTCGAAAACGACAAGTACGGCGGGCGCGTGATGGCGCGCGTCTATTTCCGGGAAGGGGAGTCTTGGGTTGATCTCGCAGACAGGCTGATTGAAATGGGGCTAGGCCAAGCCTACCTGGGTGGAGTACGCGAAGAATGGTGCGGAGACGATCAGAATGACCAGTAGTGATGCAGCGACTCAGGCTCGCGTGGAGCGTTGAGAAGGAGAGCCGACATGGAAAAAGAATCGATTGACGCGCAAGCTCAGATTACCGGTAGGCGCGGTGTTACCCAAACTATGGCGATCCTTTCAAAACTCGGTTACTTCGCGTTCGAAACACCCGTAAATGCTCCTTCGGTAGATGTAGTCGCCTACTGTCCGCAAAAGCCGGTAACGCGAAGCTTCGAAGTGAGAACGCGGGCGAATCCGCGTAAGAAATGGCGCAAGGCTCGTGATTGGCGGCCTAAAAAGGTCGCTCCTTCATCATCGTATTACTACGTCTTCGTTCGCTATGAAAATGAGCATCCAAGGAGCGAACACTTTTACGTCGTCCCTAGCTCATTCGTGGCGAAAGTAGTGAAGGAGGAGGATCGTGAGAATCCTTGGATAACGCAAGACGAAGTGGCGGAATTTGAGAATAAGTGGCACGAGGCCTTTCACGTTAAAGGCCCACCCGAAGAGTGAGCCCTTAAGTGACAACCTGACGTAGATGCGGCCAATCCGCCAAATTCGTCCTCGTGTCGAATACTATTTTACGCCCGGCGAAGAAATACCATGAGATCGGCACCCATCCCGTAGCAACTCACTACACTACTGTTTGAAGTGCCAAGTAGCCTTGATAATCCCCTTTATTTGAGCAAGAGCAGAATTGATGAAGTGCGTGCGGTCAGGATCGGGTAAGCGGAAATCGATATCTATGAACCGGCGCAAGTAGCCGAGCGCGTCAAAATCACTTCCATAAAGTGCTTTGATCGAATGCGCGAGTTCGAAACGATTAACAGCCAGCACAAAGACAATGTGGTTGACGGCGAATAAGTGTTTGGCGATTTCAAGCAATTCCACTGCATAAGATGGTCGGCATCTATCCAACTCATCAATGACAACGATTAAGGGTCGGTTTTCTTTGGATTGCGCCAACGTCTCGGCTAGTTCTTTCAGTCTGTTTTTGAACTTACTAATCGATTTCTGTGCCTCTTGATATTCAGAGAGTCTTGCCTCGGCATAGGATGCAAGGGCATTACCCAGTTCGTTGCCCATTAGCGGACCAACATCCAAGACGCCTGCTGTTACAGCACGTAGAAGGCCAGGAACGGATCGCCGGAGCACTTCCAGCGCTTGCTCCTTTGTCTTAGCAATCTTGTCCTCCAGTTCAGCGTATTCTTGGAGACCGTCAATTAGCTCGGTGGATAGAGCAACAAATGGATCGCTGGAGAAGTCAGTCTCCCACACATTAAATTCGACGACTGGAAACTCCTGATTACGCAAGTATTGAGTCCAGATTCTGAGAAATGTTGTTTTGCCGTTACCCCAGGCGGCGTCAACCGCCAGGACGCAAGGTCCGTCGAAAGAGTTGACTAGGTGGGTAAGAATCTGAACCGATTCTTTTCGATTCAGTAAATCGTGCCTGAAAGGATCATCGCTCGGTACCTCGATGTCCTCTGGTTGAATGCGTACTCCCATGCCTTTTTATTGCCGAATTGATCAACTATCCGGTTGACCGGATAGTCTTGAAACCACCTACCGGCAATTTGCCAGAGATAAGCTCTGGAAGCAGTCTGTTTCGCAGATCGACAAGGAGATCAGATTCCTGTTGGGTTTTCTGGTGTAGTAGTAGGATCGGATGGGCAACGGCATCAAAGTGGTTCACTAATTGGGGCGGGGGTTGCGCAAACTGGAATGAGGGGACGGCTTTCTTGTCTAGATGAAGTACGGTAGTGCCTGTAGTGTAGGCGTATGCATAAGATGTAAACCTCTTGGTACGCGCTAAGAAATACAGAAATGCACGCGTCATTTTATTAGTAACAGGTCGCACGATGAGAGTGTCTAGCGATGCTACCAACCTCTGATACGCGGTCGTTGCCTGCACAATCGCTGGTCGCCCTATTACATCTGCCGCCTGGGTTACGTCGGTACAAGCAATAACAATTTCGCCTGGCTTAACGATCTGCTCTGGTTTGTATGACCCGCGAAATGATTTAAGGCCTTCTGGCCGGTACCCGCCACCACGAGCGAAGGACTTCAATGTGACCAATGCTGTCTCCGATTCTCTCAACTCCTTGCTTCTGTAAGATCGGCCCTTGATCGTACAAACGAAATCACCCAGTTTTTTTACATCCCAGCCATGCGGAATCTTGCCTATTTCGGAGTCGATCAAGCTATCGGGGAATAGGGCTGTTATGGCGGGCTCTATCTGGTCAAGGTAGGTGGTGGCGCGCTCGATAGACCAATGGTGCGGCCCGTAGTTTTTGGTTCCGTCCAATTGCCCCGTTGGATCAGCATTTGAATGGGCGTGATTGGTGGAGTGTTTGTATCTATCTGGATGTAGGGTAGTTTTCTGTTTGAGGGCAGATTTGGCGCGGACAGGGTCGAAGTCGACGAACCAGGATTTGAACAAAGCTTGGGCCATTGCCTCCAGCGTTTTGTTCATACGCTGGTTCAGTTCGATTTTGTCGTCCAGTGTGCCAAGGATGTGGGCGATTGCGTGCTGCTCGTTGAGGGGCGGGAGACGAAGTCGTATGTTCTTAAGCGCAGATCCTGAGAGTTCCCGAAATGTCGAACCAGACGCGTGACGCTCAAGCTCTTCAGTGTTCCGCTTAAGCCAATAATAGAGAAACTCTGGAAGTGTGCCGTCTCGGGTAACGAGACTGCGAAATCCCTGGTTGGTGGCGATTGGGCTCTTTGCTAGCGCCACGTATCCGATTGGTGCGCGAGTTGATAGCAACACAGAATTTGCGGGAAGCAATTTAGCTGAGGAGCCATCGAGTCCTTGTTGCGACAAGTTACGCTCGCCACGCTGAACATAGCGGTTGTGAGTGCCTGAGAGATCCTTGGGTGTTAGCCAGGGAATGCTTCCGTCAAAGTTTTCGATATTCTTGGTCGCAGGTGTACCGCCTCCGACAACGTCTGCAATTTCTCCGATAACTGTTTCACGCCAGTTCGCTTTTCTCCGTACCGGCGAATTAGCAGCTAGGACAACGTGGTTCTCCTTGATTGAGTCACGGAAAGATTCCGGCACTTCATTCCAGACGAACAGGTCTACTCGAAACGGAAGACTGCTCTCCTCGAAAGCCTCGCGCAAGTTTCTAACTTGGCCTAGTTGCTGGGGTGTTGCGAATACCACGAGGTCGATATCCGAAGAAGGGCGAGAGGTCCAATTTGCGCGTGATCCGTAGACCCATGCGGCGGTGTTTGGTAGATGCGTTCCAAGTAGCGCCAGGATAGTCTTTCGCTGCTCTGGCGTGATGTCGATAGAAGGGTCTATTCCCATGTTGTTCCGCACATGACCTCGTAGATTCCGATAGCGTCGTCGATAAAATCGGACATGATCTCAAGGCAGGCTTGTGCTTTTTCGCCGTTATAGTCGTGGGACGTGCTCACTCGGGCTTTGACATATCGGAACCATTGTTCCAAGGGTGCGGCAAACAGGTCGTTTTCGTGGGCTAGTATGAAGATCGGTCTTGGACTGTTGGGTACTTCTGCGATGCCATACTCCTCAATCAGGTATCGCTTCAAAACCTTCCATAAGCAGTCATAGCAGGTCTCAAAGCGCTGAATGACTGATTCGGCGATTCCCTCTCGGTTTAATTCGGAAAGCGAGGCATCAAGGTGTTGGTAATTTTCGTGCTGTTCTTCAAGGCGTTTGAGGGACATCCGAAACTTGTCATAGTCAATCATGCTAAACCTCTTCGAATTTTGAGACAGCCTTATCCGAAGCCCAATTTTTTCAAATTGTCGGCAATGGCAGCATCCAGTTTTCGGGCTTCAGTTTGCTGAACTTGAAGTTCGGCCACTAGGCGTTGCATCTTATCCTCGAAGGGTTCGGTGTCTTCAGGCTGGGGTTCGGCACCTACGTAGCGGCCGGGGGTCAGCACGTAGCCGTGGTTGCGCAGTTCTTCGATCGGCGTGCTTTTGCAGAAGCCGGGATTGTCGGCGTAGTCGGAAGCTTTGCGGTTGCGCCAGGCGTGGTAGGTGTTGGCGATGCGGGCGATGTCTTCACCGGTGAGTTCGCGGTGGGTGCGATCGACCATGCGACCGAGCTTGCGGGCGTCGATGAACAGTACTTCACCGCGCCTGTTTCGGAATTCGCCGCTGGAGCGGTTGCGGGCGAGGAACCACAAGCAGGCCGGGATCTGAGTGGAATAGAAAAGCTGGCCTGGGAGCGCCACCATGCAATCGACGAGGTCCGCCTCAACTAGTTTCTTCCGGATTTCGCCCTCACCTTTCTGGCTGGAAGACATCGAGCCGTTGGCGAGTACAAAACCAGCCACGCCATTCGGCTTCAGGTGGTGGACGATGTGCTGCACCCAGGCGAAGTTGGCGTTGCCCTTGGGCGGCACTCCGTATTGCCAGCGCTTGTCTTCGGTCAGCCGGTCGCCGCCCCAGTTCGACACGTTGAACGGTGGATTGGCGAGGATAAAGTCGGCTTTAAGATCCGGGTGCTGGTCGTTGTGGAACGTGTCGCCATGGGCGATTTGGCCTTCGATGCCTCGGATGGCGAGGTTCATTTTTGCGAGCCGCCAAGTCGTGTAGTTGGATTCCTGGCCCCAGATCGATAGGTCGGTAATCGTTCCGCGAGGCTTTCGTCCACCGTTTCCGTTGCCCGTCGCATGCGCGTTGATGAATTCGATGGACTGCACGAACATGCCCGACGAGCCGCAGCACGGATCGTACACGCGGCCTTTGTATGGCTTCAGCATCTCTACCAGAAGCTTCACGATGCAGCGCGGCGTGTAGAACTCGCCGCCTTTCTTTCCCTCGGCGCTGGCGAACTGCGAGAGGAAGTACTCGTACACACGCCCCAGAACGTCCTTAGAACGCGCTTCTTCGTCGCCTACCCTGATATTGCTGACCAGATCGATCAACTGGCCGAGGCGCTCCTTGTCCAGGGCCGGACGCGCGTAGTCCTTGGGAAGCACGTTCTTGAGCGCCGTGTTGTCGCGCTCAATCGCGCTCATGGCGTCGTCCACCAGTTGCCCGATAGTCGATTGCCTTGCCTGGGATTTCAGATAATCCCAGCGGGCTTCAGGAGGAACCCAGAAGACGTTCTTGCCGCGGTACTCGTCAGGGTGTTCCGGATCCGCACCTTCGGACACTTGGCTTTGGAGTACGCCCTGCCTCTCCTCGAATGCGTCGGAAATGTACTTCAGGAAAATGAGGCCGAGAACGACGTGCTTGTATTCGGCGGCGTCCATGGAGCCGCGCAGGGTATCCGCCATGGCCCAGAGTTCGGCTTCGTATCCGGTTGTGGCACCGCTGCTGTTGGACTTGGGAGATTGCGGTTTCTTGGAACGGCCTTTTGCCATGTTGATTCCGCTTGCGTAGATCCGGTAATTCTATTCAGTATTACCGGCTTCTTCTTCGTTTTCGGGGTTGTCCGGCGGCGGCAGTTCCAGCCCCTCGATCGTTTCCGCCATGACATCGTCAAGCGGAATCAGCGCTTCCGGCGCAGGCAACACCATTTCGCCTTCCGGCGCCTCGCCGATCGGAACGAGCGGGTCGGTACTGACCACGATGGGAGTGTCGGGACGGATTGAAGGCAACGGGTCCGGAATGGGGCCCTGGGCCTCGGCCTGGGCCACTTCTTCCGGTGTGGCGAGACTTACCGCAAAGGTGACGATGCGTACGAATCCCTCTTCGTACTCCTCCTGGAACATCGCGCCCAGGATCAGCATGGCCAGGACGACGAAGCTGGCGATGACGGCCGAGAAGCCGAAACGGATCGCGGTGCGCCGCTTGCGCCTCGCCTCGCGCGCGAGGCCGTCGTCCGGCTGGGGGGGCT
This sequence comes from uncultured Gammaproteobacteria bacterium, assembly GCA_964392625.1. Taxonomy (GTDB): domain Bacteria; phylum Pseudomonadota; class Gammaproteobacteria; order Steroidobacterales; family Foliamicaceae; genus Foliamicus. The sequence goes on along the minus strand of CAYMQG010000015.1, from coordinate 8,913 downwards.
TGAGGTGCTTCACGCCTTGTTGAATCGCAGGGACGCGGAGTTGATGCAGTAGCGCATGCCGGTGGGCCGGGGACCGTCCGGGAAGACGTGGCCCAGGTGGGCGTCGCAATTCGAGCAGACGACTTCGACCCTCTGCATGCCGTAGCTGCTGTCGACGTGCTCGGCCACGGCGCCCTCGGCGGCGGGCCTGAAAAAGCTCGGCCAGCCGGTCCCGGAGTCGAACTTGGCGTCGGAACGGAACAATTCGTGTCCGCAGCACACGCACTCGTAGGCGCCGGTTTCCTTGTTGTACAGCAACTCGCCCGTGAACGGGCGCTCGGTGCCCTTCTCCTGGGTGACGTGGTACTGCTCCGAACTCAGCCGCGTCTTGAGTTCGTCATGCTTCGGGGCTTTGTGCATGCGGTGATTGTAGACCCAATGGGCCCGGAGTCAGCCTTCGAGGAGGCGGTTTACGCGGCGGACGAACTCGCCCGGGTTGTGCAGCTCCCTCCCCTGCGTAAGCACCGCCTGCTCGTGCAACAGGCGGGTGAGGTCCTCGAACAGTTCGGCGTCGCCTTCGCGCAAGGCGAGGCGCTTGAACAGGCCGTGGCCGGTGTTGATCTCCAGGATCGGCCTGGTTTCCGGGAGTTCCTGGCCGGTGGCCCGCAGTATGCGCTGCATCTGCACGCCCATCTCATGCTCTCCCAACGCCAGACAGGACGGCGAGTCCGTAAGCCGCGACGTGGAGCGCACGTCGGAGACTTCGTCGCCCAGCACGCTCTTCATGCGCTTGAGCAAGGCATCGGCATCCTCGCCGTCAATGCTGTCCGCCGTCTCGACCGGGGCCGTGCCCGGCAACTCGTCCGCGGCCAGCGTGCCGCGAGTGATGTCGCGGAACCGCAGGCCTTCGTATTCGCCCAGGTGCCCCACGACCCATTCGTCGATCGGGTCCGACAACAGCAGCACTTCCAGGCCGCGCTGGGTGAAGACCTCGAGCTGCGGGCTGGACCGGGCCGCGGCGGGGCCGGCCGCGGCGATGTAGTAAATCTCCTTCTGATCGTCCGGCTTGCGCCTGGCGTAGTCCTCGAGAGTTTCAGTCTGCCGGTCGTTGTCCGATGACGTGGAGGCGAAGCGCAGCAGGGCCAGGATCCGGTCCCGGTTGCGAGGGTCCTCGACCACGCCCTCCTTCAACACGCGGCCGAACTCGTCCCAGAAAACCTGGTAGTTGTCGGCTTCGTCCTTGACAAGCCGGTCCAGCATGTCCAGCACCCGGCGCGCCAGGGCCTGGCGCATTGCGCGCACGTCGTCGTTCTGCTGGAGCAGTTCGCGCGAAACGTTCAGCGGCAGGTCCCTGCTGTCGACTACGCCTCGGACAAACCTCAAGTACAAAGGCAGGAACTGCTCGGCGTCGTCCATGATGAACACCCGCTGGACGTAAAGCTTCACCCCGCGAGGCGATTCGCGGTTGAACAGGTCGAACGGCGCCCGGCGCGGCACGAACAGCAGGCTGGAGTATTCGCGCCGTCCCTCCACCTGGTTGTGGGCATGACACAGCGCATCCTCGCTGTCGCGCGCGATGTGCCGGTAGAACTCCTGGTATTCCTCGGGCTTGATGTCGCGCTTGGGGCGCGTCCACAGCGCCTGGGCGGTGTTGACGACTTCGCGCGACGGTCGGCCGTCTGTCTTGTCGTCCTGTTCATCCGCTGCCGTGCCGGGCATGGTCACGGGGAAGGCGATGTGGTCGGAGTAGCGGCGAATCAGCGAGCGCAGGTAGTAGGGCTCCGCGAATCCCTTCTCTTCCTCCTTGAGGTAAAGCCGAACCGACGTGCCGCGCCGTTCCCGCGCGAGGGACCGCACCGTGAACTTGCCCTGGCCCTCGGACGACCAACTCACGCCGTCTTCGGCATTCAGCCCCGCCCGCCGTGTGCGCACCTCCACGCGCGAGGCCACGATGAAGGACGAATAAAAGCCCACTCCGAACTGGCCGATGAGACGGGCGTCCTCCTGCTCGTCCCCGGAAAGCCCGGCCAGGAAGTCGCTGGTGCCGGACTTGGCGATGGTTCCGAGCTGCTGGATGACCTCGTCCTCGGACATGCCGATTCCGTTGTCGCTGACTTCGACCCAGCCCTCCCCGGCATCGAAATCCACCGCGATGGCGAGGTTCGTGTCGTCGGCGAGCAACTCGGGACGGGAGATGGCCTCGAAGCGCAGCCGGTCGCAGGCGTCGGAGGCGTTCGAGATCAGTTCGCGCAGAAATATCTCCTTGTGGCTGTACAAGGAGTGGATCATCAGCTTCAGCAGCTGGCGGACCTCGGCCTGAAAGCTGCGCGTGCGCGCCCTGCGGGTCTTCCTTGCAGAAGTATCTTGCGCCATGGACCGGAAGCCTAGGGCCTGATCGTGATCGGGGTGCCGATGCGGGTCATCATCCATATCTCCAGCATTGCGGCGTTGCTGACGGCGATGCAGCCGTCGGTCCAGTCACGCGTCGAGTAATAGTTGCGGTCCCGCCCGTTGGTGGGCCTGATCGGACGGCCATGCACCATGATGAGCCCGCCGGCAGGCACTTCGGCCTGTTCGGCGCGCAGCCGGTCCGATTCGTTGGGATAGGAGATCTGCAACGCCAGCATGAAACTGGAATCCGGCTTGCGCCCCGAAATGTGGTAATCGCCCTCGGGCGTACGGTAATCGCCCTCGCGCATCTTGTGGCCCCTGGGCGCCAGGCCGAGGGCGATCGGAAATGTGCGCACCGTTTCTCCATCCTTGATTAGATATAGTCGGCGCAGCGATTTATCAACCGTGATCGAATCGATCACCGGCAGCATCGTGGGCTCGGCCGCGGGCGAAGATGCGATTGCCAGGCCCAGCATCGCGAAGGCGGTCAGCCGCCATGTCAGGCCGGGGGACCGCCGGGGAAACATGGATCAGGAGGGCGCGCGGCCGTTCTTTGCCTGCAGCCTGGGGAACATCAGTTCGGCGCCGACCTCCAGGGTGTCGGGGTCCAGGCCCGGGTTGTACTGGCGCAGCAGCCACATGGGGATGTCGTTGCGGCGCATGAGCTGCCAGACGGAATCTCCCCTGCGCACCGTGTACTCGCTGACCCCGACGACGTGGTAGTCGGAGAAGAACGCTTCCTGCAGTTCGTGGTGGAAAGCCACGCGGCGCTGGGTGAACGTATCCCGGCTTACCCTGCTGAAGTCCAGGCGCAGACGTTTGCCGATGCTCACCGGCCTGCCGAAGCTCAGACCGTTCAGGTCCCGCAGGCGCTGTGTCCGCACTTCCAGCCAGTCGGCGTAGTGTCCCAGCGTTTCCGCGGCCTCCACCTGCACCAGGTCGCCGTCCAGAACCGTGTAGTCGTTGGGGTCCGCCAGGCTGACCACGCCGAAGGACGGGCCGGTGGGGGCGGGCTCCACCGCCGGCGCCGAGGCGACGATGCCGTTGTCGTCGTCGGCTGCCGGTGCCGGCGCCTCTACGGCCACCGGCGGCTGCGGGATCGGCAAGTGGGCCGATGTCAGCCGAAGTTCCTGGCCCACGTATATCCGGTTCCTGTTTCCTATGTCGTTCAACGCAAGCAGTTCGTCCTCGGACAGGCCGGCCCGGCGGGCGATCCGGCCGACGGTGTCGCCCCGGCGCACGCGATAGGTTGCGGCGCCATCGGGTATCGGTTCGCGCGCGGCCAGCCCGGGGATCTCCAGCGTCTGGCCGGCGCGGATGCGGTGCATGTTGCGCAGGTTGTTGGCTTGCATCAGCCTCGACACGCTCGTGCCGTAGCGTTGCGCGATCAGCGACAGCGTGTCGCCGGGTTGAATGACGTAATTGCGGTCGCGGATCTGGCTGGCGAAGCGCTGATCGCTCGAGATCGCCGCGATGCGGACCTCGGCGTCCGCCATCGGGGGAGCCCGCAACGCGTAGTTCCTGGGGACGTACTTGGAATCGTTCAGGACCGGCGGGCGCATGCCGGGGTTCAGGCTCGCCAGCGTGGAGGAATCCACGGACAGGGCGCCGGCCAGTGTGCTCAGGCGCATGTAGTCGGGCACCCGCACCATCGCGTAGTCGATCGGCGGATCCAGCGTTACGGGACCGAACCAGCGTTCAGCCTCCTCTTCCACCTCGATCGCGGCAATCAGTTCGACGTAGAAGTTGCGGCCGGCAAATTTGAAGGTCCGCCCCCTGTAACGGCGGACCACGGTCTCGATGTCCTTGGTGCCCAGTTGCCTGGCGGCTCGCAGCATTGCGCCCACCCCCTGGTTGTAGGCGGTGATAGCCAGCGGCCAGCTGTCGAGCAGGCTGTGGTTGTAGGTCAGCAGTTGCGCGGCGGCGACGGTTGCCCGCCAGGGGTCCAGCCGCTCGTCCATGACGTTGTCGATACGCATGAACCGACGCCCGGTGGAGCGGGTGAATTGCCACATGCCCAGCGCGGCCGCCGACGAACGCGCGTGCGGCTGGAACGAGGACTCCACGTGCGGCAAAGCGGCCACCCCCGCGGGCACGCCGTGTTCCTCGAGCGTTCTGCGAATGTGGTCGCGCCAGCGTCCCGAACGCACTAGGCCGCCTCTGAACTTCTCGGCCACCCCCTGCTGTACGCGAAGGCGCCCCGCCGCGGCCCTGAGCGTGTCGCGCGACGGATCGGGCCCCCAGGCGTCGAGAACCCGCTGTTCTTTCTCGCTCAGTTTTGCCGGCCGCTGGTCCGCGAGGCGCACAAGCACGTTGCGATAGTCGCGCACGGCCGCCCTTATCGCGTTGCGACGCGCGCGCGGTGAAAGGTCCTTGAGAGACACTTCTCCGTAAACGACGCCCACATGCAGGCTGTCGTGCACCAGGCCCGTGTCGCGCCCGGTGCCCGCGAATACCCGCTTCCAGAAGTCGATTTCGGTTCGCAGCCCCTCCGGAACCGGCAGGTCTCCGGCGGCGAACGCGGTCCCGGGGCCGAGGGCAAGAGCCAGCGTCAAGGCAAGCGCCGGCAGCGCGGCGGGAGTTCTGGCTGGCGCCCTCATATTCGGGCAGACTTTCTACACCAAAGCCGCGGATTTCGCAATCCGCCGGACCGGTCAGACGCCCAGTCCCTGCGACATCTGCGCGTAGCTGGTCAGGGGGAACCCGCACATCCGGTCCCACTCCGACTGATCGATGACCGGAGAATTGATCAGGCCGATCATTTCGTCGAACTTGCTCAAGGCCGCACAGTCCACGGCCGCCGGGTCCGTGGCGCTTCGGTACGTTGGCCAGGCGCGGTCCCGGGCATGGCGCCAGAAGGGGCTGTCATACCGGGAACCACAGCTGTAGTGCCAGCCCACGAACAGGCCGCAGGTGAGCGTGTCGTTGATCAGGAAGCGGTTGACGACCGGCACGTCGTTTTCCTGATATTCGGCCGGCCGGTTGAACCGCATCTGCAGAATCATCCCGACCTGCATCTCCGCCAGCCGGATCGCGGTGGCTTCCAGCGGTTCCATGAAACCGCCGGCGTTGCCGATGCGGGCCACCGCGCCGTCGTAGATCCGGCGATGGACAAAATTCGGAAAACGCAGCACGGCGCGTTTTTCGAATTCCGGCACGCCGTCCTGCGCCAGCAGCTCGTCGAAATCCTTTTCGACTTCGTCGAGGCCGGATACGTCGCGGTTGAAGATATAGCCGTACGACGTGTGCGCGGTCAGCGGGATGACGAACACCCATCCGTGCGGGCGCGCGATCGCGCGCGTATAGGTGTGTTTGAGGACCGGCCCGTCGGGCGGTTCCTCGATGATCGCCGGACAGCGGCGGATCACCGCCGTGTTCGTCGGGATGAAGGAGATTTCGATGTGCTCTTCGGAATCCAGCCGTTTGGGAAATCCGCGCGCGTCGAACACCAGGTCGTAGCGCTCGGGCGGCAGGCCCTCGAACTCCACCTGCGCCCCGCCGTCCACCCTCGTGATGTCCAGCACCCTGGCGTCGATGTGGCGGGCGCGCGTGCCCTCGCTCAGCAGGTCCCCCATCACGTCGGCCGACAGGTGATAGGCGTAGGAAACCGCTTGTGGCGTGAAATGGTGAATGAATTCGCTTCTCCGCCGGCCCCATCCCTCGAACTGCACGCCGTACTTGCGGGTCGCGTTCAGGCGCTGCTGAACCTTCTCGTGCGGCAATCCCGACAGCCGATGCAATTGCCGGACCAGGCTGGGCCAGCTTCCCTCGCCCACGCCGATGACCGGAATGCGCGAGTCGTAAATGTGGTGCAGTTCGTGATCCTTGTCCGGGTGCAGTCGAGACACGCTGGCGGCGGCCAGCGCGCCCGCGGTCCCGCGCCCGACCACGGCGATCTTCCTGCACGAGTTACTGCCCGGCATTGTCACGGCTGGGGTCCCCCCGAAACCACCTAGGTCAACATGCCCGAAGACTGATTCTACTTGACCGCGTGGAATCGGCCTGCCAATGGACAACGCCTGGCGACCAACCCTATACTCGGCTGCATTCAAAGGGGGGGTGGAATGAGCGGTTTTCGTCGCGAAACAATGCGTAAGGCGGTACTCGCGGCTCAGGTTCCGTGACCGGGCAGGACACAGGCAAGGGGCAATTCGAGACGCGATTTGCCGAATGGGTGGTCGCATTTCGCTGGCGGGTCATCCTGGCCGCCCTGTTCCTGGTGGCGGTCGCGTCCAGCGGCATTCTGCGACTCGGTTTCTCGGGCGACTACCGCATCTTTTTCGACGAGGACAATCCGCAGCTCCTGGCGCTGGAAGCGCTTGAGGACACCTACGGAAAGAACGAGAACGTCGTATTCCTGATCGTTCCGGACGACGGAAACGCGACCTCGGAAGCCGCGCTCTCGGCGGCAGTCTGGCTGACGGAAGCCGCCTGGCAGACACCGTATTCCCGGCGCGTGGATTCGCTGACCAACTTCCAGTACACGACGGCCGACGGCGACGACCTGTATGTGCGGGACCTCGTTGACCCGCAGCAACTGACCGATCCCGACGCGCGGTCGCGCATACGTTCGCTCGCCCTGGCCGATCCCCGTGTCGAGGGCAGCATCCTGGCGACCGGCGGCGACGTGAGCGTCGTGAACGTAACGGTGGAACTGCCCGACGGGAACCAGTTGGACGCGGTCGCCGAAGTTGCAGGCTTTGCCCGCGAAATCGCCGCACAGGCGGAAGAACAGTTTGCCGGCATGGACCTTCGCGTGGTCGGCACGGTCATGATCAACCAGACCTTTCTGGAAGCATCGATCGAGAGCCAGATGATTTTCCTGCCCGCCAGCCTTGCGCTCATGGCCCTGATCCTGGGGGTCCTGATCCGCGGCATAGCGGGGGTAGCGGCGACCGGGACGGTGATCGTCTTTTCCATTCTCGCCTCGATCGGCCTGGGCGGTTGGGCCGGCCTGCCTTTTTCTCCGCCCATCTCGCCGGCGCCGACTATCGTGCTGATGATTGTCGTGGCCAATTGCGTTCACCTGCTGGTGACATTGCAGCAGCACATGCGCGCCGGGCACTCGAAGCGCGATGCCATCGTCCATTCCGTCAGTCTCAACCTGCACCCGGTGTTCCTGGCCAGCCTCACGACAGCGCTCGGATTCCTGAGCATGAACTTTTCGGAGGTGCCCCCCTACCGCCACCTCGGCAATTTCGTCGCATTCGGGATCGGCATGTCCTTTCTTCTGTCCGTCACCTTTCTGCCGGCCGTGCTTTCGCTGCTCCCGGTCCGACCCGGGTCGGACCGGCGCCTGGTCGGGCCGCTGCTCGGCGCCATGGCGGACTTTGCCCTGCGGCGCAGAAAGGCGCTGCTATGGGGATGGGTGGTGGTGGTGATCGCGATGATCGTGGCCATTCCGCGCAACGAACTCAACGACGTGCTGGTCCATTTCTTCGACGAAAGCGTCGAGTTCAGGCGCGACACCGATTTCATGGACGAGCATCTGAGCGGCAATACCGTGCTCGATTACTCGCTGGAGGCGGCCGACGCGGGCGGCGTAACCGATCCCGAGTTCCTCGTCGAGGTATCGGACTTTGCCGAGTGGTTCCGCGAGCAGCCCTCCGTGCGCCATGTCTCGGTCATCACCGACACCTTTCGGCAACTCAACCAGAGCATGCACGGCGACGATCCCGCGTTTTACCGGATCCCCGAAAGCCGGGAACTGGCGGCGCAGTACCTGTTGCTTTACGAACTTTCGCTGCCCCAGGGCCTGGATCTCAACAATCAGATCGACACGCTCCGATCGGCTACGCGCATGACGGTATCGTCCACGACGCTGTATTCGCAGGACCTGCTGGATCTGAACGCCCGCGCCGACGCCTGGCTCAAGGAAAATGCGCCTCGGATCGTTGGGGTCAACAGTTCCGGCCCCTCGGCGCTGTTCGCCTACATCGGCCAGCGCAATATCCGCGCCATGCTGCTGGGCACCATCGTCGTGCTTGTTGCGATTTCCGCCATTCTCCTGGCCGCCCTGCGATCGCTGCGGCTCGGCCTGGTCAGCATCGTGCCCAATCTGCTCCCCGCCGTTATGGGTTTCGGTGTCTGGGGACTGACGGTCGGGCAGGTCGGGCTTTCGCTGTCCGTGGTGGTGGCCATGACGATAGGCATAGTCGTGGACGATACCGTGCATTTTCTTGCCAAGTACCGCCGAGCGCGGCGCGAATACGGCCGCGATCCCGAGCAGGCCGTGCACTATGCTTTCGAGACCGCCGGCCGGGCCCTGTTCACGACCACGGTCGTGCTGGTGGCCGGTTTTCTCATATTCGCGTTTTCTCCGTTCCTTCCCACGGCCCAGGTGGGAATCCTGACTGCGATGGTTATCGGCTTCGCACTCATCGCGGATTTGTCCCTGCTGCCTGCGCTTTTGCTGGCGATCGACAAGCCGTCCGGCGGACAAACCGCGCACAAAAGCGCCCTCGTGCCATAATTTCGCCGGGTCACACCGGGCGCCGCCGTGTTCAACAATCCATTTGACTCATTTCACAAGACCGTTGGCAA
>CAYMQG010000014.1:0-57080 GCA_964392625.1 uncultured Gammaproteobacteria bacterium | reverse complement strand
ATTCCGGGTCACCTCCGGGCACCCCGTGACCATGACGATTCGCCACGAGCGGGTGAAGTTCCCGCCCCGCGGCCTGCTGGGCGGGCTGCCCGGCGCGGCCGGCCGCGACTACGTCAACGGCAAGCGGATCGAAGCGAAGGTGCGCATGGACCTTCAGCCCAGCGACGTCGTGACTTTCGAAACGCCTGGCGGGGGCGGCATGGGCCCGCCAGGGGAACGCGAAGCGGCATTGCTGAGAGCCGATCTGGAAAGCGGACTGGTGACGGCGCAAGGCGCCCTTGCCTACCGCCCGGGCGCTGCGGGCGGGAAACAAGGCGATGCCTGAGCCTTTTCGCGTCGGCATCGACATCGGCGGCACCTTCACCGACCTGGTCATGCTGGACTCGCGATCCGGCAGGCTCTTCAATGAGAAAGTCCTTACCACTCCGGACGATCCTTCGGCGGGCGCTCTGGAAGGACTGAAGAAAATCCTGGACCGCAACGGCGTGAAGCCCGGCCAGGTTCGTCATCTGATTCACGGAACGACGCTGGTGGCGAACGCGATCATCGAGCGGCGCGGCGCCCGGGTTGCGCTGGTCACCACGGCCGGCTTCAGGGACATCCTGGAGATCGGCACCGAGTGGCGCTACGACACCTACGACCTGTTCATGGAAACGCCCCGGCCCCTGGTGCCCAGGCAATGGCGTTTCGAGGTCCCGGAACGCATCGGCCCGGCAGGTGAAGTGATGCAGGCTCTGGATGAAGACGCCGTTGCATCGGCAGCCCAGCGGATGGCTTCCGCCGGCGTTGACGCGGTCGCAGTCTCGCTCCTGCATGGGTTCCGCAACCCGTCTCATGAACGCCGTGTCAGGGACATCATCCGCCGGGAGGCGCCCGATCTGGTCGTTTGCATCTCCAGCGAGGTGATGCCGGAGATCGGTGAGTACGAGCGCACCTACACCACGGTATGCAATGCATACGTGCTGCCGGTATTCGAGCAGTACCTGAACCGCCTGACCGATGGATTGCGCCGCATGGGCATCGACAAGGATCTTTTTCTGATGCTGTCGGACGGCGGCACGGTCCACCAGTCGACCGCAATGTCCAGCCCGATCCGGCTGGTGCAGTCGGGTCCGGCCGGCGGCGTGCAGGCAACTTCCGTGATAGGCAATCTGGCCGGAGAGGACGACATCCTGTGTTTCGACATGGGCGGCACTACCGCCAAGGCCTGCCTGGTCGATGAAGGCGAGCCCCTGCGCACCACGGAATTCGAAGTGGCGCGAGTCTATCGCTTCAGAAAAGGCAGCGGCATTCCGCTCAAGGTGCCGGTAATCGAAATGATCGAAACGGGCGCCGGGGGCGGTTCGATCGCCACGGTGGACCACCTCGGGCTGGTGCGGGTCGGACCGGAGAGCTCCGGCGCCGACCCCGGTCCGGCCTGTTACGGGCGCGGGGGCCGGGACGCCACCGTGACCGATGCGGACCTGGTGCTGGGCTATCTCGCGGCGGAGAATTTTCTGGGCGGCGACATCCGGCTCGACATCGAAGCGGCAAACGAAGCGCTGAGCCGCAACCTGGCCGATCCGCTTGGAATCCCGGCCGTGGAGGCCGCCTGGGCCGTGCATGAGACCGTCAACGAGAACATGGCCCAGGCCGCCGCCATCCACGCGCTGGAAAAGGCCCGGAACATCGCCGGCTACGCCATGTTCCCCATCGGCGGCGCCGGTCCCGTTCATGCCTGCAATATCGCGCGCAAGCTGTGCCTGCCCCGGGTCGTTTGCCCGTCGTCCGCCGGGGTCGCTTCCGCCTTGGGTTTCCTGGTCTCGCCCACCTCGTTCACGTTCCTGCAGGGCGGCGTCACGGCGCTCGAAGACCTCGATTTCGGACACGTCAGGGCCATGCTTTCGAACATGGAGCACGATGGACGGAAGCTGCTCTCGGCCGCCGGTACCGATAATGCCGGCGTGCGCGTAGAAAGCCTGGCCGCGATGCGCTATCTGGGTCAGGGCTACGACGTGGAGGCCAGGATCGGCCCGCGGATGCTCGAGACGCGCGATCGCACGGCAATCCGCGACGCATTCGAGACGGCCTACCGGAAGCAGTTCAGCCGGGTCGAACCGGGCATGCCGGTCGAAATCGTTTCCTGGCGCGTCATCGTTTCGGGACCTCGCCCGGCCATCGACCTCGCCCGGGCCGGGAGCGCGTCCGGGACGGCCGACGCGCTGAAAGGGCAACGCCGCGTCTACTTCGGAACCGATAGCGGGTTCGTGGACGTTCCCGTTTATGACCGATACGGCCTTTCCCCCGGCACCACGTTCGAAGGGCCCTGCATTTTCGAGGAACGCGAGTCCACTGCCGTCGTGCCGCCCGGCGCGCGGGCAACGGTGGACCCGATGCTGAATCTCCTCATCGACCTGGCGGCCCCATGAGCGGCGGCGCGATGGATGGGGTCCACCGCACCGAGTGATGCGACAAGCGACGCTTGCGGAAGTCCTCGCCGAGGCCCTGGCGGCTCACGGCGTGTCGCGCATCTTCGGCGTGCCCGGAGGCGGCAGCAGCCTGGACATCATGCAGGCGGCAGCCGGAAACGGTATCGATTTCGTCCTGACGCGCAGCGAGAACGCGGCCGTGATGATGGCGGCGGCAACGGCCGACCTGAACGGCACGCTCGGCGCAGCGCTGACCACCAAGGGCCCGGGGGTAGCCAATGCGGCAAACGGCATGGCCTGCGCGGCGCTGGACCGGTCGCCGGTTATGCTCATCAGCGATGGGTTCACCCGTGAGGAGTCCGGTTTCGTTACTCACCAGGTCTTCGACCAGATCGCTTTGCTGGCGCCCGTTTGCAAGAGAAGCAGCCGTCTGGACACCGACGATGCCGCCGCCGAGATTCGCGGCCTGATCGAACTGGCGAAGACTCCGCCTTACGGCCCGGTCCATGTCGAAATCACGGGCAGCCGCGCGCGCCGGACTGTTGCTGCGGACCCGGTGCAAGTCCAGCCGCGCGAGCACGCGGCGCGGATAGATGAAGCCGGGGTGGAGAAGGCAGCGCGACTGATTCGCGGCTCTTCCCGCCCGGTAATCGTCGCCGGGCTGGAAGCGAGGAGCCCGGGCGTCTCGCGAGCGCTTGAGGTCATGGCTCGGGCGCTGCGCTGTCCGGTCCTGACCACCTACAAGGCCAAGGGCGTATTCGACGAGCGCCAGGCGCAATACGTGGGTGCGTTTACCGGCGGCAGGGCCGAATCGGAGTGCGTCGAGCAAGCGGACCTCATCGTACTGTGCGGTCTGGATCCGGTTGAATTGCTGCGCATACCTTGGCGCTACCAAAGCCCCGTGGTGGACATTGCCGAAGTTCGGCATCCGGTCCACTACGTGCAGCCTGCCGCAAGCGTCCATGGACCGATAGCTCCCGCGTTGGCGCGTCTGAGCGGCGGACGGTCGCAGTCCGGCTGGGCCCCTTCCGAAATCGCACAACTGCGCCGGGGCATGGCGGCCCGCCTGGAATACCCCGACTGCGAGGGGCTGGGACCGCAGCAGGTGGTCGAACTGGCGCTGCGCGCCGCGGTCGATCTGCGGGTTTCGCCGCGTATCGCGGTGGACGCCGGTGCGCACATGTTCTCGGCGATGGCGTTCTGGCCGGCGGCGCGGCCGCACGACGTACTCATATCCAACGGTCTGGCTACAATGGCCTATGCCTTGCCCGCGGCGATCGCGTCCGCCCTGCACGAACCGGAACGGCCCGCTATCGCCTTTACCGGCGATGGAGGACTGCTGATGTGCCTCGGTGAATTGTCGGTGGCGGCCGAACGGACGGCCCGCGTGGTAGTCATCGCCTTCAATGACCAGTCCCTGTCGCTGATCGACATCAAGCAACAGGAACGCGGGCTGCCGGCGCGCGGGGTGCGCTGGCGGGCGCCGGACCTTGCACGCACCATGGAAGGTCTTGGCGGGCGGGGATTTCGGACGGACAACGCGGACGATTACGAGGCGGCGGTCTCCGAGGCGCTGCAAAGCGAAGGCCCGTCGCTGATCGACGTCAGGGTGGACCCGGGCGGCTACCTGGCACAGATGAAATCCCTGCGCGGATAGACCCTGTCAGCACCAGTATCAGGAGCAACCCGATGGAGAATGGGCACTTTCAGCTACCGCCCGATATTCGCGAGATCGTCGAACTTGCAAAGCGCATCGTTCACAACGAGTTGCTGCCGCTCGAGGCGGAGTTTCTGCCGCACCCGGCGCACGCCTTTGGCATCAAGGAAACAACCAACCTCGGACGGGTCTTCGGCCCCGACGTGGTAAAGCGCCTGGTCGATATTTCCCGCGACACGGGCCTCTGGTATCTGATGGTGCCGGAGAAGCACGGCGGCTCCGGGCTCTCCATGCTCGCCCAGGTGGCCATTCTCGAGCAATTCAACTACACCGCGGTGCCCTTCCCGTTCGCGAACGTCGCCAACATCCTCTACCGGTGCGAGGGCGACCAGGTCGATCGATTCCTCAGGCCCGTCATCGAGGGCGAAATGACCACTTGCTTTGCCCAGACCGAGCCCAATGCGGGCTCCGACCCGGGTGGCATGATGCAGACGCGCGCCGTGAAGGACGGAAAGGAATGGGTCCTGAACGGCACCAAGATGTGGATATCCGGCGCCGCCGAGTCCGACATGATCATGGTGCAGGCGGTCACCGACCCGGAAAAGCGCCAGCGCGGCGGCATCACGATGTTCCTGGTGACCCGCGACAATCCCGGCATGATTGTCGAGGAACCCGGAATCAAGACCTGGCTCGGCCCGCACGCATCGCAATACATCGTCCACTTCGAGGACTGCCGGGTGCCTCAGTCCGACGTTCTCGGCGAGGTCGGCAACGGCTTCCGGCTCGGACAGCGCTGGCTCACGATCCACGACCGGCTCCTGCGCGGCCCTTATGCGCTCGGCAAGATGCAACGGGCGCTGGACATGTCCATCGAATGGTCCAAACAGCGGGTCACCTTCGGCAAGCCTCTGTCCGAGCGCCAGGCGATCCAGTGGCACCTGGTGGACATGTACATCGACCTAGAGGCATTGCGCTCGCTCACCTACCAGATGGCCGCGCGCGCCGACGCCGGCGAGGACATTCGCACCGAGGCCGGCATGGTGAAACTTACCTCGATGGTCTGGGGGGCGCGGACGCTGGACAAGGCCATACAGATCCACGGCGCTATGGGCGAATCGCTGGAACTGCCGCTTACGCTGTTCTACCGGTACCTGCGCCACGGTCAGATCGGCGGCGGGGCCAACGAAATACAGCGCATGCTGATCGCCCGCAAGCTGCTGCGCGGATAGCCTTCCGTGAGTGCAGCGGTGAACGGCGCGGCGCGGGGCATCGGCGAACGCATATCGCTTTGGATCGGCGCATTCGCACTGCTTGCGGCCGCCACGCTCCTGTCCGGCTGTGGCGAGCAGACGGGCAGCGACGAGTATCCGTCCAAGGCCATCACGATCATCGTTCCGTATGCGCCGGGCGGCGGTGGCGATACCTTCACCCGCGCTATCGCCGCGCAGGCCTCGGACATCCTGGGGGCAAAGATTTTCGTGGAGAACAGGACCGGAGGCGGCGGCACGGTCGGAGTGGGCTCCGTGGCCCGTGCTCCGGCAGACGGCTACACCCTCGGCTTCGTTTCGAGCAGTCCGCTCGTGATGGCGCCGAACTTTCTCGACGTCCCCTACGATCCGGTGGAGGATTTCACCTACCTCTCGCGCTTCGTCGTCACTCCGCATCCGGTGCTGGTCGGCTCGAAGTCCCGCTTCGGTTCCTTCGCGGACCTGCTCGAATACGCAAGGGCCAATCCCGGCAGGCTGCGCTGGTCTTCCGCGGGCATCAACGGCGCGCCCCATATCGCGACGCTGGCGGCATTCCGGCAAGAGGAAGTAGACGCCGCGTTCATTCCGATGCAAGGGTCTTCGGAAGTCCTGGCAGGCCTGCTGGGCGGCACCCTCGACATGGGCGTGATTTCCGACTACGCCGGCCCGTTGGCGGCCGGCGATATCCGGGTGCTGGCCGAGATCGGCCCCGAACCCATACCGGACCTGCCGTCGGTACCCACCTACCGGCAACTGGCCTATCCCCTGGCGCCCACCATATTCTTCGGCCTGGCGGGGCCGGCGGGGCTGCCCGGCGATGTCGTCGCGTCGTGGGACGAGGCGATGCGCGTCGTCACGGCATCGGAGAGCTTCTCAAGCATCACGCGTCGCTTAAGCGGCAGAGTCGCCTACCTGGGTCACCAGGAATTTCAGCATCACGTTCTGGCGGACATCGAGGCCACGCGCCAGGCGTTGCGCTTGCTCGGCGCAAATGAATGAAAGCCCTGCCCCGGGAATCACTCGCAATCGCGGCCCTGCTGGCCGCGGCGATCGTGTTCGGGCTCTGGATACTGCCGGCGGGCATCGGACCGGGTGGCGTGGGCGAAGGCCTGTCGCCGCGATTCATGCCCCGGCTTGCCGCCGCCGCGTTGGTGCTGGCGCTCGCCTGGGGGTTGCTGGGCTCGCTTATCGGGACACAGCCCGCGCGGGAACCTGACAGCGACGAGGAAAGCCATGTCCGCATACCCATCGTCGGGGTAGCGATCTGTCTCGCGTTCGCTACCGTCGGCTTCTCACTGGCCGGTTTCTACATCGGCGGCATCTGCATGGCCGCGCTGCTGACCGTCCTTCTCGGCGAGAGGAGGGTGTGGGTCATCCTGGCCTTCCCGACCCTGTTGCTGGCGGCAATCTATCTGTTGTTCGAACTGGCCCTGAACGTGCGCCTGCCCAGGCTCGGCCTGATTCCGGGCCTTCCCATCTAGCCGATGGAGAGCATTCTCGACGGCATTTCGCTGGCGCTTAATTTCAACGCTTTGGCGGGCATATTGCTCGGCATCGTGCTGGGCCAGATCCTGGGCTCCATTCCGGGGCTCACGGCTGCGATGGCCGTCGCCCTGCTGGTGCCTTTCAGTTTTTACTTCGACCCCTGGGTAGGCATCCCGATGATGCTGGCGATGTTCAAGGGGTCCCTCTTCGGTTCGAGCATACCGGCCATCCTGCTTCGTACCCCGGGAACGCCGGCGGCGGCCGCGACGGTTATCGACGGCAATCCTCTGGCGCGACGCGGCAAGGGCGGCAAGGCGATGCACACCGTACTGTTCGCTTCCGTGTTCGGCGATTCGTTCTCCGACATCGTCCTGATTTTCGGCGCCGGCGTACTGGCGGCGGTCGCGATTCGCTTCGGTCCTGCCGAGTACGCGATTCTCGTGTTCTTCGCGCTGCTCAGCCTGATCTCGCTGCACCGCGGCAGTTCCTGGAAAGGCATCGCGGCGATTGCCGCCGGCGTTTTGCTCGCCTGCATCGGGCTCGATCCGATAACGGGTTCGCCGCGCCTGACGTTCGGCAACGCGGAATTGTTCGACGGGATCGGCCTGATCCCCATGCTGATCGGATTTCTGGCCATCTCGGAAGTCTTCAGACAACTGGAGCAGCCGGTGCGGCGTCTTGCCGAGAGGACCATTACTTTTTCCCCGGTTCCGGAGGACAATCGACTGTCCGGAAAGGAACGCAAGGCATTGCTGCCCACGCTCTTCCGCAGCTCCGCCATCGGCACGCTCACCGGAGCCCTGCCCGGGCTGGGCTCCACCGTCGCGGCATTCATCGCTTACAACGAGGCCCGCAGGACCGCGGACAGGCCGGAAGAATTCGGCCGCGGTTCCCTGCATGGCATTGCCGCGCCGGAAGCGGCCAACAACGCCGTGGGCGGGGCGAACCTGATTCCGCTGCTGGCCTTTGGCATTCCGGGCGACGTGGCGGCAGCCCTGATACTCGGCGCGTTGCTGATCCAGGGAATCACGCCCGGACCGATCGCGTTTCGCGACAATCCGGAGCCGATCTACGCGATCTTCGCCGCCATGTTGCTCGCGAATCTGGTCAATTACGTGGTGGGACTGGGCTTCATACCGCTGGCCAAGAAGGCCGTCTCGGTCCCCAGGAAACTGCTTTTTCCGGCGGTCCTGATGTTCGCCTCCGCCGGCGCGTACGCGATGCGCGGTTCACTGTTCGACGTCCAGCTGATGTTCGTGTTCGGACTGGTCGGCTGGCTGATGGTCAAGCATGATTTCCCGCCGGTACTGCTGCTGATCGGCTTCATTCTGACGCCCATCCTTGAGCGCTCGATTCGCCAGACGCTGATACTGGTGGAGGCCGCCGACGGCTGGCTCGCGTTTGTGGGCAGCCGGCCGGTCTTGATGCTGCTGCTGGCGGTGCTCGCCGTCCTCAGCGTGCTGGTTGTTCGGCAGCGACTGGCGATGAAACGCTACGGCTTGCCGGAGGAACCCGTCGACAGCAGCTAGCGTCGCAGCCGGCACATCCGACTCACCTTCGTGATGGCCAACGGCGAACCGTCAGCCAAGCTCGATCTCGTCGCTGGTCAGGATTGTCGCCAGTTTCCGCATATTGGTGAGACTGCGCTGCTGGTCCTCGTCATTGGCCGCGATGCAGCAGTCGGATATGACGCTCACGGCGAAGTCCCGATCATGAGCTTCGCGGGCCGTGGACTCCACGACCATGTCGGTCGCAACGCCGGCCAGGAACACGTGCGTAACGCCCATGTTGCGCAAGGTCAGCTCCATCGCGGTTGCTTGGAAACTGCCCACGCGGTGCTTGGTGATCACCAGCTCCTCGCCCTGCGGCGCAACCGAATCGATGAACCGGCCGCCCCAGCCGCTGAGGTCGAAGGCCCCGAACTGATGGGCCTGGCCCATGAGCGGTGACCCCTTGGGACTTTGTGCGTAACCGGGGTGGAAGCCCACGCGCACGTGAACGACGGGCAGACCTGCGGCGCGGAAGCGCTCCTGGACCCCGCGCACGCGTGACAGCGTGCCGTGCCGGGCATCGAAATCCGCATATCCCTTGCCCGACACCTTGCCTTCCGGGTGGACTATGTCGTTTTCGAAGTCCATGCATATCAATGCTTTCATAACTGTCGCCATCCACAAGACCGCCGACCCGGCCGGGTCGGTCCGGCGCGCATTTTAGCTTTACAAATTCGGGCACGCGTGCCACCATCGCTCCGACATTGGTGCCAGTGCGCCACGTGCGCAGCGATCGGGAGCAATCAAGTGATTTCAACGATTCCAGGGGATCTTTTCTACCGCGCGGTTCGAACAATGGCGCCAGTCCTGCTTATCGCCACCGCCGCATCGGCAACCGGCGGGCCGGCAATTCCGGGCACGGCCGTTCTCACGGGAACGGTAACGGCGGACAAGCCGTTCACGGCGGCGCAGGTCTACGCCAAGAACCTCGACAGGAACATGCTGTATACCGTCTATACGCACAACGGCAGGTATCGCGCGCCCAACCTGTTGCCCGGCGGCTACCGCATCTGGGCCGAAAAACAAGGCCTGACTTCCAGGCACGAAATGATTCGGATTCACGACGAGGGAGCAATTGAACTCGACCTCGAGATGCGCCCCGGGCCGGACAATCCCCTGACCCTCAAGGATCCCTCCAAGCCGGGACCGCAATTCGGCGGCGCGGGCGCGGACGCGCAACTGGTTTCCTACGACGAGATGTACCCGCCCGGGCCGGGCCGGGACCTGGTGGAGCCCAGCTGCCTGATTTGCCACGGCCACTCCTTCCTGCCCGCCAATCGCATGAACAGGGTCCAG
Organism: uncultured Gammaproteobacteria bacterium; assembly: GCA_964392625.1. GTDB lineage: Bacteria > Pseudomonadota > Gammaproteobacteria > Steroidobacterales > Foliamicaceae > Foliamicus. The sequence continues at coordinate 47,437 of CAYMQG010000014.1, read as the reverse complement.
TGGCACGCGATGATCAGCGTCATGCTCGACCCGAACGGTGCGTTCGCCGATCCGGACTCGGTGCGCAGCATCACCGATCAGGAACACGAAGTCCTCGCCGACTACCTGGTCGAGAACTTCGGGCCCGACAGTCCGCCCAAGGTCCTCCGCCTCGACGTCGAGTATCCGCTGGACGAGGCCGTGCTGGCCTCGGCGATGTTCATCGAGTACCTGACCCCCCTGCACCCCGCCGCCGACCTGTCGCAAAGGTCGGCCAACGAGCCCTTCAAGCACCGCCTGCACCGGCCGATGATGGACAACGACGGCAACCTGTGGGGCTCCAACAGCCTGATCGGCTTGAGCCGCGTCGATCCCCGCACCGCGCAGTGGAGCCACTTCCCCATCGGCTATGACGAGAACAACCCCGAAACGGACATGTACGGCAGGAAAAAGGGTGACCCGGACTCGGTCTGGTCGTACATCTTTCCGCACGACCTGACCATCTCGCGCGACGGCCATGTCTTCTGGGCCGAATTCCAGGGCCAGCACCTGGGCCGGCTGGATCCCGGCACGGGACGGATCGATCGCTACCCGATGGATCCCGAAGGTGTGGTCGTTGACGAGAACGGCGTCGTGGGCAACATTCGGGGCCACAGCCCGCACATGGCGGAAAACGGAGACGTGTGGTTCACGGCGATCCGCGGCAACAAGCTCGGGAAGTGGGACCACCGGACCACGGACATTACGCTGTGGGAAATCCCCACGCGCCACTCGTTCCCGTACGGCATCGAAGTGGACCGGAGGGGCGTCGTCTGGTTCGCCGAACTGCTTGGCTGCGCCGTTGCGAGTTTCGATCCGGCGACCGAGGAGTTCACGGAATACCCGGCGCTGTTCAAGCCCTGCGCGATCAATCGGCTGGCGGCCGACTCGAAAGGCACGATCTGGTACTCGGTGTTCAGCTCCGGAAGACTGGGCCGGCTGGATCCGTCAACCGGGGAGCAGAAAGAATACGACATCCTTCCGTTTACGAAGGTCAAGGCATCGATGCCCTACGGTATCGTGGCCGACTCCGATGACAGGATCTGGTTCGGCGACGGCGGGCTCGGCGGCGCCCTGGTCCGGTTCGACCCGGACACGGAAGAATTCACCTATTACCCGGAACCCCGCCAGGCCGACAATCCCAATCTGGACGTGACGCGCGAAGGCGCCATTATTTTTTCCACGCGCTCGAACAACCAGGCCGCGCTGGGCATTTTCTATCCGGACGTGTCGAGGATGACCGGTTACGGCGCCTTTCGCTGATTCGGTTGAGCGGCCGCGGGAAACGGAACGGAAAGCCTCGAAACAGGCAGGCAATTTCGCAAAAGGGGCGGTTTGGGCGCCGATTTTCCTCTTTTGACGGCCTTTCGGACGAATTTCTTCGGGTTCGGCACTTGAAATCGCAACATCCGTCCCTATCATTTACCCGCCCTCTGAATTAGAGGGGCCGTTTAGTCAACATTCTCCGCGCCGAGGGGGCGCGGCTATTGGCATTTCCCACGAGGAGAACGCAACATGAAAATTCGACCGCTGCAAGACAGGGTGCTGATTCGCCGTACCGAGGAGGAGCGGAAGTCCCCCGGCGGGATCGTCATTCCCGACTCGGCAACCGAAAAGCCCATCCGGGGCGAGGTCATAGCCGCCGGCAAGGGCAAGGTGCTCGAGAACGGCGAGGTCCGGCCCCTGGAACTGAAGGCCGGCGACAAGGTGCTCTTCGGAAAGTACAGCGGCACCGAAGTCAAGGTGGATGGTGAGGAACTGCTGGTCATGAAGGAAGACGACGTCATGGCCGTCATCGAAGACTAGCCCCACTCTTCACCTTTCTTTATTCACACCCAATCAGAGGAATACAGCAATGGCTGCAAAAGATGTGAAATTCAGCGACGGCGCCCGGCAGAAGATGATGGCCGGCGTCAATACGCTGGCGAACGCCGTCAAGGTTACGCTGGGGCCCAAGGGCCGCAACGTCATTCTTGACAAGAGTTTCGGAGCTCCCACCATGACCAAGGACGGCGTGTCCGTGGCCAAGGAAATCGAGCTTGAGGACAAATTCGAGAACATGGGCGCACAGATGGTCAAGGAGGTCGCTTCGCATACCTCCGACGTGGCCGGCGACGGAACCACGACCGCCACGGTGCTGGCCCAGTCAATCCTGACCGAAGGCCTGAAGGCGGTGGCCGCCGGGTTCAACCCGATGGACATCAAGCGCGGTATCGACAAGGCCAGCGCCTCGGTGATCGATAGCCTGGAAGGCATTTCCAAGCCCTGCCAGGAAGACACCGCGATCGCCCAGGTCGGAACGATCTCAGCCAACTCGGACGAGGCCATCGGCCGCATCATCGCCGACGCCATGGGCAAGGTCGGCAAGGAAGGCGTGATAACCGTGGAAGAGGGTTCCGGACTGGACAACGAACTGGACGTCGTGGAAGGCATGCAGTTCGACCGCGGCTATCTCTCTCCGTACTTCATCAACGACGCCAACTCACAGAGCGTGGAGTTGGAGTCCCCCTATATCCTCCTGCACGACAAGAAGGTCTCCAACATCCGCGACCTGCTGCCGGTGCTCGAGGCCGTAGCCAAGTCCGGCAAGCCGCTTCTGATCGTGGCCGAGGACGTGGAAGGCGAGGCGCTGGCCACGCTGGTGGTCAACAACATCCGCGGCATCGTCAAGGTGGCTGCGGTCAAGGCGCCCGGCTTCGGCGACCGCCGCAAGGCGATGCTCGCCGACATGGCGATTCTCACCAACGGCCAGGTGATCTCCGAGGAAGTCGGCCTGTCGCTGGAGAAAGCCTCCCTGACGGATCTTGGAACCGCCAAGAAGGTCCAGGTCACCAAGGAGCACTCCACGATCATCGATGGCGCCGGAAGCAGCGAACAGATACAGGCGCGCGTGGTGCAGATCCAGCGGGAGATCGAGGAATCGACCTCCGATTACGACAAGGAGAAGCTGCAGGAACGCGTCGCCAAGCTGTCGGGCGGCGTGGCCGTGGTCAAGGTCGGTGCGGCCACGGAGATCGAGATGAAGGAAAAGAAGGCGCGCGTCGAAGACGCCCTGCACGCAACACGCGCGGCGGTCGAGGAGGGAATCGTTCCCGGCGGCGGCGTGGCGCTGCTGCGTGGCCAGTCCGCGCTGGACGGCCTGGAAGGCGACAACGACGACCAGGACGTCGGCATCAAGATCATGCGCCGCGCACTTGAGGAGCCGCTGCGCCAGATCGTCGCCAACGCCGGCGCCGACGCCTCCGTCGTGCTGAACGACGTAGCGTCCGGCGAAGGCGATTACGGCTACGACGCGGCTCTCGGCGAATACGGCGAGCTGGTCGGCCGGGGCATCATCGACCCCACCAAGGTCACGCGGCTGGCGCTGCAGAACGCCGCCTCGGTGGCGGGCCTGTTGCTGACGACCGAGGCCATGGTCACCGAAAAGCCGAAGAAGGACGAGCCTGCGCCCATGCCCGCCCCCGGCGGCATGGACGGCATGATGTAGTTCCTCCCGGTGGACGCCGCCGCTGCAGCCCGGCGGCGGCAGAAGCCTGACGCAGAAAGCCCTGCCTTTCCGACGAAAGGCGGGGCTTTTTGCTTTCCACCTGATGTAATCTTTGCCGCCTCCGGACAGTAGCCGCCAACCGACGTGAACGCCGCCAATCTTCCAATCCCCGATCTGTTGCGCGAGAGCGCCGACAAGGCGCTGGCCGCGTTGCGGGAAGACCAGGCGCTTGCTTCCCTGCTGCAGCGGAACGAAAACCTCGTCCCGCTTGCAAGAGTGCTGGCCTGTTCGACGTTCGCGGCGCGAAGCTTCACCCGCAGGCCCGAGATCCTCAACCACCTACTGTCCGGAGACCGGCTCACCCGGCCGCTGAAAGCAGGCGAACTCGGCCGGCTGGCCGGCGAAGCCCTGGTTGAGTGCCATCAGGAACCCTCTTTCATGCGCGAACTTCGCTGGTTTCGACACCGCGAGATGTGCCGGATCCTGTGGCGCGACCTGAACGGGCTCAGCGGCCTGGAAGAAAGCCTGGCGGAACTGTCCGAACTGGCCCAAGCCTGCATTATTGCCGCCCTGGAATTCGCGCGGGCCAACGTGGCGGCGCGGCACGGTCTTCCGCGCACCGCGGAGGATGAGCCCAGCGAGATGGCCGTCATCGGCATGGGCAAGCTGGGTGGCGGCGAACTCAACTTTTCTTCCGACATCGACCTCATCTTCATCTATTCCGAGGATGGACGGACCGACGGACCAGTCCCGATCGACGCCCTGCGTTTCCACACGCTGGTCTGTCAGCAATTGATCCGGGTGCTCAACCAGCGCACGGTGGACTCCTTCGTGTACCGGGTCGACACCCGCCTGCGTCCCTTCGGCAACAGCGGACCGCTGGTAATCAAGACCTCGTCGCTGGAGAGCTACCTGGCCCGCTCGGCCCGTGACTGGGAGCGCTACGCGTGGGTCAAGGCGAGCGTCATCAACCCCTGCGGGATGAGCGCAGCGCTCTACGAGGAAATCATGCGGCCCTTCGTCTACCGCCGCTACCTGGACTACAGCGTGTTCGAGTCCCTGCGCGACATGAAGGGCAAGATCGAACGCGAGGCGCTGCGCAAGGACAAGGCGAACGACATCAAGCTGGGCAGGGGCGGGATCCGTGAAATCGAGTTCATCACGCAATCGATGCAACTGGTACGGGGCGGGGCCAACCCGGACCTCCGCGGCCGCAGCCTGCGCGGAATGCTTGCGCGCCTGGGCGAGCGGGGCTTTCTGGGACCCGGCACGTCCGGCGAACTCGACCGGTCCTATTGCTTCCTGCGGCGCCTGGAGAACCGGCTGCAGGGAATGGATGACCGGCAGACTCAGGACTTGCCGGACGACAACGAGGGCCGGGTCCGCCTGGCCTTCGCCATGGGTCATTCGGACTGGGACAGCCTGGCGGAGAAGACCGATTCGCACCGCGAAACGGTAGCCAGGCATTTCTCGACCATCGTGTTTCGCCCGGACGACCTGCCGGAGGCGGAGAGCGGCCCGCCGGGGGACCTGGCCGCCGTTTGGACGGGCGATACCGAAGACGCCGGCGAAGTCCTGAAAGCCTACGGTTTTTCGGATCCGCAGATTGCGCTGGATTCCATGCAGGCGGTCCACCAGGCCTCCGACTACGCGCGTCTGGACCAGACCGGACGGAAGCGGCTGGACATGCTCATCCCCCGGCTGATCGAGGCTGCGGCCAAGGAGGCGGAACCCGGCCTGACGCTGGCCCGGACCCTCAAGGTTATCGCCGCGATCGCCAGGCGCTCCGCGTACCTGGCGCTGCTGTACGAAAACGGACCGGCCCGCGACCGCCTGGTGCATGTCTGCGGCCTGGGCGAAACGCTGGCCAAACAACTGTGCTCGGTCCCGGCGCTGGTGGACGAGTTGCTCGACGCCCGCATTACGCAGCAGGTAATGGATCTCGAACAGCTTGAAGAGGAACTGGACTTCCGGCTGGTGCGGACCGCCAACGAGTCGGAGGAATTGCGGCTGGCGGCGATCAGCGAGTTCAAGCAGGCGGCGGCCTTTCGGGTGGGGGTGCTGGACCTGGCCGGCGGCCTCCCTCTGATGCGGGTGAGCGACCTTCTTACCGGAATTGCCGAACTCGTGATCGACCGGTCGCTGGAGCACGTCTGGGAAGAACTCGCGGAGCAGCACGGATCGCCCGGCTTTACCCTCGCCGGCGAGCGAAGGCCGGCCGGATTCGCGGTCATCGCCTACGGCAAGCTGGCCGGCCTGGAAATGGGCTACGGCTCGGACCTCGACCTGGTATTCGTCTACGACGCACAGGGCGAAGACCAGGTGACCGATGGCGTTGCCGGCATCGCCAACTCGGACTTCTTCTTCCGGGTCGCGCGCCGGGTGATTTCCGTGCTCACAACGCGGAGCATCACCGGAAGAATGTACGAAGTGGACACGCGATTGCGGCCGAGCGGCCGCTCCGGAATGCTCGTGTCCTCGCTTCAGGCCCTCGAAAAGTACCAGCGCGATTCCGCCTGGACCTGGGAACACCAGGCATTGCTCAGAAGCCGGGCCATCGCCGGCGCCGCCCATGTGCGCGAAGCGTTCGAAAAGTTGCGCGTGAGCATTCTGCGCGAGTCGGTGCGACGGGACGATCTGCGTGACCAGGTAATTGAAATGCGCCAGAGGATGCTGACCGAAGCGCCCAGGGTGGGCAAGGGACGCTTCGATATCAAGCACGCCCGCGGCGGATTGCAGGACATCGAGTTCATCGTGCAGTACCTGGTACTGAACCACGCCCACGAACATCCCGACCTGGCCGCCTGGCCGGACAACGTGCGCCAGCTGGAAGCCCTGGCGCGGCACGAAGTGCTCACCCGGGAAGACGCCGACGTCCTGACGCGCTGCTATCTCGAATACCGCGAGATCCTGCATCATCGCGCGTTGGCCGAACGTCCGCCGCATACGCCCGCCGGCGAAGTCGCCGAGCGCGCGGAAACGGTTTCCGGCCTATGGCGACGCCATCTGGGCGAGTAACCGAAATATACTTTCGTTATGGCTCAACAAAGTGGCGGACAGAGAGTGACGTCCAACATGGAGCGGCGTTATACCGTGTCCGAGAAGGACCTGCCGGTATCCTGTCCGCTCCCCTGGACCGTTCGCTGGAACTCTCATCCGCGCGTTTACCTGCCGCTTCAGCCCGGGACCGACGCTACCTGCCCCTACTGCGGGGCCGTTTTTTCGCTGGCCCCCGCGGAGCGCGGCGATCAGGGCTGAAGATTTCGGCCCGGCAGCGCCCAGGCGCGCCCAACCATTTCAATCACGTCGCCGGCGGCGATCTCGGTCATAGCGTCGCCGGCCCGCAAGCGGCGCCCGAAGCGCACCTCGTCGACCCCTTTGCCCAGCGATTTGCGCACAGCCTGCGGGTAGCGGTTCACGGTGAATTGCCGGTTGCCCCAGGGCCCCGAGCGGTCCGGATTGGAACCCGCATACAGGCCCACCACGCGCGTTCCCAGCGCCGCAGCAATGTGCGCGGGCCCCGAATCGGGGCAGACGACCAGCCTGGCGCGCTCGATCAGCGCCGCAAGCTGCTTGAGCGTCGTGCGCCCGTTCAGGTCGGTGACGCCGGACCGAGCGGCGATCACCGCGGCGTAGTCCCGCTCCATCGGACTGCCCGATCCCGTCAGCAGGACCTCGCCGCCGAGCTGCTCCACGACATGCCTGGCCACGCTCGCGTAACGCTCCGCCGGCCAGTTCCGAAACGCGCCACGGCGCTGGCTGCTCAACGGACTCATGACGCAGAAAGGCCGTCCGGGCGCCATCCTCGCAGCAGCCTGCACGTCTTCGGCGCTCAGGGGGAAGTCCCAGCGCGGCGCCGCCGGCCGCTCGATGCCGAGGTGTTCGGCAAACCCGAACAGCGCTTCCATCACGTGTTGCCGTGGCCGGTGGGCGATGCGTTCGGTCGTGAACAGCCACTGGAAATCCCGCGCCCGGCGCCGGTCGAATCCCACGCGGCGACGGCATCGGGTCATCAGCGCAACCCGGCTGGCACGCAGCGAGTCCTGCATCTGCAGCAGCAGGTCAAACCGGCGCGCCTTCAATTTCTCCTTCAAATCGCGCATTCCCCGGCGGCCCGCCCGCTTGTCCAGCACCAGGAAGTCCACTCCGGCAAGCCCCTCCAGCAGGGAATGCTCCGTTTGCCCGATAATCCAGGTAATGCGGGTCTCCGGCCAGGCGCTTCGGATGGCCTGCACGACAGGCAGCGTGTGACAGCAATCCCCGATGGCGGACAAGCGGATCACGCACAGGCTGCGCGGCGGGCTCGACATGCTTGAAGAAATACGGACAGCGGGGAAGGACTGCATCGTACACGATGCGCAAATCGCCCGATCGGTGACGCCCGAGTGGTTTGAGCACGGTTTCTGGCACCAACGGCGGCAATGGACGGCCGTTTCCGGTGGACGCGGCGCCGGCGGGCGAATCGGCGAGGGCGGAAAGTGGTTCCTGCGCCATTACCTGCGGGGCGGCAAGGCCGCGCTGTTGAGCAGCGACCGCTATCTCTTCCTGGGAATGCGGCGTGTTCGATCAATCGCGGAATTCCGGCTGCTGGCGAGCATGCACGAAGCCGGGCTGCCGGTGCCGCGGCCGATCGCCGCCCACTTCAGGCGGCGCGGCACCACCTACTCGGCCAATCTCATCACCGAGTGGATCGAAGGCGCACGTCCGCTGGCCGGCGCCTTGCGCGAGGGAAATGATGCGCAGGAGATCATGGGCCGCGTGGGCGCCGTCGCGGCGCGTTTTCATCGCGCCGGAATCTGTCACGCCGACCTGAACGCAAACAACATACTGATCGGCCCGGACGGCGGCGTCTGGCTGGTTGATTTCGACCGGGCGCGCCGTCGCTCGCCCGGGGGCTGGCCCAATGCCCGGCTGCAGCGGCTCAAGCGATCGCTTGAAAAACTCGGGCTGTATGACCAGCGGGCGTTTCAGGCCTTGTGCGAACGGCACGACCGCAGCCTCGCGGGGCGTGGGGACGGGGCCGCCCACGGCTAGAGTGCTCACAGCGAGACGCCCTAGTCGTACGGATCCGAAAGCGGCGCGGGGCGGCGCTTGAAGCGCCGGTGTATCCAATAGTATTGCTCGGGCGCCCTGCGCACCTGCTGCTCGACCAGCGCGTTGACCCGCTCTGCTTCTTCCCGCGGAGAATCTCCGGCCAAACCCTCGAGAGCGGGGAACAGTTCAACCCGGTACCTTCCGTTTTCGAGTCGGCGGGTAAACCAGGGCACGACGGGAGCGCCGCTGATCCGCGCCAACCGCCCCAGCGCGGTGCCGGTCATCGCGGGTTCTCCGAAGAACGGCGCCAACTCGGCGGACTTGGCGTCCGTCATCTGGTCGCCCGCGTACCAGAGCACCGCCCCGGAGCGCAACGCCTTTACCATGCCGCGCACGTCGTACTTGGACAGCGTGTCGGAAGCGGTCCTCAACCGGGCGCGATTGACGAGGTAGGCGAATATGGGGTTGCCTCCCGGCCGATAGACGGCAACCAGTCCCGGAGGAGGAAAGTCCAGCGCGCGGGCGGTGAATTCCAGCGCCGCGAAATGCCCGCTCATCGCGATGACGCCCCGACCCTCGCGGACCGCGTTTCCGAGATGCCGCACGCCCTTGACTTCGACGAGGTCGCGTACATGTCGATCGGGGCACCAGGCGGCCATGGCCAATTCCACCAGTCCCATACCCAGCGACTTGAAATGCGCCTTGAGCACCGCCTTCCTTTGCGCGTCCGACCACTCGGGAAAGCACAACTGAAGATTGCGCAGCGCAATCGCCCGGCGCCTCCTCATTACCCGCATGGCCAGACCGCCTGTCCCGCGGCCGATGGAGAGGCGCAGGCGATGGGGAAGCGCCACCGTCATGCGTATAAGCGCGAGCGCCAGCAGCGCCGGCCAGTTGGAAGGATTGTTCAGGGGAAGCGCCACGGTGTGCCCGCTCTATGCGGGCGCATTCTATACACCCGGCCACGATGGTATAGTGCAGGACGATTCGTCGGGTGAACGGGAAGCCGGTGCAATTCCGGCGCTGCCCCCGCAACGGTAATCGAGTCAAACGCCGCTCACGCCAGCGTCATGCGCGTGAAGGCAGCCACTGTCTCAGGACAGGAAGGCGAGTGGCGTGGATTGCAGGTCCACCTGTGATCCGCTCGAAAGCCCGGAGACCGGCCCGAGCGAACCACGTTGGCAGCGCGGCGGGCGCGAGCGGCGTAGGGGAAATCCCTTCAGCCTGACACCCGTTCCTGCCTGGGGCAAGAAATGGAACGGGAGGTTCCCATGGCCTGCATCAAATCCGCGGCGGTACGCCAACTGCCGGTATTCCCATTGTTTCTGCTGCTTTTCGCTGCACAGGCGCATGCCCAGCCGCAGGGCGGATCGGAGGACCCGGAAGAGGACGCCCCGGAAACCATAGTGGTTACGGCATCGCGCGTACCTATTGCGTCGGAACAGGCCGGCGCATCGTTCACGGTGCTGGATGAGGAGTACCTTGACCGGCGCCAGGCGATGACCGTGGAGGAACTGCTGCGGGGAACTCCCGGAATAGCCGTGAGCCGCAGCGGCGTACTGGGATCGCTCTCGCAGGTCCGCATGCGGGGGGCGGAAGCCAATCACACGCTGGTCCTCATGGACGGAATCGAGATCGGCGATCCGGCCCTGGGCGGAGAGCTCGATTTCTCGCATTTCCTGGCTGCAAACCTGAGGCGCGTCGAAATCGTTCGCGGTCCGCTGAGCGCGCTTTGGGGCAGCGACGCGGTCGCCGGAGCAATCAACCTGATCAGCACGCCCGACGAATTCGAGCGATCGCTGAGGACTTCCGCCGAGGCGGGGCAATTCAACACGCGCAGGGGATCCCTGAGCGGGTCGGCCGGCGGTGATGGCTGGGGCGTCGGGGTTTCCCTGGATCACTTGAGCAGCGACGGACAGAACATTTCCCGCTCCGGCGACGAGGCCGACGGCTACCGGAACAATACCGGGCACCTGGTCGCACGGTTCGATCCCTCCGGGCAAATCTCGCTGCGCCTTATCGTCCGCCGTTCCGATTCGGAAAGCCAGTACGACGCGACGTCCTTCCTGTCGGGCGTGCCGGCCGACTCGGACGGCTCCACGAAGCGAACCCATACCGTGGCGGGCCTTCAGGGCTCGGCAACCACATCCGGCGGGCGCTGGACGCACCGCGCAAGCCTCACGCACACCGGCTCGCAAAACCACAACTTCGCTTCCGGGACCGAGATCGGCGAGACCAGCGGAGACAAGTTACGTCTCGACTACCAATCCACTTTTCTTCTCCCACGGTTCGCACTGAACGACGTAAACGGAGGCGTCTCGCCGTCCATCACCATCGGACTGGGGCATGAACGCGAGGACTATCTGCAGCGCGCCGAAGCCTCGTTCTTCGGCGACCCCAATCGGGACCTGAGCACGCAATCAACGGAGGCGCTGGCGGAATTCCGTCTGGACGCCAGAGGCAACTGGGCTGCGGCTGCGGCATTGCGCTTCGACCGCAACAACGACTATGACGATGCCGTGTCCTGGCGCGTCAGCGCGCTGAAGCACCTGGGCCTGGGCGCCGCCCTGCACGCGGCGTACGGAATAGGCGTCAAGAACCCCACCTTCGTAGAGCGCTTCGGTTACTTCTCGAATTTCATCGGCAACCCCGACCTGGTTCCGGAAACGTCGCGGGGATGGGAACTGGGCGTTCGCTACGGCAGCAGGGCCCGGCGGCTGATCGGGAGCATTACCTGGTTCAACGAACGGCTGGAGGACGAGATCAACGGATTCGTGTTCGACCCGGCCGCGGGAGGGTTCACGGCCGGCAACCGGCCCGGCGTCAGCCGGCGCCGCGGCCTTGAAGTCCAGGGGCAAGTGAGCATCCTGTCCCAACTGACGCTCGCCGGCGCGTACACCTGGCTTCGCTCACGGGAACCGGCTCCCGGCGACACCACGATTCAGGAGCTTCGCCGGCCGCGCCATTCCGGCAGTCTGAACGTACACTACGAAATCGCCGACCCGGCAATCGGCATCAACCTGAACCTGGCGTATACCGGCGAACAGCCGGACATCTTCTACCCGCCGTGGCCCAATCCCTCGCGCCGCGTGTCGCTGGATTCGTTCCTGCTCGCCGGCCTTACCGCAACCTGGCAGGCCAGTTCCCGGGTCCGCTGGCACGTCCGCGCGGAAAACCTTGGCGATGCGCGCTTCGAGGAGGTGTACGGTTTCCGTGGGCCCGGCCGCAGCATACACTTGGGCGTGCAGTTCTCATTCTTTGGGAAAGCGGACGGAAAATAAGCGACGTGGGACACCGCCTTTCGAAAATCTACACGAGGACCGGCGATGCCGGTGAAACGGGCATCGACGCGAAGCGCCGTTACCGCAAGCACCATCCGCGGATCGCCGCTTTCGGCGACCTCGATGAGCTGAACGCGGCGCTGGGTCTGTTGCTGGCGGAACTTCCACCGGGCAATGTCCCTGAACTGTTGCGTGACGTACAGCAACGCCTTTTCGACACCGGCGCGGAATTGTGCGTGGACGAACTGAAGTCCACGTCGGCGGAACATGTGCGCTCGCTGGAAGACGCTATCGACGAGCACAATCACGAACTTACTCCGCTGAAGGAATTCATTCTGCCGGGGGGCGGTCCGGCCGCCGCCGCCTGCCACTTCGCCCGCGCCGTTTGCCGGCGCACGGAACGCTCGCTATGGGCCCTGCAGGACGAGGAAGGGGGGCTCAACCCCGAGTCGCTGAAGTACCTGAACCGCCTGTCTGACCTGCTGTTCGTCCTGGCCCGGCGGTTCGCCGAAAACGAGACCGAATGGCGCGGAACCGGCCGCCGCCAGCCGCGTAGCAGGCCCTAGTCGCCTGTTTCCCGCTCCGCCAGGGCCGCGGCGCGTGCCGCCGCGAACTCGTCGCCCGGATTCCAGGATTGCATTTCATCCGCCTGGGCTATCAGGTAGGTGGTCAGCAATCCGAAGCGCGTGTCCGCGACCATCCCGTCGAACACCCAGTCATCGGCCAGCTCATCGCTGGGTTGATGGTAGTCCCTGGTGATGTAGGCGTTGATTCGCATCTTGCCCCACCCCTCCGGCTTGCCGATGATCTCGACGCCGCCGTCCAGGTAGATGCCCGGAACGCCGATCTTCGCAAAGCTGAATTGATCCGACCGGTAGTAGTAACCCTGGTCGGGAAACTGGTCGCCCTGCAGGGTTCTTCCGACGTAAGACGCCACATCGGCAGCGATCCGGTCGAGCGAGGACTTCCCCAGGCCGATGAAGATCATGTCGCGCGCCTCGCCCCAGATGCTCACGCCATCGAAGTTGACGTTGGCTGCGATGCGCCCCGGATGGAAGGTCGGATGCCGCGCGTAGTACGCTGATCCCAGCAGTCCCTGTTCTTCCGCCCCTACCAGCGCGAACACGATCGAGCGCCGCGGCGGAGCGGGCAATTCCGCCAGCGCCTTTGCCAGCGAGAGCACCGCGGCCACGCCCGTTGCGTTATCGAAGGCGCCGTTGTAGATCACGTCCTCGCCCTCGGAATCAGCAATGCCCTTGCCCAGGTGGTCGTGGTGCGCGGTCACGACCACGGCTTCGTTCTTCAGATTCTCGTCGCAGCCGGGCAGTACGCCCAGAACGTTGGCGGTTTCCACGCGCTCAAGACCCGCATCCAGTTCGAGACTCGTGCTGATCCCCAGCGGCACGGGCGCGAAGTCCCGGCTGCGGGCCGCCTGCACTAGTGCGTCGAGTTCGTGGCCGGCCGAGGCCAGCAACTCTCTGGCCGCCGACTCGGTCAGCCATGCGGCGACTTCCAGGCGCGGCTCGCCCTCGGCCGGAATTTCGTACTGCGGCCCGGTCCACGAGGTTGCGACAACCTGCCAGGGATAGCCGGCCGATGGCGTCGTATGAACGATGATTGCGCCGGCCGCGCCCAGGCGGGCCGCGATCTCGTACTTGTAGGTCCATCGGCCGTAGTAAAGACGGCGCTCGCCCGCAAACAGGCCGGGATCCCATTCGGGATCGTTGTTCAGCATGACCAGCACCTTGCCGCTCATGTCCTGCGACTTGTAATCGTCCCATTCGTATTCCGCCGCCTGGATGCCGTAGCCCACGAATACGAGCTCGGCGCCGGCGAGTGAAGCCCGGGATGCCTGATTGCCCACGTTGGCGACGAATTCGTCGACCGGCGCGATGGACACGCCCGTGGAAAACGGCCAGGCCGCCGGCAGTTCGGTCGTCACGGACACCAGCTCGAACGGCTGCTGATAGCCCTGGTCGGCGCCCGGCGCGACGTTAGCCTCGGCAAGCCTCGCCGCGATCCATTCCCGCGCCCTGACGTCACCGGCGCTGCCTGGAGCCCGCCCTTCGTAGTCGTCGCCCGCCAGTTCCGCCACCACGGCCCGCAATTCCTCGCCACGAATCAGGTGCGCGACCTGGTCCGCATGGGCCAGTGCTTCATCCGTTGCCGCAGGACCGCAGGACTGAACGACTTCCTCGCCCACTTCGCCACAAGCGGACCCCAGAAGGCAGAGCAAAACAATGCTTGGTACACGCATGAAGCGCACCTCGGGAATCAATAGGAAGGCGCCACGATACACGAAAGGCCTAGACACTGGCGTAGCGGCCGCCTTCGCCGACCCAGCGGCTTATCAACTGCTCCACCTCGGGGCCGTTTGCACGGAGCATTTCGTCGGCAATCCGCTGGGCCGGCTCGGCCAGCGCTCCGTCGCGCACCAGGTCGGCCACGCGGAACTGCAATGCGCCCGTCTGCCGGACACCGAGGATTTCGCCGGCGCCGCGCAACGCGAGATCCTTGCGGGCGATTTCGAATCCGTCGTTGGTATTTCGCATGGTGTTGAGCCTTTCCCGGGCCATATCTCCCAACGGCGACCGGTACATTAGGACGCAATGGCTTTTGTCGGCGCCCCGGCCCACGCGCCCGCGCAACTGGTGCAACTGCGCCAGGCCGAGGCGTTCGGCGTTTTCCACGATCATCAGGCTGGCCTTCGGAATGTCCACGCCCACTTCGATGACCGTCGTGGCCACCAGCACACCCAGCCTGCCGGCGGCGAATTCTCCCATCACCCGATCGCGCTCGCGCGGCGTCGCCCGGCCGTGCAGCAGGCCCACCCGAATGCCGGGCAGCGCCTCGCTCAACTCGCGGTGGGTCGGCTCGGCGGCCTGGGACTCGATGTACTCCGATTCCTCGATCAACGGGCACACCCAGTAGGCCTGCCGTCCGGCGCCGCAGGCCGCAGCCACCCTCTCGATGACTTCGTGGCGGCGCTCCTGCGAAATCAGCGCGGTGTTGACCGGCTGGCGTCCGGGCGGCATGTCCCGGATGGCGGAAATGTCCAGGCCGGCATAGAAGGTCATCGCCAGCGACCGCGGGATCGGCGTTGCGGTAGTCACCAACTGGTGCGGCACCTGTCCGCCGGCAGAGCCTTTCTCCACCAGGCTCAGCCGCTGATGGACCCCGAAGCGGTGCTGTTCGTCCACCACTACCAGTCCCAGCGACCGGTACTGCACGCCTTCCTGGAACAGCGCATGCGTCCCGATCGCAAGCTGGGCATCGCCGCCGGCAAGCTCGGCCTCGAATACCCGGCGCTCGGAACGCGACATGCCGCCAGCCAGCCAGGCCAGGCGCACACCCAGCGGCGCAAGCCAGTCCGAGAGCGTGCGCATATGCTGCTCCGCCAGCAATTCGGTGGGCGCCATGATTGCCGCCTGCCGCCCAGACTGAATTGCCGCCAGCACCGCGGCCGCGATCACAACGGTTTTCCCGCAGCCGACGTCGCCCTGCAGCAACCGCATCATGGGCGTGTTGCGAACCAGGTCGGCGTCGACCTGTTCGATCGCCTGCCGCTGGCCCGCAGTCAGCTGGAAAGGCAGTCGGCGCAGGAAGCCGTCGCGTAGCGGGCCATGGGCCTTCAGCGGAAACGCCTCGCGCTGCTGACCGGCCTCCCGCATCCTTCTTAAGCCCATATGCCAGGCCAGTATTTCTTCCAGCGCCATGCGCTTGCGCGCCGGATGCTTTCCGGCCAGCAGCGTTTCAAGCGCCATCCCCTTCGGTGGCCGGTGCACGGTGCGCAAGGCCTCGTGCAGACCCGGAAAATCGAGCCCGGCCAGAAAACGGGCCGGGATCAGATCCGGCAAGTCTTCCAGGGCATGCTCAAGCGCATGATCGGTCAGTTTGCGAAGCCGGGGTTGGGTTACGCCTTCGGTGGACGGATAGACGGGCGTGAGCCGATCCTGGACGGGCGCGGGTTCGGATTCGCGCAGCCTTCGGTACTCGGGGTGAACGATCTCGTATCCCCTGGGCCCCTGGCGGACCTCGCCGTAGCACAGCAAGCGGGTCCCGGCGCTCAGGCCTGACTGTTGCTGCCGCGTGAAGTGAAAGAAACGCAGCGTGATTTCCGCCGTCTCGTCGCGCAGCGCGCAGAGCAGGCTCCGGCGGCGGCCCATGATGACCCGCCCGTGGGCGATCACTCCCTCGATCTGCACCCGCTGCCCGGGCCGAACTTCGATGATGGGCCGTATGCGGGTTCGATCCTCGTAGCGGATGGGCAGCAGGAACAACAGGTCGCGGACCCGGCGCAGGCCCAGCCGCTCGAGCTTGCCGGCCATGGCGGGGCCGATGCCCGTGAGCGTAGTGAGGTTCGGGCTTGTTTCGACCGGCGGGGAGGCGGAATCGGCAGGCAACTGGCGTCGTGTTCCGCGTATCGAGCGGTACTAGGGGACCACCAGAACCGCGTCGGCTTCTACCTGCGCGCCCCTGGGCAGTCCCGCCACCTCGATCGCGGCGCGGGCGGGAAACGGCTGGGCAAACATCCCGGACATGACCTCGTTCACCACTCCGAAATTGGCCAGGTCCACCAGGAAGACCGTGATCTTCACGGCGTCCCTGCCGAGATCGCAGCCCGCGGCCCGGGCCACCTCCGCCAGGTTGGCGAAGACCTGCCTGACCTGTGCGCCGATGTCGCCGTCAACCATTTCGCCGGACTCCGGGTCCAGCGGAATCTGACCGGACAGATAGCAGAAGCCGCCCGCGACGATGGCCTGCGAATAGGGGCCGATCGCCGCCGGCGCCCGCGAGGTGTGTACAGGGGAGCGTTGCATGGGCGACTCGGAGGTCAATAATATGCCAGAGAGGGTGTTAAACACGCTGGACGCGATGAACGCTGGGCAGTGTGCGTATCGCCCGGATTACCCGGGCCAGCCGGTCCCTGTCCTTGACCAGCACCGACAGGAACAGCTCGGTGCTTTCCTCGGGACGGTCCTGCATGTTCACCTGGGCGATGTTGTGCCCGGTCTCGGCCACGCGCGCGGCGACTTCCGCCAGCACGCCGGGCCGGTGATCGATATGGATGCGCAGCCCGGCAGGAAACTCCAGCCGGATGCGGCGTTTCCAGTTGACCGGAATCCAGCGGTCCTTGTGTTTGCGCTCGGCGCGGAAATTGCCGCAGGTGTTGCGATGAATGACGAATCCGCGCCCGCTGGACGTATGTCCCACCACTTCGTCGCCCGGAATCGGGTAGCAGCATTTTCCGTAAGTCACCACCATGCCTTCGGCGCCGGCAATGTCCACGGGCGTTAACTCGCGCTGTCGGTCGCCGGCTCGTTTCTTTCCGGGATTCATGACCACGGCCGCCGCCAGGGTCGCCAGGCGTTCCCCGAGGCCGATCTGTTCGTAGAGTTCCTGGCGGCTCGTTACGCCAAGTTCCTTGAGCGCTTCCTCAAGCGGGCCGCGTCCCATCTTGCGCAGCGAAGACCCCCGGTCGGCGAGTGCCTGGTTCAGCAGCACGGCGCCAACCTCGCGCGCTTCCCTCGTCTGGCTGTTCTTAAGATAATCGAGGATAGCCGAGCGCGCCTTGGCCGTAGCGACGTATTCCAGCCAGCCGGCGTTCGGATGCGCGTTTCGCGACGTGAGTATCTGCACGTTCTGGCCGTTCTTCAACTGCGAGCGCAGCGGCGTCACCTGTCCGTCCACCCGCGCCGCGACACAGCGGTGGCCGACATCGGTATGCACGGCATACGCGAAGTCCAGGCAGGTGGCGCCTCGCGGCAGGCGCAGGATCTCCCCCTTGGGCGTGAACACGTAGACCTTGTCGGGGAACAGATCCACCTTTACGTGATCGTAGAACTCCTCCTCCTGGGCGGTGGCCTGCATTTCGGTAATGCGCCGGAGCCATTCCTGGGTGCGGAACTGCGCCGGGAGTACGCTCTTGTCCTCGGCCTTGTACTGCCAGTGGGCGGCGATGCCGCCCTCCGCCACGCGATGCATCTCCGGCGTGCGGATCTGGAATTCCAGCGGCATGCCTTCCGGCCCCAGCAGCACCGTGTGCAGCGACTGGTAGCCGTTCACGCGCGGGATCGCGATGTAGTCCTTGAACCTGCCCGGCATCGGGCGGAACAACTGGTGTGCAATGCCCAGGCATCGATAGCAGGCGTCGATGTCCGGCACTATGATGCGCAGGCCGAAGACGTCCGAGATTTCCTTGAACGCCAGCCGCTTCTCGCGCATCTTGGTGTAGATGCTGTAGGCGGACTTGGCCCGGGCGGAAATGCTGCCTTCCACGTTGGCCGACTTGAGCGCACGCCGCAGGCGGTCCGAAACGCGTCTCAGAACCGCGCGCGGGTGCCTGGGCCTCTGGTTCAGGTAACGGTTGATCACCCGGTACCGCTGCGGCCAGGCATAGCGAAAGCCCAGGTCCTCCATTTCCCGCCGAATCGTGCGAATGCCCAGGCGGTTGGCGATCGGCGCGTAGATTTCCAGCGTCTCGCGGGCGATACGTTGCTGGCGCTCCCGGTCCAGCGCTTCCAGTGTCCGCATGTTGTGCAGGCGGTCGGCCAGCTTGACCAGGATGACGCGGATATCGTCGACCATGGCCAGCATCATCTTGCGGAAACTGGCCGCCTGGGTTTCCGTATGGCCGGCCTTCCTCAGACGGGTCAGCTTGGTCACGCCGTCAACGATTGCCGCCACCTGCTGCCCGAAATGGTCTTCAAGATTGACCCGCAGCGTGGGCGTGTCTTCGATTACGTCATGCAGCAGCGCGGCGACTATGGTTTCCGAGTCCAGCCGCAACTGGGCGAGGATGGTGGCGACGGCGACCGGATGGGAAATGTACGGCTCGCCGGATCGCCGCCGCTGATCGTGGTGGGCGCGCGCACCGTATTCATACGCCTGCCGCACCTGATTGCGTTCGTCCTCGGACAGGTACTCCAGGTCGGCGAGCAGCCTGCGGATGCCGCCGCCGGATACCCGGATTTTCTGCGTGCCGGGCAGAACAACCGCCTGCTGCATGATTCGTGCCGTGCCCCCGGTTAAGGGATGGCGGACGCTCAGACCGTGGAGTGCCGGTGCAAGCGCCGGCCGTCCGACCTAATACTCGCGAACTTCTCCCGGAGTAGCGAATGCTTCCTCGACGGACCGTTCCTGCTCGTTGAGGCTCTCTTCCGTGACCAGTCCGGCCGCGATCTCGCGCAGCGCGATCACCGAGGGTTTTTCGTTCTCGCGCGGAACCAGGGGCTCGGCGCCGTTGGCAAGCCTGCGCGCGCGCGTAGCCGCCACGCGCACGAGGTCGAAAATGTTCTCGATCCGCTGCTGGCAGTCTTCTACGGTAATTCGCGCCATTGCCTTTGCTCTGTGGAGAAGTCCTTACCGGGGATTCTGCATCACTATGAGTGCCGCCGCAAGGTTCTACCAGTCGCCTGCCGCGATAAGTTCCTCGACACGCGTCCGGTGCCTGTGGTCGGACACGGCATACTGCGCCCCGTCGCCTTTCATGATGTTTGACATCCTGCGGCAGGTCTCGTCGATGTCGTCATTGACGAGCACATAGTGAAAATCCGTCCACTTCCGCACGTCGTGGCGCGCTTCGGAAAACCTCCGCTCCACGACCTCCGGCTTATCGGTGTTGCGGCCCCTGAGGCGCTTTTCCAATTCGTCGCGGGAGGGCGGAAGAAGGAAAATGCCCTCTGCATCCGGCCTCGCGCGGCGCACCTGCTCCGCGCCCTGCCAGTCGATTTCAAGGATTACCTGGCGCCCGCTTGCGAGTTTCTCGTTCACCTCCCGCCGGCTGGTGCCATAGCGGTTGCCGAATACGTCCGCGTGCTCCAGAAACCCGTCACCGCCGCGAATTTCATCGAAGGCGGCATTGCTGACAAAGTAATAGTCCCGCTTGTCCCGCTCCTGTTCGCGGGGCGGGCGCGTGGTGTGGGACACCGCCAGGCTGACGTCCGGGTTCTCCCGGACCAAACGCTTGACGATCGTGGTCTTGCCGGTGCCCGAGGGGGCGGAAACGACAAACAGGCGGGGCGTCACAGGATATTCTGGGCCTGCTCGCGCATCTGTTCGACGAGAACCCGCATATCGACGGCTTCGTGCGTTCCGCGCGCGTCTCCCGACTTGGCGGCCAGCGTATTGGCCTCCCGGCCGATTTCCTGCAGAAGGAAATTCACCCGCTTCCCGGCCGGTTCGCTTTCCCTGAGCGCGGACCGCAGCGCCACCAGGTGGGCTTCCAGCCGATCGAGTTCCTCGCTGATGTCGTAGCGCATCAGCAGCAAAGCCACTTCCTTCTCCAGGCGCTCCGCATCGACCCGCACCTTGATTGCGTCCAGGCGTTCCGTCATGCGAACCATGGCCCACTCTCTCAATTCGGGCGTGCGCGAACGGAACTTCTTGAGGATCTTGTCCATCTTGGAGCAGCGGCTCTCGATGGTCTTCTTCAGTTTCCTGCCCTCGCTGGCCTGCGTCGCGCGCAGCGTGTCGACCGCCTTGTGCAATAACTTGCGGACCTCTCCGGACATATGGCTCTGGTCGGCGGAATGTTCTTCGATCACCCCGGGCCAACGCATGACGTCAAGCGGGCTGACCGCCGCGGGACGGCGCATCTGCTCCGCCAGGACCCGCGAGTATCCGATGACCCGCACCGCCAGCCCCGTATTGACCTTGATCCGGTCGGCGAATTTTTCCGCCGGGCGCCAGCTCAGGCGGGCGTCAACGTGTCCGCGGCCGACATGCGTCGCCAGCAGATTGCGTATCTCGGGCTCCATCTCGCGAAACGCGCTGGGCATACGAACTTCGACATCCAGATGGCGATGGTTGACCGACCTCAATTCCCACTGCAGCCAACCGCTCTCGCTGCGGTATTCCTCTTTGGCATAGCCAGTCATACTGCGAATCATTGATTTGGCCTTTTTCTGCCCCGCCCAGTCGATGTGGGCTAATTTTAGCGTCGCTCCGAGGTATCGGTAGCGGAAACGAGGCCCCAATGCAAAATGCCCCTGCCGGCGCTAACATATTTGGACAGATGCGCACAAAACCTCCTTCAGCCGTGCGCCGTCCCAGTGGCCGGGGATCGGACCAGATGCGCGGCATCGCGTTTGAGACCGGCTACACGACCCATCCCGGCGGCTCGGTTCTTGCCCGTTTCGGCGAAACGCGCGTGCTTTGCACGGCAAGCGTGGACGCCACGGTGCCGCATTTCCTGCGCGGCAGCGGCCGCGGTTGGGTAACCGCGGAATACGGCATGCTGCCGGGGGCCACGCACACCAGGGGCCGCCGGGAGGCAAGCAGCGGCCGTCAATCGGGGCGCACGATGGAAATTCAGCGCCTGATCGGACGCTCGCTGCGAGCCTGCGTGGATTTCGAAGCTCTCGGCGAACATACGATCGTCATCGATTGCGATGTCATACAGGCCGACGGCGGGACACGCACGGCCGCAATATCCGGGGGCTGGCTGGCGCTGAGCCTGGCCTGCAGCCGGCGTTCATGGCGGCGCAAGTTCGCCCGCTACCCGCTGCACGGCCAGGTGGCGGCAGTATCCGTCGGACTGTATCGCGGTCTGGAGGTGCTGGACCTCGACTACGCGGAAGATTCGGAAGCCGAGGCCGATGTGAACGTCGTGATGAACGAGGCCGGAGGCATTATCGAGGTGCAGGGCACGGCTGAGGCGCACGCGTTCTTGCGCGAGGAACTGGACCGCATGCTCGACCTTGCGGCCGGCGGCATCAAACAGGTCCTGACGGCACAGGAAGAGGCGCGCGCGCAAGCGCGCTGATCCGCTCGGGGGACTAGAGTTCGAGCGCCAGGCGCGCGCCGTCCTGAACCGCCGCCCAGATGGAACGGGGGGCGAGGCAGTCGCCGATTGCGCTTACGCCGTCCGGCGCCGGGTTGGCGATGGTGCCCATGGACAACACTAGGGCGTCGAAGGGCCCCAACGCCTTGCCGTCCATTGCTATGGCGGTGTCGTCCCTCACCTCTTTCACAAACGTGCTGCAGCGTATCTCCACGCCCGCAGATACGAGGCGGCGGGTAACCAGGGGCAGTTCCCCGGTCAGGGACAGTTCCGGGTCGCCGAACAGGGCGCTGGCCGTGGCGACGGTCACGCCGGAGACGTCGTCCAGTGCGGCCAGGTATTCCACCAGGTTGACCGCCGGCCAATTCCCTTCCTCGTCGATCACCAGGACGCTTCCCGAGACTGACTCCCTGCCCGCCAGGATGTCGCGCCCGTGAGGCACCCGCTCCGCGCCGGGAATGCCATCGGTCATACGGGGCCGATTTCGCCAAAGCCAGGTCCAGCCGGGCGAGCCGCCGGTGGCCCAGACGACCTCGTCCGCATCCAGTTTTCCGCGATCGTGGATCGGCGTGTTCAACTGAACCGTAACGCCCAGTCGGGCAAGTTCCCTCTCCCACCACTGGAGGACCGGCAGCATCTCCTCGCGGTGCGGGCATAACGCGGCGAGGCGCAACGCGCCGCCGAGTTCCGCGGAGGCTTCATACAAGGTGACGGCGTGGCCGCGCAGCGCCGCTACGCGTGCGCACTCCAGTCCGGCCGGCCCGCCGCCCACGACGGCGATGCGCTTGCGGCTCGATACGGGCGCCCTGCGAGGCAGTTCGAACTCCCTTCCCGCCGCGGCGTTGATGTTGCACCCGGCCGGCAGGGCGAGCGTCGCGAAGCCCAGGCAGACCTGGTTGCAGGACATGCAGGGCCGGATGCGCTCCTCCTCGCCTCGACGCACCTTCACGACCCAGTCCGGATCGGCGATGAAGCTGCGGGCCATGGCCACGATGTCGGCCTGGCCGTTCGCAACGACGGCCTCGGCTTCATCGGGGCTGCGGATGCGCCCGGCCACGGTAACCGGCACCGACAGCGCCTCCGTGAAGCGCGCCGACTGCTCCGCCAGCTGGACGCGCGGATATCCCATGGGGGAAATAGTCTCGGCAAAATTGGCGTTCGAACCGCTCATGACGCTCACGTAATCGGTGACGCCCGCCTCGACGATCTTTGCCATGGCGGCCAGGGATTCTTCCAGGCCGTAGCCGTCCGGGTCCCCGGGAATGGCGTGATAGACCGAAGTGCGCAATCCCACCGCCACCTCGCCGGAAACTCGTCCGCGTATCGCCTCCAGAACCTCGATGACGAAGCGGCAGCGGTTCGACACGGACCCACCGTAACCGTCGGTCCTGTGGTTGAGTTGCGGGCTCAGAAACGAACCGAGCAGATAGTCGGATGCCGTCTGGACTTCGATAACGTCCACGCCCGCCTTGGCGCAGCGCTCGGCCGCGGCGGCGTAATAGCCCACCATGTCCCTGATCTCGGCAACGGAAATGGCCTTGGGCACCTGGCCGATCTGCACGGAAGGAATCGCCGACGGCGCCAGCGCGACCGCACCGCGTCCGAAAGGCACGTTGTGGCCGCCGTGCCAGAGGATGATGGACAGCCTGGATCCGGCATCATGGACCGCCTGTGCCGTGCGGGCCAGGGAGTCGATGATTTCGTCCCGCCAAAGCTCCAGTTGGCCCGTCCAGGTCAGGCTGTCGGGGTGAACCGGTGCGGACTCGATACCCACCAGCGCGGCCCCTCCCAGGGCCCGCCGCACCAGGTAGGCGTGATAACGATCGGTAATCAGCCCGGACGAGTCCCCGTGCACCATGGAGTGCCCCGGAATGATCACACGGTGGTCCAATCGCACCGGCCCCAGCGAGATGGGCGTGAAGAGGTGGGGGTAGCGAAGCTCGGGCGCCGTCGCGGGTTCCGGCATATGTTCGTTTCCTGCAGGAGTCGGCGGTCAGGCGCAAAGAATATCGCACCCCGCCGCCATTAAACTTGCCCGTACTGAAATGACCACTATCCGAATAGCCGTGCTGGCCTCGGGCAACCCCGGGAAGCTGCGTGAACTCCGACAGTTGCTCAAGGAGCAAGTCCGCTTGATCCACATGCGGGAACTGGGCCTTGCGGCAGCGGAAGAGACCGGTTCAAGCTTCGAGGAAAATGCCCGGCTGAAGGCCTTCGCCGCCGCCGCGCAATCCGGCTTGCCGGCGCTCAGCGATGACTCCGGCCTGGAAGTGGACGCACTCGGCGGGGCGCCGGGAATTTACTCCTCCCGCTACGCCGGAGACGATGGAAACGCCCAGGCCAACATCCGGAAACTGCTGAAAAATCTTGAAGGCGTGCCGGCCGGAAAGCGGGCTGCCCGCTTCCGCTGCGTTCTGGTCCTGGCCACTCCCGACATCGAACAGACTCCCCTTGTTGCCGAGGGCGTCTGGGAAGGGCGCATAGCCGAAAGGGCCGCAGGGCACCGCGGGTTTGGCTACGATCCGGTGTTCCTGGACGGAAGCACGGGCAAGTGCGCGGCGCTGATGAGCGCCGCGGAAAAGGGACGCAGAAGCCATCGCGGACTGGCCGCTCGTGAATTGCTGCGACTGCTGGGAAGACAGGGTGGAGGGGCGGGATAATGTGCTCGCCGCCAGGCAGTTATTCACACCCGGCTGAAAATCGTATTGCCTGGTTCACATTGCGGCGACTTTCGCACAAGCTCTTTGTTAACGTCTTGTAAAGTATTGATATTAGATGGCTTTCCTGAACATGCTGAAATCTTCCCCCGCTGTGGAAAACTGCGAGAGCCAATAGAGGCAAGGGCTTCGGACGATGTTGTCCACAAAGTTATCCACATGACCCCGGGATTGCGGGAAACGCCAGCTTGACCGGAGTGATCGATACGCCCCGATGGCCCCGGCGCGGCTACGCCTGGTACGTCGTGATCCTGCTGATGGTCCTGTACTTGTGCTCGTTCCTCGACCGCAACATCATCACGCTGCTGGTCGAGCCCTTGAAGCGCGACCTCGACCTGAGCGATGTCGAGATCGGCATGTTGTACGGCCTGGCATTCGCTGCCTTTTACACCACCTTGGGCCTGTTCGCCGCCGGGATGGCCGATTTGTGGAACCGCCCTGCCGTCATTGCCGCGGGAGTCGTACTGTGGAGCCTGGCCACGGCGGCTTGCGGACTCGCAAGCAACTACGCACAGTTGTTCGTTGCGCGAATGCTGGTCGGCGTGGGCCAGGCGGCACTCTCGCCCGCCGCGTATTCGCTGATCGCGGACTACTTCCCGCCGAAAGCCCGATTGCGGGCCACCGCGACTTATGCCACGGGCCTTTATCTCGGAATCGGGATGGCCACCCTAACCGGCGGACTGGTCATCAATTGGGTGGCCGGCGGAGGCAGCGCCGACCTGCCCGTGCTTGGGGCGCTCAGGGGCTGGCAGGTCGTCTTTGTCGTTGTGGGCCTGCCGGGCGTTCTTCTGGGCGTTCTCACGCTGGCCTCGGTGCGCGAAACGACGCGGATCGGGGAGGCGCCCGAAGCCGGCGTGAGCGCAAGGTCCTTCGTTCGCTTCCTCGGCGGGGCGCAACGCACCTTGTACCTGACCCATTTTCTGGGCTTTACCTGCCAGGTCACCTATTCGTACAGCTTCGGCGCGTGGACGCCGTCTTTCCTGATCCGGGAATTCGGCTGGACCCAGGCCCAGACAGGCATGGGCCTGGGCACGGTAACGCTGGTGACTGCGCCGCTCGGCGTGTACCTCGGCAGCGTGGTGGCACAGCGGCTCCGGCGGCGCTGGCCGCGCGACGCCGAGATTCGGGTTGCATTCGCGATCGCCCTGATCGCCCTTCCCTTCGCCCTGGCCTTTCCGTTCGCATCCACAGCACCGCTGGCGCTGGCGCTGATCGGCGTAACGCAGTGCCTGATCAGCATGCCTTTCGGCATTTCGCCGGTAGCGCTTAACGAGGTGACTCCGAATCGGTTCCGGGCCCGAATCATCGCCGTGTACCTGTTCTGCGTAAACCTGCTCGGCCTGTCGCTGGGTCCGGTGGGCGTGGCGCTGCTGACCGAGCGGGTTTTCGGTTCGCCGGATCGCCTGCCCCTGGCGCTGGCGACAATGGCCATCTGCACCATGCCCCTTGCGGCGGGATTTTTCCGGTTCTGCGCGCCCGCCTACCGCCGGGTCGCGCGTAACCGCGCCTAGTTGTGAAACGCGACACTTAGCATGAAGCGGCGGGCGCTGATACTGCTGCTGTCGCTGGCGTTGCTGGTGATCGCCGTGTGGCTGCTGCCGGCGCGCGACTGGCTGGTCCAGTCGATCGATTGGGCGCATGCGCATCCACGCATTGCCTGGGCCGGCTTCATTCTCGCCTACGTCCTGGCCGCCGTGTTCATGGTTCCGGGTTCCATTCTGACACTTGCGGCAGGCGTGCTTTTCGGTGTCGCCCTGGGCGTGGCCCTCGTGTCCCTGGCGAGCACCCTGGGCGCATGCTGCGCGTTTCTTGTGGGCAGGTTTCTGGCCAGGGACTGGGTCGAATCCCGGCTGGAGACAATGCCGCGCTTCCGCGCCCTGGACCGCGCGGTGGCCCGCAAGGGGTGGCTGATCGTGCTGCTGGCGCGGCTTTCCGTCGTGATCCCCTACAACCTGCTGAACTACGCCCTGGGGCTGACGAACGTGCGGTTCGGCGCCTACCTGTCCGGCACGCTGGTCGGCATGCTGCCGGCCATTTTTCTCTATGTCTACCTGGGCTCGGTGGCGGGCAGCCTGGCGTCCCTGGACCAGACCGGCGCTCCGATGATTCCACAATCGCTGTTCATCGCCGGCCTGATCGTTACGGCAGTTCTGATTTTCGTGATAGCCCGCCTGACCGCCCGCGCGCTGCGCAGCGAACTCGATCGGAAAGCCTAAGAGCTTTTCGCCATGCCTCCCCTTCCGGGGAGCGTCGGCGGCAGGACAGCTGCTGACGTGTCAGCGCACGCGTCTCAGGGCGGCCTGGGAGAAATCGCTGTCGCCGAGGTCCGTGCCGAACTCCAGGTCCGTCCAGTTAAGCACCGTGCTCTTGCCGGTCAGATGATTCTCCATCGTCATTTCCCCGGCCCTCCAGTATCGGTCCAGGTACTGCCGGTATCCCGCAAAAACCAGTGTCTTCAGGTGTGAGTTCCTGCGGTCGTAGTAGTGCACCATCCACGTGCGCAGGTGGTCCTTGTCCTGCCATACCAGCTGACGGCTGTAGCTCGATTTCTTGTCCACCGGCACCTGTTCGTTGACCGTGCAGGTCAGTTCGCCGCAGGTTTCCTCGCGCAGGAAACGGTAAGTGTATTTTTCGATCTCGGGGTTGCTCATGTCCTCGTAGGAGAACTCGCTGCCCATGAAGGACCCGGTTCGGGTCGAGGAACTGATGCGCTTGACCCGCTTCAAAGCCGGCAGGTAGAGCCACTGGTCATCCTGGGCCGTGAGATGACCGTGGGTAAGCAGGGCGGTCCCCTGAACGTCGCGCGGCTGGTCGAACACGAACAGGCTCTTGTCGCCGTCGGCTTCGACTTCCAGGACCTTGAACCGGATCTGGCGGCGGCTCTCCTGTCCCTGCCGGTTGCGCAGAATCATGGTCAGATTGGCCGTGAAATTACCGAAGCCGTCGTTGCGGACGCTCGCTTCGCGCGCGATTTCAAGACCGATATCCTCCGACGAGGAATCCTGCGCGAGCGCGGGCGACGACAGCAGGCCCGACAGCGCCAGCACGAGGGTGAAACGGGCAGTGGCCCGCAACGGGCCCGCAACGCAATGCTCACGAATCATAGTTTTCTCCGGTCAAACGCCATCAGCAGGGGCGGCAGAAGCAGGAAGTCGGCGAGAAAGGCGAACATGATCGTCATGGCCACCAGGATTCCGAGCGCCCAACTGACCTCGAATCCGGATGCGGCGAACACCAGGAACCCCGCCGACAGCACCATGGTAGTCGTCCCCAGGGCCTTGCCCACGGTGCTGAAAGCATAACGAATCGCATCGGCGGCGGAACGGCCTTCGCGGCGAATCTTCAGGTACTTCGTCAGGAAGTGGATCGTATCGTCCACGATGATGCCGAAGGCGACGACAGTCACCACCGAGGCCGCGATCCCCACTCTGCCGACCAGGTACCCCCACAGTCCGAAGCTCATGCCGGCGGGGATGAAGTTGGGGATCAGGCTCAGCAGGCCGAACCGCACGCTCTTGAAGACCAGGACCAGGACCAGCGAAATCAGCGCCATCGCGATGACGGTCCCGCGCAGCATGGACTTGATGTTTCGCTCCGTGATGTGCGAGACGATGACGCTGAGGCCGGTCGCCTCCGTCGTAAGCCCTGAGGCATTCTCCGCAAGCCAGGCACGGGCGCGCTCCGCGAGTTCCTGCTGCTCGTTGCTGGTTATGTTTCGCATTACGACCGACATACGGGTGGACGACTTGCCGATGTCGATGCGGTCGTTCAGGTCCATTCCGAAGGGCAGGGAAAGCTCGTAGAGCAAAAGGTACTGGGTGGCCAGCGCCTGGTCGTCCGGCAACCGGTAGTAGGCCGGATCGTCCTCGTGCATGTTCTTGTTCAGACGCTTCATCGTGTCCGAAAAGACGCGCACGTAGGTCACTTCCGGCTGGCTGCGGCACCACTCGGCGAAAGCGTCGATCTGGCGAAGGTACACGGGGTCGGTGATGCCGCCCTCGCCCGGGGACGCCAGCGAATACTCCTGCGACTCGAGCCCGGTCAGGTTCTCGATGATGTAGTCCGAATCCCGCCGGAATTCATAGCGTTCGCCAAAGTAGTTGGGCAGGCTGTCGTTGAGTTCGATGCGAGAAATACCGATCAGCAGGACCAGTGCCGGAATCGTGGTCAGCCACAGCAGCGGTTTCCGTCGCGCCACCACCAACTCGCCGAAACGGTCGAAGAAAGTCACTTCGCCCGCAACGGCCGGTTTCACGCGCAACGGCAGGATGGCAAGCAGCGACGGCAGCAGCGACATCGAATACACGAAGGTGCACGCCACGCCGAAGGCAACGTAGTTTCCCAACGTGTGAAACGGGGGAGAATCCGAAGCATTCAGGCTCAGGAAGCCGATCACGCTAGTGAGAGAAGCCAGGAAGACCGGGAAGGCGTTCACGCGCACCGATTCGGCGACTGCCTCCATCTTGTCCAGCCCCCGGCGCATGGCCGTAAGGGTCATGGTGGTGATGTGCACCGACTGGGCGACCGATATCGCCATGACGATGATCGGCACTCCGGCATTCACGGGGCTGAAGACGGTATGGTTCCACCCTGCCAGACCCATCGCCGTGCCCACGGAGAACAGGATCATCACGACCATGCTGAGGGCGCCGGAAATCGAACGCAGGATCAGGTAGGCCACGGCAACGATCAGGAAGAACACGATCGGAGTCAGTCTCTCCAGGTCGTCCTGGGTGGCCTGCGCAAACGCGCGCTGCATCACGATGTCGCCGGTGATGTGGAAGTCGACCTCCGGGTTCTCCGCGCGCACCCGGGCCAGCATGTCGTCGAGGTGCGCGTTGAGCTCCACGACCGCCGCGTCATGGGCTTCCGCGGGCGGTATGAAATTGATTGCCAGGCCGGCCACCCTGCCGTCTTCGGCCAGCATGCGACCGACAAGTTCAATGGAGTCGTTGGCGATTCCCTCGATCCGGTCCAGGTCGGCGTCAGTCAGCGCAGCGGCGTTCTCCACCAATGGGCCGACGATCAGGTCGTCGCCTATGGCTTCGCTGTGGTTGTAGTTGGTCAGCGAATCAACGCGGCTGGAATAGGGCGCCTGCCAGGCCTCTTCCGTCAGCTTCTCGATAACGCCCAGCGTCTCGCGCGTGAATACGGTACCCTGTTTGGGCGTCACCGCGATGAGCGCGGTATTCGACGACGTGTAGGTGTCCTCAAGGGCATCGTAGACAGTGAGTTGCGGGTTGTCCTCGCCGAACAGAATCCGATGGTCGTTGGAGACCGTGATGAATCGCCCGCCGGCCGCCATCGCCAGCATCACCAGGGTGGCGGCGCCGACAACCAGCCAGCGAAAGCGCAGGAGCGCGGCGATGTACCGGTCGAGAAGCGCCGGGTTCATCGTCCCGGGCCGAAGGTGTGCCGAAGCAATACGGATCCGCGAGCGTAGACGAAAATCGGGGACATGCTTACCAGGGATTCTGCTTCGAGGTGTGCCAGTGGTCCGGCATCGCGTAGCTCATTCCTTCCTCATCATATTGCGAAACATCCAGAAGCTGAAGGAAGTCCGCCAGGTGGGCCGAACGGGTGCCCTTCAGCATGCGGGTAACGATCTGCTTCATGCGGAAGAAATAGAGGGTCCCCAGCCGGTTGCTTTTCGGGAACTGCAGGGCGTCCGCCAGGTCGTTGCCGATCAGCGCGCGGGAAAGGCGGAAGACCAGCCCCCGTACGGAGTCGGCCTCCCTGGGGTCTTCGATTCCCGCGACTACGGGCACGTTATGCACGAACGCCTGGGCCATTTCGATGGAATGACGCCCGGGCGGGGGCTCGCACATGAGGGTGATCCTGATGAGATGCCGCGCCTGGGCTTCGTCGGCGTAGAGGATGGAATCGGGTATGCCCATCAGGTGCCCGACATAGCGCCACAAGGCGAGGAAACTGGCGATCTCGTCTTTGGAGAACTTTGCCCCTACCGATATTGCCTGTTCCACCAGGCGAATCGAGAAAACGCAGATCGCATAGCCGAGGTGGGCCGCACTCAGCGGAGTGCCCCAGGCCTGGGCGTCCCAGGGCTCCGCCTTCGCCAGAAGACTGCGGATGCGGGCGTGAACGAATCTCACCCGCACCGAGAGCTTCCAGCCGTCACCGAAACGGTGCAATCCCCCCGGCACGAAGATTTCCATCAGTTGCCGGTTGTTCTGTCTCAGCCGCCGGTCGCCGGGCCCGGTCACGGTGCGCGAGGTGATATTGAACGACGTGGCGATCAGCGACGAAAAGCCTTCGATCAGGACGCCCGCGACGAACGCGACCAGAACGAAGTTCGCGTTTGCATAAAAGGCGCGGATCCCGGCGTCGCAGGCCTTGTAGTCGAACCAATCCGGAACGCGATCGATTTCGTCGAAGAAATCGCGCATGACCTTCGGCGCCCGCTTGAGTTGATCCTGCTGCTGCTCTATCCCTGCGTGGATGAACCGATGCAGTGCCGGAGGCGGCAAATCCGCGACTTCCTCCATCACCGGGTCAAGCTGCGGGTCGCCAATGGCGGTATGCCTGACGTAGTTGTCGGCCGCTGCCGAGTCCTCGAGACGGGCCTTTTCGTATCCGGCCCTGTAGGCGGATGGAATCTCAAGTATCGGATTCTTCGTCACGACCTGGCGCCGACCTGCAAGTGTCCGGTCGATGGATTCTACGCCATGTTCAAATGTCGAGTTCCGCCAGCTTCGCAATCACCCGTTCGTGAACGATGCGGCCGTGGGCGTCACGGACGGGCAACTCCCTGGCGCGCTCCAGAAGCCTGCGGGCATCCTCAAGGTGTCTGCGCCTGTCCAGAAGCAACAGGCCCAGAGCATATTCCGCGTGAACGATCTTTTCGTCCGGCGCAAGCCCAAGCGCTGCGTCGTAGTGCTCGCGGGCGTCATTGCCGCTGGCCCCGAACAGCACCCGGGCCATGAAACCGCCGCCCGCGATCGCCTCCGCATGCCAGGCCCCCAGGCTCAGATGCGCCTCGGCCAGACCCGGTTCCAAAAACAGCGCGCGCTCCAGCGCCGCCCGCACCCGCCCCGCGTATTCGCGCTTGACCTTCAGCGTGCCCACGGCCTGCGTATAGCGCCCCATGGCGTGGGCATGCTGAAGGTACGCTGCCGGATTTTCCGGGTCCTTTCGAATCGCCTCCTGTCCCAACTGCATGGCGCGCCCGAGCAGTTCGGCCTTCGTTTCTTCGGCGGCCAGGTAATGCCCGTGTATCGCCAGCGCTTCGGCCGCCAGTGCGTATCCGTGCGAAGTGTTCAGGGCTTCGCCGATTTCCGCAGCCTCGACGAACCGTCCCTCATGGAGCGCGGTGCGTGCCGCCTCGATCGACTGGCCGTTCGCGGCGCCTGCGATGAGCAGGCAACAACCCGCAGACAGGCAGGCCAGCCAGCCGGCCCGGCGGGTACAGGTCAGATTCCGCAGCAGCACATACCGGCCGAAATCGCCTCGAGTTGCTCCTCGTCCAGCACCGGATCGGGCGGCAGAACGACATGCACGGTGCGCATGTCGCTCTGATGCACGTGAAACTCGATATGATCCGGAATCTCGATGCCGAATTCCTGGTACAGCGTACCCTTGGGATCCGCTATGAGCCCCCTGCGGAAATCGCTATCGTCTGCCGCCCTCTGAATGAGATGGCGCTGCATGTCCTCAGCGGACAACATGTCTGTCTGCCTTAGTGATCACGGCTCTGCGCCCCGCTTATGTTTACCGCAAGTTCAACCAGACTTCCTGATCGTATCACAAAGAAAGCCCCGTATCGCATCCCGGGATCACCTCGTCAACCTGCGGTGAAGAGCATGTCCAGCGCCAGCCCGGCGAAGAGAAGCAAGCCGAGCAGCGAATTGTTGTTGAAGGCCCGGAAGCACCGCTCGCGGTCCCTGCCGCGAATCAGCCAGGCCTGCCGGCCCGAACAGACGGCCGCGCCGGCCCAGCCGGCGAAGTACGCCGGGCCCAGACCCGCCCACACGCCCAGGCCGAACATTCCCGCCAGGTAAACGCCGTGCCCCAGGATGACGAAAAGCACGTCTTTCCCCCCCAGAAGTATCGCCGTAGAGGGCACGCCGATTTTCTCGTCGTCATCCCGATCGACCATGGCGTAAACGGTGTCGTAAACGACCACCCAGATGTAGGTAAGCGGCCAGAGGATCCACAAGGACATATCCCGAAAATCCGACAGGGCGGCGTACGCCATCGGAACGCCCCACGAAAATGCCACTCCCAGCACCAGCTGCGGGGCCGACATGATCCGTTTCGCGAACGGATAGAACCCGGCGACCGCCGCGCCCAGCACTGCCGTCCCGATCACCAGCGGCGGCAGACTGAAAACCAGCCAGGCGGCCCCGGCCGTCAGCACAACGGCCACGAGCAGGGCCTCCGCGGGACTGATTGCTCGTGTCGCGAGCGGTCTCGACCGGGTGCGCTTTACCCGGCGGTCCACCCGTCGGTCGGCGAAGTCGTTCACCGCGCAGCCGGCCGACCGCATGAGGAAAGTGCCGGCAACAAATACAAGCAGGATGCGGGCCGGCGGATCCCCGCCGGAAGCCAGCCACAGAGCGAACAGCGTAGGCCACAGCAAGAGCAGGGTGCCAGTCGGACGATCCAGGCGTATCAGCCCGCCGTACGCCTTGAGGCGTTCCATCAGCGCCCCCGCAACCATCAGTAGCTGTATGTGATATCCAGCCCCACGAAACTGTCTCGCCGTCCCGCGTAAGTCATATCCAGCGGATCCAGCCGCAATTGCGCGATCACTTCCAGGCGCATCGACCAGTTGTCCGTCAGGCGGCGATTCATCCCCACATTCAATGCGCGGTAATCGCGGCTCAAATCACCCAGGACGCCGACTATGAACTCGGTGCTCTGCACGTCGTTCAACGCGACCGAGGCCCCGACAAACAGATCATTGGCCCACGCGGTCGTTGCCAGCGAACCACGACTGTCATCGTGCCATTCGGCAAACGCGACCATGTCCGCCGCGGAGCCGAAGATTCCGTAGAAATTGCGCTCCAGGCCGAGAATGAAGGCGCGGTAGTTCTCCTCCAGGCCTGCGAGGTTGCGGGCCCCTCTGCGGCGAATTGCTTCCAGCTTGTATATCCAGTCCCCGGTCGTGATCTGTGCGTCCAGCCCGACCTGCCGAATCTGTTCATAGTAGGGGATGAATGGCGTGTTCTCGTCCGGAATCACGCCGGGCTGGAGAGCGGGTACGAACGAGGGCTCGCGATTGGTGCCCACGAAAGCGCTAACGCCAAAGTCCAGCAACCCGACTGTGTTGCTGTAGCGGGCGGCCAGATCGATATGGCGTTCCTCGTCGCCGTTCTCGTACAACGCGTCGTCGACAAGCGGCACTGGCCCTCGAAAGCGTCCGTGAGTCCCCGGAAACGTGCGCTTGCGATGGTAGGGCAGCACCAGCCATTCCGCCATGCCCCAGCCGCCGGAGACGGTCAGGTACGCCATGGGCTGACCCAGCTTGGCTTCTTCGCGCGGGTGCTCGATCAGGTCGAACTGATTGACGACATCCACGAGGTTGTGCAACTCGACCACGCCCCAGAACACGCGGTCGACGCCCAGCCGAAGTTCCCAGGCGTTGTCGCCCCAGTCGCCGTACATCAGCAGGTAGGCCTCGCGCAGGTCCGCATGGGTGCGTCGCGAATCGGCGCTGTCGTAGCGATAAAGCGGCGTGAATGTGAAGCTGGCCGTGTCCGTTATGTCCCAGTACAGCGTCGGCTCAACGACCAGACCGCCGCTGCCGGCACGCTGATCCGCGAAAGCAGGCGGCTCCGGAAACCAACGCGTCTGCAGACTCAGGTCGCCGGAAAAATCAACAGTCTGCGTAGCGGCGCCCCATGGAACCATGAGCGCGAGAACCGCACATACGCCGCGGAATCGCATCAGCGCGCGCGTCGAAGTGCGGTCTGGCTGAATTCGCTGTGATCCAAGGCATCGCCCCGACTGCAAAACGCGCAGCGAACATTGTATGGCATGGTCTGTTACAATCGGTTTTACCAACGTTGTGATTTCTTAAGGGAAACGCGGCGCGGGCCTCTGAAACAACTCAATAAGACGGGGGTTTACTATGAGAAGTGGAGAACAGATGCTACAGCAGATCGTTGAGAAATCCGCTCTGGATGCGGAATTCCGGCAGGAACTGTTGGCAGATCCCAAAAGCACCATCAGCAAGGAATTGGACATTACGATTCCTGATTCGATGACAATCCAGGTTCATGAGAGCGACATGCAGACCGTGCATCTCGCATTGCCTCCTGATCCGAACATCACCGAAGAGCAACTCGAAGCCATTTCAGCCGGCCTCTGTTGCTGCTGGTAATCCGAACCGGCCGGCCACGCGCCGGCTAAAGACGCAAAGCTGTCCCCCGTTCAACATGAACGGGGGACGACTTGCGTACGTATATCCTGCCGACATCAGTTCGGGACCCCTCCGGACAGCACCATGAACACGTAAGCCTTGGCCTTTTGAAGCTTGTTACCGGAGACGACCAGCTTGATATGGTGAATTCCCCGTAACAGTACGTAACGGCCGGTCTTTCCGAACAGCATAGAGGGCTTGGACACCCAGCCGGCAAGCGCCCCGAGTTTTTCCGCAACTACCAGGTCCTCATGGCCCAGGGCTTCCAGAAACGGGTCCCAATCCGTAAGCCCGTCAAGCCAGTATCGTGCATCTTTCGTATATCTCTGCTTGACGATGAGCGTGAGGCCAAGCGCAGGCCCCACGCCATCTTCCTCAACGTCGATATTCGCTCCGGACCTGACGATGTTCGCCCTCTCCGTGAAGCGTGAAATCACGGACTCCACGGCCGGGATCCGGCCCGGCCAGCCCGTGTCCAGAAGAAAAGAACATATTTCCTGCTGCGATTTGAAGCCCATGATCGCCAGGCGGACCGCGCGTGAGCGGGACGGAAATACCCCGAAGGAATCCATTCGCGTGTCTTCGGGCTGCGCCCGGTAAACCCGCTCGAGGCTCTCCCGCTGAGCATCGTTCATCTTCCAGCCCACGCAGGAAACGAGCGCGTCAACCACCGTGCCCACGTCGTTCAACTGGCCTCCGCCGGCGATCGGACGTTCGCCGGGCCGCAGGAAGATTCCGGGTTGCGCATGCTCCTTGCCCCGCGCGGAGCCAATGTCGTATTCCAGCATCAGCTTGCGCCCGACGATTTCACGCAGCGGCGAGTCGTCGGATTCCATTTCCCTGAACAATCGCACGACCGCTTTCGCCGTTTCATCGCTTTCATCGCCCCGCGCACGTTCCTCGAACCAGGCTCCCGCCCGGGTTCCGCTTGCCAGAGAAACGCCGAAATCCGCTTCCGGCCTGCGCTCGTGCAGCGGCAGTTCGAACCCGAATGGGAGGGCGGCCATGGTTATCGGGAGTTTCCCGGCGCATGCCAGCACCCGCTGCCATTCCGGGTCCCCGATAAGGGACGCCGAAATCCTGTTTCTCAAGTGCCCCAGCAAGTCACCCATGGTGCCGCCCTCTTCCGCAAGCCGGTCCTGGGTGCGCGCTATTGCTTCATCAATGTCCACGCTGTCTCCTCACGCGATGACGGGTGCGGGATTAATTTCCGCTTCAGCCATCGGGCGGCGGCGGCGGCCCATGCTGACCGGCACGTCATACAGGCGCCCCGGAGCGAATCGTTCCCAGAAATGGCGCATGCCGGGCACGATGACCCGCACCACGGGCATGCCGATGTCGGACCGTGTCTGGTCCAGGACCAGGAACTCCATGCCCCCGGCTTCGACCAGCGCCCGGCAATGTTCCACGTCCTCGCGCATGTCCGCCGTTTCCATCACGGGGTACTGTGAAGCTTGGCTTTGCGGCGAGGCTTCCGCCGGCGCCAGCCAGGAACAATCCGCAAGCCGGGCGGTCTTCCACCACCAGAGCGCCAGCGGATCGTCGATCGTGGGCCGGCCGTCGCGGCTTCCGGGGCGCGGCAGCCAGGTCAGACACTGGTTCAATTCGCAAACCGCGCGCAGGGCCGCTATGCGCGGGTCGGCATGGGCGCCGGCGCCGTAGATGATGTCCTCGGTTTCCGCATCCGGCCGTCGCGAGAGCGCAACGAATGCGGGAATTCCGATATCGGAGGTTACGTCGAGCATCCACAGGTCCCGCTCAAAACGTGCGTAGTAGCCCGCGGCCGTTGCGAGGTACTCGTCGTCGAAACTGGCGAGATCCACCGCCGGTACCCTGAGTTTGTTGTACCACCAGATGGCAAAGGCGTCGCGCTCGGCCAGTTCGTAGAAGCCCTGAAGTATGGCCTCCTCCAGCGTGTTGCCAGCGGCGCAGCCGTTGGAATCGGCGATCAGGTCGCCGGCGGCGCGCTGCTCTGGAGCCATGCTGTAGAGCATCGAGGTCGGCAGATAGCGATGGCGCTGCTGCGTAAAGGACCATACGGGCGTCCAGTCAAGTTCGCCGTCGGGATCCAGGCGCTCAGGCACGATGTTGTACGGGTGTCCCTTCGCGTTGATGCTTTCGGCGGTGTCAAGCTGAGTGTCGCTGAAGAGCTGAGCGTCGTTGGGGTGGATTGCCTCTTCATCAGCGGCGAAATCGGTGAATCGCCTGCGGACACGGATCTCGTCTCCATGAAGGCAGCCGGAATAGCGCTCGAGGGCCTCGCACAGTGCGCTGACCTCGGATTGTTCGCGCGTACTGCCCTTGCCGGCGCTCTTGCTGCGCAGGCTGCGCCGGAGCGAGCCCAAGGTTCGGCTTCTCATGCCGAGATTGCTCCCGGCCCAGTAGACATGCAGCCAGGAATCGGCCTCGTCGGTAGTGCGCTTCAGCCAGGTCACGACGCCACTGATCGGGCTCACCAGGTGGCGGTATTTCGCCAGCGTGACTTCCGGCGCTACGGTACGCGCGCCGCCGCTGTTGCTCACGGCCCTGGGACTGGACTTCAGCCGCAAGGCCACCGGCGGCCGATCAGCGCGGAAAAGGGCTTCGTCGCCGCAGACCGGGCACTGCGGCCGGCGCATGACGCGATGCCGCGAACTCGTGAATGTTCCGATATCCATCGTCATGGCCTGTTCGTGAATCGGCGCCGCGTCACCCAGCACCAGCCACTTGACGATCTCCGCCGCGATCAGCCCGTACAGCGCGTCAAGCAGCGCGGGGTCGGAGGCAAACGGCTTGAAGGCGGCTTCCTCGCCGGCGACATTCCTGAGGAAACTGTGCACTTCCTGGTGACCGCCAAGCCGGTAGGCCAGGCAAGCCCAGCAGGGTCCTTCTCCATCCGCGCGAAATACGGGGCCGAACAGCGGCTGGGTACCGCGGGGACGCACCAGCAGCCACGGCGCGCGTGCCTCAAGCCGGCGCCGATTCACCTCGGCAAGGCGTTCCTCCAGGTATTCGTCGCAGACGATCACGCTGATCTTCGACCCGGCGGTCCCGACGGCGACGCCGTGTTTCTCCAGATGGCGCGCCAGGCGGCCCTCGTCGCCCTCTATCTCGACGCGGGATTCCGCCAGGCGTTGCTCCGCCAGGCTTGGCGAGGCGCCGAGAGAGCACCAATAGGCCGCGCGGGCCCTGTCCATGCCATGCCCGCCTGAAACCACATAGCCCCTGGCGGCAAGTGAAGCGATGGCCGCGCGAACCTCGGAAGCAGTGTGTCCGGCCTCGAGGGCGGCGGCGATCTCTTCCTGCTGACGCCGGCCGTCGAGCAGCGGCATCAGATTGCAATAGATTTCGCCGTGCAGCAGCGTATTGAACGACTCGGAAACCAGCAGGGTCTGCTGTTCGCCGATGACACGGAATTCCAGGTGGGGCGTAAGCGCGGGGAGCTTGACGATGCCCTGGTCGGCAGCCGTCTTCTTCATTTGGGCGTGTTGAGAATTCGTTTCCGTCCGGGCCTGGATCAACGCACGCCGTCAGGCGCGCGTGAGAAAGGCATCGAGTTCCGCTGCGGCGTCGGATGCGGTCTCCGCCACCGCCGACGCGCCCCATTCGGACAGGACTTCGCGCCGCACTTGCTCGAAGCGGGCCCCTATCCGGGAATCGCCGGTCTCGAACACGCAGCGCGCTCTGGCGAGGTCGGAACTTCCGGCCGCGCCAACGTTCCCGCAATGCTCGGCCAGGCCGCCCAGCGGCAGGACGACGCAGCGGTCCGACCCGCGCGGGATGGAGGAGAACAGCAGGCTGTTCCGCGTCAGACCAGTCAGCTTGTCGAGAAACAGCGCGCACAGCCGCCCGTTATCGCGGGCGCCGTCGTGCACGAACAGGAATTCGGCCGCAACACCGGGATGAACTTCCCGGCCGGTGAGATCGCCCAGGAATATCGCGGCCGCCCCACCCTCGCCCACGGCCCCGCGCCGGTCCACAAAATCCGCGACCACGGCGGCCAGCACGGTGGCGATCGAGGCTTCGGCAAGATTGGACAACGCGGTTCTGGCTTCGGACGGCGACAGGTTTTCGCGCATCACGTGCATTCCGATCTGAAATGCCTTGTCGTTCGACCAGTTACGCACCACTTCCGCGGTGTCTTTCGCATCGGTCGCCGGGATCTCGACCATCAGGCCCTTCATTTCCTCGACGCTCATATCGAGCGTCCAATACACCCGCGCCAGCCCGCGACGCGCAATCGATTCGACTTCCGGGTCCGACATGAACCCCCGGGGCAGGTCGAGATCGGTGAATTCCGGATCCTTGAGGTTGTCCAGCAGTTCCGGGTTGCGTTCGATCCATCGGGCCAGCCGCGGGGCGGATGCGAAGATTTCGACGACCGCACTCAGGTGTTCGGGCCGGGCCGCGGAGACCGCGCTGTCGTAGGCGCTCCAGTCGTCTATCTCCGGATAGAAATGCTTGCGCCATTGGTCCACCAGCGGATCCATCTTCTCGAACCAACGCCGGGGGCGCAGCACGATGTTCATCAGGTCGCTATACGTGCCCGGCAGGAACGGCGACTCGTCCTCGCCGTTGATTTGCAACAGCGGATAAGGGCGGCTGGCCAGGGCATGATGGTCGGCGTGCCGCTGCATGTTGAAGAACATCCAGTTGCTGAATTTCCAGTCGGCGCTCCACGAATGGCGCGGCGACACCTTTTCCCAGCGGCCGTTCGGCAGAAGCACCCGGCGCAGGCCGTAGTGCTGCAGGTAGTTGCTGATCTTCATCGAGAACACGCAAGAGAAGCCGAGGAAGGCAAAGACAACAACCGCCCAGATGCCGCCCATCCAGAACGTCAATCCGTACCAGAAAGCCATCGCGATGCCGTATCGCCAGAACGGATTGCTGTAATGCCAGACGGGCAGGCGGCGGCGCGCCAGCAGCTGGCCTGCCATTTTCCACGAATTGGTGAGGTTGCTTACGATTTCCTTGGGAAAATAACTCCAGAAACTCTCGCCCTTGGGGGCGGACCCCACGTCGTACGGCGTGCCCACCTGCGCATGGTGGATATAGACGTGTTCCGTGGAGTATTGCGGATAGGAGGCCGAGGCAAGCAGGAACTCGCCCCACCGCCTTTCCCAGGGAGTACGCCGATGAACCAGTTCGTGACCGACGATGAAAACCGCCTGCGCCTCCATCGTCAGGATGATCGCCAGTATCACGTTCTCCCAGATTGCAAACGGATTCGCGACCAGGATCTGCCACAGGCCGAAAACCAGCGTGACCGGCCACAGGAACGCCCAGCACCAGACCGGCAGGTTATGCCAGATCAGTCGGCGACCCGGCGCCTTGGCAGGATCCATGTTGCGCCCGTCGAGCCCGAGTGCCCGATCCAGCGGCGTGGCGGCGGCAAAGAACAGAAACGGCGGTAACAGCCACCAGCCTCCATAGGCCGCGGCGGCAAGAATCAGAGGAAATACGCCCAGCGGCAGATAGTGCGGCAGAGCCGTTCGGATCGAAGGCTCGATCAGCTTTGAGACATCGATTTTGTGTGGCCCAAAGCCACCACTTGCGGCTGTTTCCTGCGGCATGGCAGCGTTTCTACCGGATGTTTACCCCCGCTTACATCGTGGTTCATGTTAGCACCGCATGACACGGGCGCAAATCGCTCAGGCGGCCAGGATTTCGATGAGGCGCTCCAATGCCTCGATGCAAAACGCGGTGGTGACGGCTTCGGAGCCATGTCCAATCTGCCCTACCGTGCCCCACCTCAAGGTCTGGTCGCCAAACGCCAGCAGTTCCGGCCAGCTGCCGTCCTCGTGCTGTGATCCGATCAACCGTTCCGCCAGGCGTTTCACGTTCGCACTTTGGAGGCATCCGATATTGTGGAGCGCCGACACCGCCTGAGCGGTCGAAAGTATGTTGCCGAACCCTTCCTCCCCGTCGCGCAATCCCAGGATGGCGTCGGCAAGCACCGGACGCAGACCCTCGAAAGCGGGCCGGGCGCGAACCAGGGCCCGGGCGGTTGCATAGTAGGTCGCAACCGCGTCGGGATACCACTTGGACGAACCCTCGACACGGCCCTCGGCGATCAGCTCTGTCAGCCAGGCTTGAGCGTCCCTGGTTTCGGGATGGTCGCCCAGGCAGGCGATGACGTTCGCATTGACCACGGGGTCGGCTTCGATGCGAAAGCGCGACACGACGTCGGGCTCGCCTTCCTCCAGCAACCAGGTCAGGAAACGTCCTTCCTCGTCGCGGTTGGCCAGCATCCGGGGAACGTTCCTTCCCAGAACAATCCAGGGGTGGTTCGCGATTACCAGTGAACAGAGCGCGGAGCTGTCCAGGTCCCGGGGCAGATGACGATAGTAACGCCACAATCCCGGGTATTCGATGGTCTCGATCAGATACTGCCTCGTGCGGCGGCGGATGTCCCTGGCTACCGCCTCCGCGCAACTTTCCAGAGCCAGCACGCAGAAAGCGGATACGAAAGCCGGTCTCTCGAAATGCCGCGGTATGTCCGGGTCGGCCGTGCTGAATCGGATGCAGTGCCAGGCGCCATTTGCGTCCACGGCGGAATCCAGGAACTTCAGGCCGCGGCGGATGCTATCCCTGCCCGCTGTCGCAAGCGCCCCGGACGCAGGGGAGCCGCCCAGAGCCGTTGCCGGCTGTCCGTCCGGCGGCCGAATGTCGGGCGCCGGGTCGTACATGGTCTTTCTTAGATACTCGAGCGACGCCACGCCGGTCCTGGCCGCTTCGCGCTCTTCCTCGCTGAGCCTGCTTTGCGGCGGAAGCACAAGATGCGTCACGGTGTCCGTATTTTCGTGAACGCGTATCTCATGGCCGTCGGCCATCGTTACGCCCAGTTCCGCTTCGATCGTTTCCTTCGGCTCCGCCAGCAGGCGTTGGCGAAACGGGCCGTCGGAACCGGCCTTTGCGACGAGATATTTCGCTGCGTTAAGGGGTTTCTTCAACGGGTCCCGCCACGGGCGGTTAGGCGATCTGCCTCTTGACCAGGTCCCGGAATACGCCGTCCACCTCCATGAGTTCCCCGAAGGCGCCGCTTTGCACAACCTTGCCGGCCTGCAGCACGTAGATGCGGTCGGCATGTTCCAGCGTCGACAGGCGGTGGGCGATGACGATCCGGGTCGAGGTCAGCACGGCCAGGTTCTGCATGACCTGCGCCTGGCTCTCGTTGTCGAGCCAGTTCGTCGCTTCGTCCAGCAGCAGAATCCTGGGACCGCGCATCAGCGCACGCGCTATGGTGATGCGCTGACTCTCACCGCCTGACAGGACCGCACCGCTGGTGCCGACCAGCGTCATCATGCCCATGGGCATGGACTTGATCTCGCGCTCGATTTCGGCAGTCTGGGCCGCCTGCCATGCTTCCTCGGTGGACGCTTCGTCGTGGTGGGCGACGATATTGTCCCAGAGATCCTGGGGATGAAGTTGCACCGACTGGGGGACCACGCCAATCTTCCGGCGCAGCTGTTTCAGGTTCAGGCGCCGCAGGTCGCGTCCATCGTAATAGACCGATCCGGAGGATGGCAGGTCCACCCCCAGCGCAAGCCGGAACAGCGTGCTCTTGCCGGCTCCGGATTCGCCGGCAATGGCGACGAACTCTCCGGGGCGGGCGCGTATCGTGACGTCGTCGAGAATCAGCGGGCCGTCGGGATCGTAGCGGAAGGAGATGTGGTCGAACAAAACCTCCCCTGCCAGATATTCGACCGGCTCGCCTTCGACCACGGTCTCGGGAGCCGCGGCGAGCAGCGGGCGCATGTGGTCGAACGCCGGCCGCATGCCGGCAATCACGCCGAAGGACTCGCCGAGCCGGGCAACGGCAGCCTGATAGGCAATAAACACCGTGTAGACGACGAGAAAATCGCTGATCGGGACAGTCCGGTCGCCGGTCGTCGCCACCGCAAAAATCAGTACCGCGCCCGCGAGAAAGGGGAGTGCGGCGCCGAAGGCCTGCATATGCCCCTGCATCGTGCCCAATTCGTACTCGGCCCGTTTCTGCTCGCGATAATCCTTCGCGGACATGGCGAAAGCCGACCCTTCCGCGTTCTCGACACGCAGCTTGGCAATCCCCTTGATGATCTGGAACAGGTTCCCGGTTGCACGGCGTACAGCGCCGGCCATGCGGCCATGGGGTGAAACCTGGCCTGATCCGAGCGCCACCGTTACCAGCAGCGATGTCAGGCTGAAGACCAGGGCGATGATCCCGAGCGTGGCGTCGTAAAAGAAAATGACGCCGAAAACCGGGAGCAGGAAAATGAGCGACAACACGCTGTCCGCGAGCACTCCCTGCAATCCGTCTCGCAGGTTCTGGAAGGTCATCCCCGACATGGCCAGATCGCCGGCCGGGTAGCGGCGCAGAACACTTCGCGGCAGCCGCAAGAGGCGGTCCCAGAAGGCAGCCTCGATCCGCGACGACGAGCGGCTCTCCAGCCGCATCATCGCGGTGCCCTGAAGCAGGTGCAGAAGTGCGCCGAGCAGGCCCAGGCCTGCCAGCGCCAGCGCCACCGCATAGAGCGCGCCGGGACTTCCGCCCTGGACGATATGGTTCGCGACGAAGCCGAGAGCGAAGGCCGGCGCCAGCTTGATCAGACCGCCCGGCAGTCCCGCCACAACCAGCCGCACCAGATCCGCGCCCGATCCTCGCAGGCCGATCCGGAGAAGATCGGCCGGTTCCGCACTGCCCTGCGGCAATGGCGGATAGAACATCCATGCATCGTCCTGCAGCGCGCCGGCGCGCTCCGCCGTCACCCTGATGCTGCGCTTGCTGACCGGGTCGAATTCGCGATAGCGGCCGAACATTCCCGGCAGCAGCGCTACGGGGCGGCCGTCCTCGGCCCGGAAGGCCAGCATCGCATTGCTGTCGCCCCGCCACCACTTGTCCTCGGC
This sequence comes from uncultured Gammaproteobacteria bacterium, assembly GCA_964392625.1. GTDB lineage: Bacteria > Pseudomonadota > Gammaproteobacteria > Steroidobacterales > Foliamicaceae > Foliamicus. Next base: position 3,867 of record CAYMQG010000014.1, on the reverse strand, counting down.
GCTCAATCGCACCCGCCGGGCACGTACGCCGGAGGCATCAAGGATCTCGGCCAGGCCGACCGGTGAATCGAAGGGCCCGGAGCGCGGCGGAAACCTGAATTCGATGCCTTCGCGGCTGCCGACGGTCTTCACGGCATCCGCAAGCGCCGTATCGTCCGCGACCGCACCCCGCTCGTCCGGCAGGTCATAGATATTGAACAGCCGGCGCCGGGCGACTTCCTCGGCCACGCGGCGGCTGCTTGTCCGCGCGCGTTCCAGATTCGCGCTATCGACTACCGCGAGCCGGCGGTTGAGCCGCTCAAGGGCAAAGGCAACGACGTGAAAGGAAGCCAGCGCCGAAAGCAGCGCGCCTTCGGCCGCCAGCTCCTCGGACGATCGGGCGGAAAGCGCCGCGGCGTCGGACAGGGTAAGCCAACCGGCTTGAGTCAGCGGAATCACGGCTTCTTGCGGACTGTCTGCGCCGCTGAGTTCGGCACAGTCGATCAGGTCCATATACAGGCTGGCGCCTGCGGGCGGCCGGGATACCCACACCACTCCGCGCCGAACGGACAGGTTCCCGGGGCCCAGGGTTCGAGTCTGACCCGGTTCGACCAGCGCATCGGGTCGCGGACTGTGCGTTGCGTAACGGAAAAGCGTGTCGGTAACACCACTCAGCCAGGCATCGGTCTGCTGGGCCAGTTCGGCCGGGTCCACCCTGGAGAGCATGCTTGCCGGCAGGCGTTTCAGAAGCGTACCGGGCAATCCCTTCGCGATCAGGCTGAACGTCGTGTCGTCCTCGTCGGGCGCTACGCCCGGCAGAAAGCCGCCGGCCTCGGCGCGCAGGAGATGCTGCGGCGCCGTCTGCTCCACACCGTCCTTGAATTCGACCAGGAACAGATCGACGGCGCCCCGGTCGATGATCCATACGCTGTCCGCGTCGTCGAGCTCCACCGGCAGGTTGCCGGCGCAGGCCACGGATTCGCCGGACCGGCCGGCGAGTTCCGCGATGGATGTGTATTGCGTGCCGGGCATCGCTTCAACCGGCCTTGACGAGCTTGTAATAGGTGCCTTCCCGATCCGCGATCAGCTCGTCGTGGTTGCCGCGCTGCACTTCCACGCCCTTGTCGAGCACGATGATTTCGTCGCAGTCCCTCACGGTGCTCAGCCGGTGCGCCACAATCAGGCAGCTCACGCCCCTGCGCCGCAAGGCGTCATCGACGTATTCTTCCGTGGCCGCATCCAGCGCGCTGGTCGCCTCGTCGAGAATGAGCACAGTCGGATTGCCCACCAGCGCCCGGGCGATTTCCAGCCGCTGCCGCTGGCCGCCGCTGAAATTCACGCCGGATTCCTCGACCCGAGTCGAATATCCGTTCGGCCGGCGCAGGATTTCGTCGTGGATGCAGGCGTCCCGCGCGGCGGCGATGACGGCTTCGTCCGGCACGGCCGGGTTCCACAAGGTGATGTTGTCGCGCAGGGACGCGGAAAAAAGCACCACGTCCTGATCCACCATGGAAACGGATCGCCGCAGTACTTCCTCGGGTATCTCATGCCGCGGATGGCCATCGAACAGGATTTCGCCGGACCAGGGCTGATAGATACCCGCAACCAGGCGCGACAGCGTGGATTTGCCGGAACCGCTGGGGCCGACCACGGCAACCCGGCGCCCCGGCCTGATCGCCAGATTGAAGTCCTTGATCAGCGGCGGCCTGGCCTTGTTGTAGCCGAAGGTGACGTCCCGCAATTCGACGCGGCCGGCAAGCTGCAGCCGGCCGTTGAACGTGGGGATCGACTCGGACTCGGGACTACGGCGGGCGAAAACGGGGTCTTCCTCCGCCCTGGAGATGTCTTCCAGCCGTTGCATGTCCGTATCGAGCGCCTGGCGCTGGTCCGCGAGTTCCAGAAAGCGCCCGATAGGCGCCAGAAACATCTCCGCCAGAATGTAGAGTCCCACGAGCGTACCCAGCGTGATGTCCCCGGCCATCACCCGGGTGGCTCCGATGCCCAGGATCGCCGCGGCACGCAATGCGGCGATGAGACCGGGAAGCGCGGCGTCGAGATAGCCCAGTTCGGAATAGCGCCTGCGCGCATCCAGTTCGCGCGCCTGCTGGCCGCTCCAGCGCGAAAAGAACCGATCGTCGGTGGCCGTCATGCGCAGGTTGTCCACGTGACTCAACATCTGCATGCCGACGCCGATCAGCATTCCCTGCTCACGCCTCATCGCATGGCTTCGATCGGCGCGCAGCGACTTGACGAAATACGCCAGCACTCCGTTCACGATGGCCAGCGCCAGCACGGTCAGCGCAATCCAGACATCGTAGGCCAGCATCGCCGCCAGAAACACCGCGCTCATCGCCATGTCGATAATGAGCACCAGGAGCTGGCCGGTCAGGTTCTTCGCGATCCGGTCGATGGAGGTGACCCGGTCGGTCAGGTCGCCGACCAGTCTGTGCTGGAAGAACTCCACCGGCAGGCGCAGCAGCCGCGACAAGCCGCTGTTGAAGCCGACCACCGAGATGCGGATCGCCAGACGGTTCAGGAAGCGGTGCTTGAGCAGGGACAGGACGTAAACAAGGATGCCGGCGCCAAGAAAGGCCGCCACCAATCCGCCCCAGGGCCGGTTGTTTGCGAGAACGTGGTCAACGAAAACACTGACGCTTGCAGGAATAACGAGGGCCAGCAGCGCCAGCATCAGCCCGCAGGCAACCGTCCCGGCCACCACGCCCCAGGAGCCCGCGCGCCAGGCGGTCAATTGCCTCAGCAGGCCCGGTCTTTCGCCGCCGGACCGGAAATCCGCCGTACGCTCGAATCTGAGGGCAACGTTGCTGTAGCCCTTGTCGAACTCCTCGGCGGAAACCGTGCGGCGCCCGGTGGAAGGGTCGTTGAGGTAAAAATTGTTTTTGTCGAACCCTTCAAGAATGAGGAAATGGTGAAATTGCCAGAACAGGATCAGAGGCAACTCCACCTTCTTGAGCGCCGCGCTGGTCAGGCTCAGTCCGCTGCACTTGAGACCATAGTGCCGGGCGGCGCGCAGGATGCTCGCTGCGCTGGAGCCGTCGCGGCTCACCTCGCATTTTTCGCGCAATTCGGTAAGCGGGGCCCAGCGCCCGAAATACGCCAGGATGCTGCCCAGGCAGGCAGCGCCGCACTCGGTTGCGTGCATCTGCAGCAGAAGCGGAGTGGTGACCCTGCGTTTTACGGGTTCCGATGCGGCAGCCTCTTTGGAGGCGCGCGGCGGCATTTCAGGATTGCCTCCGTACGAAAAAAGCGAGCGGGGACTGACTGCCGAGTTCAATCACGATCCGGCATGCCGGCCCGTCGGCGGAAGCGAATTCCTGGTCCTGGTCGAGGGCGATATGCAAGCGATGCATGGTCACCGGCGCCACCGGTTCGAACGGCGCCGCCCCGTCGGCCGGGGGCACGGCGGCGATGCCCGAAACCACGCCCTCATGACTGCGTGCCTGCCCATCGGAGATGTCGACTTCCAGAGAGACCGGCATGCCGGACTCGATCCGGCGCCCGAGCTCTCTTTCGATCCACACCACCGCTTGCAGGGAGGAGCCGTCTCCCGGATATCGCTCGCCCGACTCGACCAGCACGCCTTCAACCGTGACACTGCGGGCCACGGTTCCGAACAACAGCCACGCCACGAACAGAAGCAGAACCAGCCCTGTGACCGCCACCAGCGCAAGTTCCCCCGGTGTGGAAATCGTCAGCAGCCGATCGAGTCGTTCGCGCTCTTTCTTGGCTTTGCCAACGGTCTTGTGAAATGAGTCAAATGGATTGTTGAACACGGCGGCGCCCGGTGTGACCCGGCGAAATTATGGCACGAGGGCGCTTTTGTGCGCGGTTTGTCCGCCGGACGGCTTGTCGATCGCCAGCAAAAGCGCA
>CAYMQG010000013.1:0-4170 GCA_964392625.1 uncultured Gammaproteobacteria bacterium | reverse complement strand
ATCCTGGCTCGATTCTCGCTGTCCCTGCTTGTCTGTTCCAATAGGGCCACCCTCGGACGCCCAAGGGCGCCGAGGGTGGCCCTATTGGAACAGACAAGCAGGGACAGCGAGAATCGAGCCAGGATGGCGTCTCCAACGAGGAGGCGGGCACAGGAAGGGCGGGATCGAAGCGCGGCGGCAAACCTATAATTGAGGGGGAGCGGAAGTGGCGGAACTGGTAGACGCGCAGGATTTAGGTTCCTGTGGGGTTATCCCCTTGAGAGTTCGAATCTCTCCTTTCGCACCAGTACCCCTCCCCTGAAACGCGGACCCAGGCACCCGGCCCCATGAATCTCGACAGCGCAAGCTACAAGGTGGAAGACGGCGAGGGACTTCGCCGCGTGATGCACGTGCAGGTCCCGGCGACCGTCATGCAGCAGGAATTCATGGCGCGTCTGGGCGCGATACGGCGGCGCACGCGCATACGCGGATTCCGGCCCGGCAAGGCGCCGATCAAGCTGATCCGGCAGCGCTACGGCCAGGACGTCTGGAACGAACTGACCCGCGAGACCATCGAGCGGAGTTTCCGCGAGGGCGCGCAGAACCGGAAACTGCGCGTAGTGGGGGGCGGAGAGGTCAAGACCAGCAAGGCGCGCGAAGGCACCGCCCTCGAATACGAGGCCACCTTCGATGTGCTCCCGGACATCGAGTTCAACGGCCTCGACGAACTCGCCTATGAGCAGCCGCAGGTGGAAATCGGGGAGCGGGACGTGGACCGCACCATCGAGCGCCTGCGCCGGCGCGACGCGCAATGGGAGGATGTCGACCGCCCGGCGCGCGAGGGCGACCGCATGGTGGCGAATATCCGCGCTTCGCGGCGGCGCGAGACCGTGGACGCCGGAGAGATCAGGGAGGCGCCCCTGATGCTGGGCGAAACCCGCCTGATGCCGCAGCTCGAGGAGCGCCTGGTGGGGTTGTCCGCGTCACGGAAAAAGAAGTTTCGCCTGAAGATGCCGCCGGAGTACCCGGACGAAACGCTGCGCGGAAAGCGCGTGCTGTACGAAGTCGAAGTCGTGAGCGTGTCCGAACCCTCGCTGCCGGAGCTCGACGAAGAGTTCATCAGGAACCTGGGGGTCGAGAGCGGCGCCATCGAAGATCTGCGCTCGAACGTGCGCGCGACGCTGGAACGCGAATTGCAATCCGTTTGCGAGGACCACAAGCGCCAGTCCCTGTTCGACCAGTTGCTGGGCGCAAATCCCGGCCTGACGCCCAAGACGCTGGTGGATCAGGACGTCGAGCAGGCGCGCGCGGCCATGCGTCCGCCGCCGCCTCCCCCGGACCCGGACGGCGGGGAAGAAGCCGGGGAGCCGCCGGAGCCGCCGGAGCCGCCGGAGCTGCCGGAGGAGACGCCCGGGATGCGCGCCGCGGCGGAGCAGCGCGTGCGCCTGCAACTGCTGATCTCCGAGCTTGCGGCGCGCGAGGAAATCGCGCCGGACGATCAGAAGCTGCGCGAGCAATTGCAGGTGCTTGCCGCCGGAGCTCCCGATCCCGAGGCGGCGCTCGCGGAACTGGCGGGCAACCGCGAACTGGTCGGCAGCCTGCGCGCGCGCCTGCGCGAGGAACAGGTTCTCGAATGGCTGTACGACAACGCCGCCGTCACGCCGCGTTCCATGGCCTTCGACGAGTTCATGGAACCCATGCCCCCCGTCCTTTCCGGAGGAACCGCCCAATGAATGAAAAAGCACTGAATCTCGTGCCCATGGTCGTGGAGCAGACCGCCCGCGGCGAGCGGGCCTACGACATCTATTCGCGCCTGCTGAAGGAGCGGCTGGTATTCGTCGTGGGCGCCGTGGACGATCACATGGCAAACCTGATCGTTGCCCAACTGATTTTCCTGGAATCCGAGAACCCCGGAAAGGACATCAGCCTCTACATCAATTCGCCCGGCGGCCTGGTGAGTTCGGGTCTGTCCATTTACGACACGATGCAGTTCATCAAGCCCGACGTGAGCACGCTATGCCTCGGGCAGGCCGCCAGCATGGGAGCCCTGCTTCTAGCGGGCGGCGCGAAGGGCAAGCGCTACTGCCTGCCGCACTCGCGCGTCATGATCCACCAGCCCATGGGCAGCTACCAGGGCCAGGCATCCGACGTGGACATCCACGCAAAGGAAATGCTCAAGACCCGGGAGCGGCTGAACCGGATACTGGCCGAACACACCGGCCAGCCGTTAAAGCGCATTGCCCGGGACACCGACCGGGACCATTTCATGAGCGGCGACGAGGCGTGTTCCTACGGACTCATCGACCGCGTTCTGGCCAGCCGGGACGAGGTGGCCGCGCCGGAAGAGGACAGCGCCTAGCGGTTACAATGCCAGCGCGCGTCCACGCGCGACTGCATCGCATCAGAGCTATGTCCAGCAAAAACAATCGTGGCGGCGGAGGCGAGCGGAAACTTCTGTACTGCTCGTTCTGCGGAAAGAGCCAGCATGAGGTACGCAAGCTCATAGCGGGCCCGTCCGTGTACATCTGCGACGAGTGCGTCGAGTTGTGCATCGACATCATTCGCGAGGAATTCGAGGACCGCGCGGAGAACCAGCCCGTGTCCCTGCCGCTGCCCGCCGGGATCATGAAATTCCTGAACGAATACGTGATCGGCCAGGACCGGGCCAAGAAGGTGCTGTCGGTGGCGGTCTACAACCACTTCAAACGCATGCGTTCGCGGCGCAGGGAGAAGGACGCGCCCGACGTGGAGATCGCAAAGAGCAACATCCTGCTGATCGGACCGACCGGCTGCGGCAAGACGCTGCTGGCCGAGACGCTTGCGCGCATTCTCAATGTTCCCTTCACCATCGCCGACGCCACCACCCTCACCGAGGCCGGTTACGTGGGCGAGGACGTGGAGAACATCATCCAGAAGCTGCTTCAGAAGTGCGACTACGATGTCGAGAAGGCCCAGACCGGGATCGTCTATATCGACGAGATCGACAAGATTTCGCGCAAGTCGGACAACCCGTCCATTACCCGCGACGTTTCCGGCGAGGGCGTGCAGCAGGCGCTGCTCAAGCTCATCGAGGGCACCGTGGCTTCGGTGCCGCCGCAGGGCGGGCGCAAGCATCCGCAGCAGGAATTCCTGCAGGTCGACACTTCGAACATCCTGTTCATCTGCGGCGGCGCGTTCGCCGGGCTGGACGCCATCATCCGCAACCGGACCGAACGCAGCGGCATCGGCTTCACCGCGGAAGTCTGGGGCGAGGACGAAAGCCGGCGCCTGGGCGAAGTGCTCTCGCACGTGGAGCCCGAGGACCTGATCCGTTACGGGCTGATTCCCGAGTTTGTCGGGCGCCTGCCGCTGGTGGCCACCCTCGATCCGCTGGACCTCGATGCGCTGATGGCCATCCTGGTGGAGCCGAAGAACGCGCTGACCAAGCAGTACCGCGTGCTGTTCGAAATGGAGAACTGCGAACTCGAATTCCATGAGGGCGCCCTTCAGGCCATTGCCGAGCGGGCCATGGAAAGGAAGACCGGAGCGCGCGGCCTGCGCACGATCCTGGAGGACGTGCTGCTGGACACGATGTTCGATCTTCCCTCGTTGAAGAACGCCCGCCGCGTGGTGCTCGATCGCGGAGCGATCATGGGCCAGAACAAGCCCCTGGTGGTGTACGAGACCGACGAACCGTTGGCCCTGAAACCGCCGGAGGAATACGAGAGGGCCACGGGATCGGATGGCTAGTATCCTCCCTCGCGGCATGGCGAAATCAGTTGCGGGGCAGGAAACCGGCCGGATCACCGGCGATGCGTTCGGGGTTGCGTTCGGCTTGAGCCAGCCCCATATCGAGGTAACACCATGAGTGACGACACCAGCACCGACCTGGCCGTACCGCGCCGACTGGCAGTCCTGCCGCTGCGCGACGTGGTGGTGTACCCGCATATGGTCGTTCCGCTGTTCGTGGGCCGCAAGCCCTCGATCCTGGCTCTGGAAAACGCCATGGCCGTGGGCAAGGAAATCCTGCTGGTCGCGCAGCGGAAGCCGGAAGTGGACGATCCGCAGGCCCGCGACATCTACCGGGTCGGCACCCTGGCCACCGTGCTGCAGATGATGAAGATGCCGGACAACACGGTGAAGGTGATGGTCCAGGGCGTCCTGCGCGCGCGCCTCAGCGCCCTCAAGTCCGGCAAGTTCTTCAGCGCGGAG
>CAYMQG010000012.1:0-17697 GCA_964392625.1 uncultured Gammaproteobacteria bacterium | reverse complement strand
CTTCGACAGCTATTCCCTTGACGACCTCGATACCGAGCAGGATCTGTTTGGCGTGTCCGCAACCTGGGAATGGAATCTTTCCGATTCCATGACGTTCAAATCCATTACCGCCTACCGCGATATGGCGTACGTCGGAAACCTGGAGTTCGATGGCGCGCCGCAGGTGGTCGTCCACTATCTGGAAAGCGGCGAGTCGGACCAGTTTTCCCAGGAGCTTCAGTTACTCGGCGCCAATGACGCTGCAACCCTGAACTGGATCGCTGGTGCGTACTACTTCACGGAGGACGGCTACAACCTGCAGGACGATCTTCAGTTCGGCAACCTGGACCAGCGCCGCTCCGAAGTCAAAACGAGCAGCTACGCCTTGTTCGGGCAGGCGACGGTGGATCTCTCGGAACGGTTCAGCCTGACGGGGGGGCTTCGCTATACCGAAGAGGACAAGGATTACGACGTGGTGTACCGGCGCCTGGACGCCACGGGCGCTCAGGCGTTCGACGAGAGCGGACAACCCGTCTATCTGGTGGCGCCCACTTCGCTTGGCGACTCCTGGGACGCTGTATCAGGCACGCTGAACGGCAAGTTCCAGGTTTCGGACGGCGTCATGTTCTATGCCACCTACTCGCGCGGTTTCCGCAGCGGCGGTTTCGCGGCGCGCCCGAGCCGCCCGTCCAGTGTTGGCGTGTACGACCCCGAGTACGTGAATATGGTGGAAGCGGGAGTCAAGATTCAAGCGCTGCAGGATCGCCTGCGCCTGAATGTTTCCGCCTACACCAGCGATTATGAGGATTACCAGGTTCAGGTAAACCGCGTCGGGGACGCGTTCGATACACGGGTTCTGAACGCGGCGGAAGCTGAAATCGACGGCTTTGAGCTGGAACTGACCGCCGTGCTTTCCCGAACTGCGCGCATTGACGCCACTTTCGGCTACACCGACGCGCAAATTACAGAGGTGGACCTTGACCCGTCACTTGAAGCCAACTTCATGGCGGGCTCGCGTTTGCCCTATGTCAGCAAGTACACGTTCAGCATATCGCCGCGCCTGCAGTGGCCGTTGGATAACGGCGCCGAGGTCCTGCTTCGCGCCGATTATTCCTACCGCGACGAGTTTTATGGCCAGATCGCCAACTCTCCTTTCGAGTGGGAAGATGGTTACGGACTGGTCAATGCGCGTATTGAGTACGTAAGCAGAGGAGAACGCTGGCGCCTGGGACTGTACGGCATCAATCTGGCGGACAAGACGTACACGCGGGTGCGGAACTACTACCCTGGGTTCCTCGGCTTCGCGCTATGGAACACCGACCGCCGTGAGATCGGCCTGGAAGCCCGTATTAACTTCTAGCCCGACTGTTCTCCAATAGAACCCAGCAAGACGGCGGTATGGAGGAATCCCCTCTCTACTCGGCCGATCTCGCGCCTGCAACGGAGTCACGGTGCACTTGGGATCTCTGGAGCTACGCCGCCATCTGGGTGGGCATGGCGGTGTGCATTCCGACCTGGCTTCTGGCGAGCTACATGATTCGCGGCGGCCTCAATTGGATCGAGGCGCTCGCCATTATCTTGGCCGGCAACCTGATCGTCACCGTGCCGATGATACTGAACGGCCATGCCGGTGCGCGTTACCGGCTGCCGTTCGCCGTACTGGGACGCGCCGCCTTCGGCGTTGCCGGCGTGCACGGCCCGGCCATGGTCCGCGCGCTGGTCGCCTGCGGCTGGTTCGGCGTGCAGACCTGGATCGGCGGTCTCGCGATTCACGCCATCGGTTGCGCGGTGGGCGGGATTCCGGTAGAGGCTGGTCTGACGCCCGGCAAGTTCGCCGGGCTTGCGTTGTCACTTTCCCTGAATCTGATCATCATCTGGCGCGGGATCGATTCCATTCGGCGGGTGGAGATCTGGGCGGCGCCGCTATTGCTGGCGGTGGGTCTGTGCCTGATGGCGTGGGGCGCAGCCGCCGGCGGGGGCTTTTCCCGGGTGCTGCAACAGGGTGGCCAACTCGATCAGCCCACAGCCGCCCATGAATCCGACGGCGGTGTGGTGCTCGCGCCGTTGCGCGACGCCAAGGGTGTCGTCAAGGCGCGGCAGTTTCGCATCGGCTCGCCGGACGGCCTGGCCGATGCGCCATGGCGTCCCCTGACTTCTGACGAAGAGCGCCTGAGTGCGGCTGAATTGCCGAATGCTCCACTCGTCGTCCAATTCCGGCGCGATGGTGAAATTTCAACAGCAATCCGGGTAGGCGCCAGCGATCCATCAGCGCCTCGTTTCGCGGTCTGGCTGTTCTGGACCACGGCAATGGTCGGTTTCTGGGCCACCATGTCCATCAGCATCGCCGACATTACCCGCTACAGCCGTTCTCCGGCGGCGCAGGCAACCGGCCAGCTTCTTGGCCTTCCCGGCGCCATGCTTTTCTACAGTTTCATCAGCATATTCGTGACCTCGGCAGCGCTGATCGGTTTTGACCGGATACTTGTCGCGGAGGACGCACCCTGGGACCCCGTTACCCTGTTGGCGCAGTTCGACAATCCGGTTCTCGTGGTGGCGGCGCAACTCGCCCTGCTCGTTGCAACGGTCACGACCAACGTCGCGGCCAATGTAATCGCTCCGGCCAACGTTTTCGCCAACCTCCTGCCCAGGCGGATCGACTTCCGCCTGGGCGGCCTCATCACCGGAATCATCGGTGTCGTGATTGCGCCCTGGTGGCTTTTTGACCGAATCAGCGACCTGCTGGTGTTCGTCAGCGGGCTGCTGGGTCCGGTGCTGGGCGTAATGCTCGCCGACTACTACTGGGTGCGCCGCGGAGTTATTTCGGTGCGGGATCTCTTCGATCCGGCGGGCGCCTACGCCTATCGGCGCGGCGTCAATCCCGCCGCAATGCTGGCCCTTGGCCTCGGCGTGGCAGCGGCTCTCGTTGGTTACTTCGTTCCCATGCTGGAGTGGCTGTACACCGGATCATGGTTCTCCGGCTGCCTGGTTGCATTCGCCGTTTACGGGCTTTGCGCGCCGGGAGACAGAGCAAATGTCGCTACTCATTCGTAACGGTCGTATCGTCACCGCGGTCGATGACTATCGGGCTGATGTCTTCATCGAGGATGAAGTCATCTCGCATATCGGCCTTGAGCTCGATATGGAGGCCGACCGGACCATCGACGCAAAGGGCAAGCTGGTCATTCCCGGCGGGGTTGATCCCCACACCCACATGGACATGCCGTTCGGTGGCACCACGAGCGCCGACGACTTTGAAACGGGCACGCGGGCGGCGGCTTTCGGCGGCACGACCACGATCATCGATTTCGCGATGCAGCAAAAGGGACACTCGACGCTTGAGGCCCTGGAGACATGGCACGCAAAGGCCGGGGGCAAGGCCTGCGTTGATTACGGCTTCCACATGATCGTTACCGACATGGAAGACGATCGCCTGTGGGAAATGCGGCGGCTGAGCGACGAAGGCGTGACTTCCTACAAGATGTTCATGGCCTATCCCGGCGTGCTGTATGTCGATGACGGCACGCTGTTCCGCGCCATGCGCAAGGCCGCCGACGATGGAACTCTTGTGTGCATGCACGCCGAGAACGGCATCGTTATCGACGAAATCGTCAAGCGCTCACTGGCCGAAGGAAAGGCCTCGCCTCGGTACCATGCCCTCACCCGTCCCACGCGCATGGAAGCCGAAGGCGTGCACCGGGCGATAGCCATTGCGGAAGTGGCCGATGCGCCCGTGTATATCGTTCACCTGAGTTGCGCGGACGCGCTTGAGCAGGTCACGCTGGCGCGCGACCGCGGCGCGCCTGTTTACGCCGAAACCTGCCCGCAGTACCTGTTTCTTGATATCGGCCGCTACGAGCAGGAAGGATTTGAGGGCGCAAAATACGTGATGACGCCGCCTTTGCGCGAGCGGTGGAACCAGGATCATCTGTGGCGCGGACTGGCGTTCGGCGACCTGCACAGCATAGCCACCGATCATTGCCCATTTTGTTTCAAGGATCAAAAGGTTCTGGGAATCGACGATTTCAGCAAGATTCCAAACGGCGCGCCTGGTGTCGAGAATCGGATGAGCCTTGTGTACAACGGCGGCGTTGTTGCGGGGCGCATTTCGCCAAACAAGTTCGTCGATCTGACTTCCACCGCCGCAGCCAAGCTCTTCGGCCTGTTCCCGAAGAAGGGCACGATCGCAGTCGGCAGCGATGCCGATCTCGTGATCTTTGATCCGAAGCGCAAGGAAACCATCAGCGCAGGCAACCCGCACACCCATCACATGAACGTGGACTACAACGCCTACGAAGGCATGGAGGTGCAGGGGGTGAGCGAAACAGTTATCAGCCGTGGCCGGGTTGTGGTGGCCGACGGCGCCTGGCTTGGCCACTCGGGTGGAGGGAATTTCCTGAAGCGGGGCACATTTGATGGCCATGCCTGACGTCGGCGGTTCAGCGACAACGGTGAGATCAGGACTCATTCAGATGGCCTTGCCCGAAGGCCGCGCGGAAGGAGATGTGCGCGAAATCACCGAGGGCATGATGGCAAAACACATTCCGCTCATCGAGGAAGCAGGTCGACGAGGCGTTCAAATCCTGTGCCTCCAGGAAATATTCAATACGCCGTACTTCTGCCCCAGTCAGGATGCCGCTTGGATTGCGACCGCCGAACCGGTGCCGGGACCTACGACGGAGCGCATGGCCGAGTATGCTCGCCAATACTCAATGGTGATCGTCGCGCCCCTCTATGAAAAGGAGCGCGCCGGACTCTACTACAACACCGCGGCCGTTATCGACGCGGACGGCCGCTACCTGGGGAAGTACCGCAAGACGCACATCCCGCAGACCGCCGGCTTCTGGGAGAAGTACTTTTTTCGTCCGGGCAACCTCGGCTATCCAGTGTTCGAAACGGCATATGCAAAGGTGGGCGTTTACATCTGCTATGACCGCCACTTTCCGGAAGGCGCCAGGGCGCTGGGTCTCGGCGGCGCGGAGATCGTCTATAACCCTTCCGCCACGGTTGAGGGACTTTCCGATCATCTCTGGGTGCTCGAACAGCCCGCTCACGCAGTGGCCAACGGCTACTTCATGGGCTGCGTCAACCGGGTGGGAACGGAGGCGCCCTGGAACCTGGGCAGATTTTACGGAAGCAGTTACTTCGTGGACCCCACCGGCAGGATCATTGCTCAGGCTTCCGGCGACGCCGACGAGCTGCTGGTGGCCGACCTTGATCTCGGCATGATCGAGTCCGTTCGGGCCAAGTGGCAGTTCTACCGGGACCGGCGTCCCGATGCCTACGACGCGATTCTGGCGCCCTGACTCTCGGGAATGTAGCCGTGAACGGTAAGCAGAGTGAGGAGCGGCAAAGCCACAGCCGCGAAGCGGTTCTCCGTCAGTATCGGAACCATGTGTTCCCTCAGGTCAAGAGCATTCATGCGGAGCCGGTGGTCGTCACTCAGGGGAAGGGCTGCAGGGTCCGCGATATGGACGGCGCCTCGTACCTGGACTTCTTCGGCGGCATTCTTACGATTTCCGTCGGCCACTGCAACGAGCGGGTCACCGACGCGATCATCGCACAGGTCCAGCGTCTGACCCACATTTCCAGCCTGTACCCGACACTGCCGATGGGAGAGCTGGCCGAGCGTCTGGCCCGCATTACTCCGGGCGCGCTGGAAAAGTGCTTTTTCACCGCTTCCGGAAGCGAAGCCGACGAAATGGCCGTAATGATGGCGCAAAGCCACACCGGCAACAGCGAGATCATCGCCCTGCGGCACGGCTACTCGGGGCGTACATTGCTGGCCCAGAGCCTTACCGGGAACGCCGTCTGGCGGGGCCATGCGCATCTCGCGCCGGGCGTGCGGCACGCGCCGGCGCCGTACTGCTACCGCTGTCCCTTTCATCTGACCTATCCCAAATGCGGTGTCGCCTGCGCCCGGGATGTCAAGGAACTCATCGAAACCACCACCAGCGGGCGAGTAGCCGGCATGCTGGCAGAGCCCGTAATGGGCGTAGGCGGCTTTATCACGCCGCCGCCCGAGTACTTCGCCATCGTTGCGGAAATCGTGCGCGACCACGGTGGGGTGCTCATCGCGGATGAGGTGCAAACGGGTTTCGGGCGCACGGGAAAACGGTGGGGCATTGAACACTACGGGATTGAACCGGACCTCATGACCATGGCGAAAGGTATCGCCAACGGGCTGCCGCTCGGCGCTCTGGTTACTACCGCGCCGATCGCTGATTCTTTCGGGAAATCCACGCTGTCCACCTTCGGAGGAAATCCGGTGAGTTGCGCCGCGGCCAACGCAGTGCTTGATGTGCTCGAAGAGGACCGGCTGATAGAACGGGCTGCTCTAATGGGAGAGAGGCTGCGTGAAGGTCTTGTCCGTGTCAGGCATCGGTTTCCGGCCATCATCGGCGACGTGCGAGGCGTCGGCCTCATGCAAGCCATCGAATTCGTTATGGACGAGACAGCGGGGGACCGTAAGCCCAACCCGGAACTCACGTCCGGCTTTATCGAAGCGGCGCGCCGCAACGAACTGCTGCTCGGCCGGGGTGGCCTCTACGCCAATGTCGTGCGAATCGCGCCGCCCCTGACAGTTTCCGCCGATGAAGTCGATGAGGCATTGGAGGCCGTCGAGAACGCCCTGGTTTCTCTGATTTAGTCCGACTCGCGGGATGGAGCAACAGCGCCAATGACCAAATCTGCCGCCTCACCCCGTCTGGCGCCGGACCGGCTGGAGCGCTTGTTCGATGATGCCAAGCCGGCCTACTCGTACGCCGAGGCCCGGATCGAAGCGGAACGCTGTCTGAATTGTCATGATGCCCCTTGCGTGAGACATTGCCCCACGGAAATAGATATCCCCAAGTTCATTGGCCAGATTGCCTCCGGAAACACGCGAGGCGCGGCTACTACCATCTTCGAACAAAACATGCTTGGCGCATCCTGCGCCCGGGTGTGCCCCGTGGAGGAAATGTGCGTGGGCGCATGCGTGTATCAGGGATTCAACGGCCAGCCTATCGCAATCGGCCGCCTGCAGCGCCACGCGACCGACGAGGCCTGCGCCGACGAACGCGCCACCGGGCGCCGACTTTTCACACCGGCAGCGCCTATCGGCCGTAAGGTGGCCCTGATTGGCGGCGGGCCCGCCAGCCTCGCGTGCGCGGCGCATCTGGCCCTGGCCGGCGTGGAAGCCGACATCTACGAACGCGACAGCGTGCCCGGCGGCCTGAATACGACGGGCGTTGCGCCCTACAAGATGAAGGCCGAGTCCAGCCAGGATGAAGCTGCTTGGCTGCTCAGCCACGGCGCCCGTTTGTTGACGGGAGTGGCGGTGGGTACGGACATCAGCTTTGCTTCGCTGCTCAATGAATATGACGCCGTGTTCATTGGCGTTGGGCTGGCTGAAGTCAGAACGCTAAATCTGGACGGACCGGGCGTCTGGACCGCCACGGATCTGATCCGGGCCATCAAGACGGAGCAGGGATTCGTACTGCCGCCGGGAGTTCGACGGGCGGTAGTGATAGGCGGCGGCAATACCGCAATGGACATCGCGCGCGAGCTGGCGATGCTGGGCGTGGAGAAAGTGACGGTAGCCTTTCGGCGCCGCGAGACACAGATGGGCGCCTACGCTCACGAATGGGCGGGCGCCCGGAGCTACGGCGTCGTACTGCGGGAGAATCTGCAGCCGATTGCTGTTGTGCATCGCGATGGCGGGCTTTGCGCCGCCCGCTTCGAGGAAACGGACAGCGGGCGGGAAATCGAGTTGGCCTGTGAACTTCTGGCTCTCGCCGTTGGACAGGACGTGGGAATGCAGGCCATGGAAGCCGGAATCCGGCAGAACGCAGACGGCACCGTATGGGCGGATTCGACCACTCGTCGCACATCCGTCAGCCGGGTCTATGCGGGTGGCGATTGTATTAACGGCGGCCGCGAAGTGGTTGACGCAGCAGCCGATGGGCGCGTAGCCGCCAACGCCATGCTGTCGGAGTGGACGGCGGAGATGAACAGTGGCTGATCTGCGCATCAACTTCTGCGGCATTGAAAGCCCCAACCCCTATTGGCTGGCTTCCGGTCCGCCCGCCAACAGCGGGGAGCAGGTCATGCGGGCTTTTGATGCGGGCTGGGGCGGCGCGGTCTGGAAAACGCTGGGCGAACCCATCGTTAATGTCAACAGCCGTTTCGGCGCTATGGATATCGCCAGCGCCAAGGTTGCGGGCTTCACCAACATCGAATTGATCACCGACCGTCCCTTGTCCGTCAACTTCGAGGAGATGGCCGCGGTAAAGAAGCGTTACCCGGACCGGGCACTGATCGCCAGCCTGATGGTCGAAAGCCGTAGCGAGTGGCGCGATGTAATTCGCCGCTCCGAAGACGCCGGCTGCGATGGCATCGAACTGAACTTCGGCTGCCCCCATGGAATGTGCGAGCGGGGCATGGGCAGCGCGGTCGGCCAGGAACCTCGCGTGCTGGCCGAGATCACGAGCTGGGCCAGGGAGTTCTCGTCCATCCCGGTTCTGGTGAAGCTGACGCCCAATGTCGGAGACATACTGGAGCCAGGCCTGGCTGCGGTAGGTTCGGGCGCCGACGGCCTGTCGCTGATCAACACGATAAAGAGCGTGATCGGGGTGGATCTCGAACGCATGACGCCTTTGCCGGCGGTAAGTGGAGAGGGCACTCATGGCGGTTACTGCGGTCCGGCTGTCAAACCCATTGCACTGCACATGGTCGGCGCCCTGTCGCGTGATCCGCGCATCGCTGCCCCGCTATCCGCTATCGGCGGCGTCACCACCTGGCGTGACGCCGCGGAATTCATCGCACTCGGCGCCGCCAGCATTCAGGTGTGCACCGCCGTGATGCACAAGGGTTATCGGATCATCGAAGACCTCGTAGAGGGCTTGAGCGAGTTTCTGGACGCCAACGGCATGGCCTCGGTCGGCGAACTATCGGGCCGGGCAACTTCGAACTTTCGCGAATGGGGGGATCTGGATCTCAATTACCGGGTGGTTGCGGACATAGACGCGGATGCCTGTATCGGTTGTCAATTGTGCTATACCGCCTGCCTGGACGGCGCCCACCAGTGCATACACATCAACCAGGCGCCTTGCCATGCATGGCATGGCGAGCCGGACCATGGGCAAGGCGTGCGCGCGCGAGTCGCCGCGCCGGTGGAACACAAGGCCCCGGAGCAAAGCGACGCCCGCATTCCCTGGGTGGACGAGGCCGAGTGCATAGGCTGCAACCTTTGCGCACTGGTCTGCCCGGTGCCCGGCTGCATCACCATGCGCGAGGTCAGTGTGGACGCGCGGCGTGAGAGTTGGAACGAGCGGGTGGGAGAAACGACCCGCTGAGCGGGACTCTGCAGGCGCATGCCGATGCAACTGAGCAATAGCAAACTCTTGCGAACGCAGGCCTACGTGGATGGACTGTGGATCGAAGCCGACTGCGGCGAGCGGATTACCGTCGCCAACCCGGCCAATGACGCGGTGGTGGCGGAAGTGGCCCGATGCTCGGACATCGAGACGCACCGAGCCATTCTGGCCGCGGAGCGGGCTCAATTGGACTGGCGCCGCCGGCCGGCAAAGGAAAGAGCGGATGCCCTGCGCCGGATATACCAGGCAATGATGGTGCACCGGGAAGACCTGGCGCGGATTCTGACCGCGGAGCAGGGCAAACCGCTGGCCGAAGCGAGGGTGGAGATCGCCTACGGCGCGAGTTATTTCGAGTGGTTCGCCGAGGAGGCCAGGCGGATATACGGCGATACGATCCCGGCGCCGAGCGCCGACAAGCGCATCGTCACCATAAAACAGCCGGTGGGCGTAGTTGCGTGCATTACGCCCTGGAACTTTCCCAACGCGATGCTGGCCCGCAAGATTGCGCCGGCGCTGGCGGCGGGCTGCACCGTGGTCTGCAAGCCTGCCACCGCCACGCCGCTTTCGGCTCTGGCGATCGCCGCCCTGGCGGACGATGCCGGCATTCCTCCAGGAGTCGTTAATGTGGTGGCTGGAGACACCCGGACGATTGGCGCCGAACTGACCAGTAATCCGGCTGTGCGCAAACTCACGTTTACCGGCTCGACGGCGGTGGGCAAGGCCTTGATTCGCGCTTGCGCCGACACGGTCAAGCGCGTGTCCATGGAGTTGGGCGGCAACGCTCCGTTTATCGTGTTCGACGACGCCAACCTCGAGACTGCGGTGCAAGGCGCGATAGCCTGCAAGTATCGCAACGCCGGCCAGACCTGCGTGTCGGCCAATCGGATCCTGGTGCAGTCCGGCATCTTCGACGCTTTTGCCGAGCGCTTCACGACCGCGGCACGTGGCCTCAAGCTCGGCGACGGGATGGAAGCCGGAACTGAAATGGGTCCATTGATCGACGCCTCGGCTGCCAGCGGTGTTCGCAGGATGATTCGCGAGGCCGTATCGGAGGGCGCTACCCTGATGGCGGGGCCGGACCACGCTATGGAAAGCGACACCTATATTGGCCCAACCGTGCTTACCGGAGTGACGCCTGAAATGCAAATCTGCCGGGAGGAGATCTTCGGTCCGGCCGCCCCGCTGCTGCGCTTCGACACCGAGGAAGAGGCGATTCAACTGGCCAATGACACGCCATTTGGACTGGCCGCGTACTTCTACGCGCGCGACGTAGGGCGGATCTACCGCGTCGGCGAAGGTCTGGAGTTCGGCATCGTCGGAGTTAATGAAGGAATTATTTCCAATGCGGCCGCGCCCTTCGGAGGCGTAAAGGAGTCGGGCTACGGGCGCGAGGGCTCCAGGTACGGGTTGGATGACTATCTTGAGATCAAGTACCTGTGCCTGGGTGAGATCGAGTGATGTCCGATTCGCAACCAGCCAGACCCGCAGTATCCGGTTTCGCCGCGATCATCGCCACGGGCGCCTGCGCGGCCATGATCTTCAATACCCTGCCGCTGTTTCTCGGCGTTGCTGCGGACGCATACCAACTCGGCAGTCAGGGAGCGGGATGGCTGGGCACTCTGTATCTCGCCGGGTTTGGCTTGTCGTCGGTGGCGGCGGCCTGGCTGATCGCCCGGATGAATCGCCGCCGGCTCGGCCTGGCTCTGTTCTTGATCTCGGCCCTGCTCCTGGCGGTGGCTTCCGGCGCGGACAGCCGGATGCTATTCACACTGCTTATCGTTGGCGTTGGATTCAGTTTCGGCGCCCTCTACAGCCTGTCTTTCGTGATCACGGGCGAAAGGCCGAACCCGACGCGGGCTTTCGGTCTCAAGCTTCTGGGCGAGGTCCTGCTGGGGGCGGCGGTGCTGGCCGTGGTCCCGATTTTCGTACTGCCCCGCTACGGCCTTGGCGGCATGCTGGCCGTCTTCGCCGCGCTGGCTGTATGCGGCACGCTAAGTGCGCTTTACATCGCGCCGGTGCAGGCGGAGGCGCCAGGCCGGGCGGGCGGCGGTCGCTTGCCGCTCAGAGCCATTGCGGGACTGGCCGCGCTCTTCGCGTTCACGATCGGACAAAGCGCCGTTTGGTCGTTCGCCGAACGCCGCGCCTCCTTTGAAGGATTCGATGGCGAAGCGATCGGGTTTGCCCTGTCCGCGGCCGCCGCCGCCGGCGGCGTCGGCTCACTCGCGGCAGCTTGGTTATCGAACCGTCTGGGACAGCTAAAGACGCTGGCTGCGGCGGCTCTGATCCACGCGGTTTCCCTCATTCTTTTCTTTGCCGGGCGGGACCCCTGGCTCTTCGGCGCGGCTGCCAGCCTGTTCATGTTTGCCTGGCTGTTCGCTTTGCCCTACATGGCCTCCACCTTAGCGGGCGCCGACTCCAGTGGCCGCGCCACGTCGCTGGTTGCCGCCTGCTTCGCGTTCGGCAGCATGGCAGGCCCCGCTCTGGCTGGTCAGCTTGTAACCCTCGGTTCCTTCGCAGCGTTGTATATGTTCGCGGGGATCGTTGCCTTGGCCGCATACGCGTCGTTCTGCCGGCTTGCCGTGTCCGCACCGGCCAATCGATAAACACCGGAGGGAACCCCATGCCCGATCGGCTGCCCCTTTTCATCGGCGGTGAGTTCGTTGCCGGCGGCGGCGATGAAGCCTTGCCCGTCACCAACCCGGCCACGCAGGAGGTGCTGACGCACGTACCCTTCGCCACGCACAAGGAAATTGACCGCGCGGTTGCGAGCGCAAAAGCCGCTTTCGCCGATTGGCGGGAGATTCCGCTCCCGGAAAGGGCGCGCCTGATGCTGCGCTACCAGAATCTGCTCAAACAGCATCAGGACGAAATCGCCCGTATTCTGAGCCTGGAAACGGGCAAGATTTTTTCCGATGCCCAGGGCGACGTCTGGCGGGGTATCGAAGTTGTGGAGCACGCTTGCAACATCGCCAGTTTCATGATGGGCGAGACCGCCGAAAACGTGGCCGGAGGGATCGATACCCATAGCTATATTCAGCCACTTGGCGTTTGCGCCGGCATCACGCCCTTCAATTTTCCGGCCATGATTCCCTTGTGGATGTTTCCGCTCGCCATTGCCTGCGGCAACACCTTCGTGCTCAAGCCGTCCGAACAGGACCCGATGACGCCGAACCGTCTGGCACAGCTGTTCGTGGAGGCTGGAGCGCCTGAAGGCGTGCTGCAGCTTGTTCATGGCGGCAAGGATCAGGTGGATGCCCTGCTTCTTCATCGGGATGTCCGCGCCGTTTCCTTCGTGGGGTCCTTGCCCGTGGCCCGGCATGTGTACCGCACCGGCACGCACCAGCTAAAGCGCGTCCAGGCGATGTCCGGCGCGAAGAATCACATGGTCGTGATGCCCGATGCTAACCGTGACCAGGTGGTCAGAAATCTGGCGAGCGCTTCCTGCGGCGCTGCGGGACAACGCTGCATGGCCATCAGCGTGGCTGTTTTCGTGGGAGAGAGCGCAGATTGGATACCGCAGGTTCGCGACGCAATGGCTACACTGCGACCCGGCGGCTGGGACGACCAGAACGCGGCCTACGGTCCGCAAATCACGTCGCAGGCTAGGAACCGCATCCTGGAGCTTATCGCTACCGGCAAGCAGGAGGGGGCTGAATGCCTGTTGGATGGCTCAGACTGCAAGGTGGAGGGCTATCCAGACGGTAACTGGGTGGGTCCCACCCTTTTCAGCGGCGTCTCTTCGGACATGACGATTTACCGAGAGGAGATCTTCGGTCCCGTACTGCTGTGCGCGCAAGTCTCCAGCCTTGATGAGGCCATCCGCATGATCAATGCGAACCCGTTTGGAAACGGAGTGTCCATCTTCACTTCGTCCGGCGCCACTGCGCGCAGGTTCCAGCACGAAATCGAAGTAGGCCAGGTCGGAATCAATATTCCGATTCCGGTACCGTTGCCGTTTTTCAGTTTTACCGGGTGGCGGCAATCGTTTTTCGGTGATCAGCACGCCTACGGCAAGCAGGCAGTGAAGTTCTATACGGAGACCAAGACCGTTATGGCCCGATGGTTCGACGATACGCCCCCTGCCGAACCAAACATGACTATAAAGCTCGCGTAAAACCGGCGCGACTGGGCTGAGCGCTCAACACAGTACCGGCACGCAATGAATTTGGGCGTAGTCGGCTTGGCGTAGCGCTGCGAGTCATGACCTGAATTGAATCCAGAATAGGGTGGCCCAGTGTGGCCCAGTGCGGCCCAGGCCCAGTGCGGCTCAGTGTTGGCAACAAATAGAAGTGTCCGGTTTTAGAACAAATGAACTGTCCGGTTTGGGTGCAGCGCTCCACAGCGCCTGAAGGACGGAGTCCGAAGGGCGCTGTGGAGCGCTGAGCGGTCGGTCGCCCGCTACGCCGCGGCCGGCCATTCATCGTTCAGCTCCTCGCCGTTTTGGGCATACCCGGCCAGGCGCCGGGGGCCATGGCTGATCGTGAGGGTCCCGTCCATGTGCCGCCGCACCTTGACCTTGGCCTTGATGTAATGGCAGCGGTGCCGATCGGCCGGGATCTGCAAGGTCAACCCGTCAAAGCGCACGCAGTTGTCGCGGCGGACCACCCGCTCGTATTCCTGGCAGAGGATGTCATCGAGCACGCCGGGATCGCGAAGCGCGACAAACGCCGAGCCGTTGTCCTTGGGCGGCTGCATGAACTCCTCATTGAAGGCCGGGCGGTAGACCTCTTCGATATACCGGTTGGCCTCGGCCATCGTCGTGATCGACAAGGCGGCCAGCTCCTTGGGCAACCGCCCCTGATGGGTCCTGAAGGCCCGCTCCGAACGGCCCCGGGCCTCGGGCGAATACGCCGGGATCATCTCCACCCCCAGTTGCTGCATCGCCCGGGCGAACTGGGTCAGGTTCGTCTTGTCCACCTTGCCGCCCGCCTCGGGCGTGAGCCAGTAGTGCGAGGCCCGGTCCGTATACAGCGAGCAAAACAGGCCCCGGGACTCGATCACGTCCCGAACACCGACAAAACTGCTCACCGTGCCTTCCTCTTCGCAAAAGAACATCGAGTAGTGCTCATTGGTGGCGTCGTCCATCGTCACGATCAAATCCCAGGTCTGGCCGGGAACCCACTCATGCGAACTGCCGTCCTGGTGCAGCAGCATCCCCGGCCAGGGCGCCCGCTCGCGGCGCTTGCGGTGCGCCCCCTTGCGCGGCAGCTTCTCCACCGCGCCAGCGGCCTGAAGATGACTGCGAACCCAGTTGTAACTGCGCGTCCCCCCGTCGCGCCGATACCAGGCGTAGTAGTGCTTCACGCTCCAGCCCTCGTGACGCCGACGATACCGATCCACCATCCTCATCACCTCGTCCACCGGCGCCCGACGATGCGAAATCTGGCTCATCCGCTTGTCCAGCAAACCGTCCAGCCCCTCGGACTCGTAACGGTGGATGTAGCGCCGAAAAGTCCGCGCACACACCCCCAGCAACTCCGCCGCCTGAACCTGCGTCAAACGACGCTCACCCCAACCCGTATAGGCCTCTTCAAATCGCATCCGCCTTGTCTCCTGTAACCATTGAGTCCGTCTCATCCACCGTCACCCGCCAGCCAAAAAAGCCGACAGCAAAACCGGACAGTTCATTTGTTACAAGTGCGGACAGTCTATTTGTTCCTAACATCGCGAGGCAGGCACCATTGCCACTATTAACCCAATGCGTTAATATTCCAGCGTGCGGCGATTCAGGGACAGGAGTGCCGAGCGGCTTTTCGATGGAAAGCGTGTGCGACGGCTGCCGGCGGACATCCAGCGCAGAGCACGGATGCGAATTCAGCGAGTAGTCGCAGCGGGCGCCTTGTCAGACCTCAGACTTCCGCCATCGCATCACCTTGAGGCACTGAAGGGTGACAGAAGTGGGCAGCACAGCATTCGTATCAATGACCAGTGGCGCGTATGTTTCCGGTGGACGGAGCAAGGCGCAATGGACATCGAGGTAACGGACTATCACTGAGGAACAGATCATGAGCCGCTTGGATGCAATTCACCCGGGGGAACACCTGGCCGAGATTCTCGGCGAACTCGGAATCAGCCAATATCGCCTGGCGAAAGCAATCGATACGCCGCCTCGACGAATCAATGAGATTGTGCACGGACGCCGGTCCGTTACTGCGGACACGGCCCTTCGCATCGGACGAGCGCTGGATATGACGCCGGAATACTGGCTTAACCTGCAGAAGATGTACGACCTCGACCGTGCCCGCGCAAGCAGCAATCTGGACCACATCGAACCACTGGCTGCAGCGGGATGACGGGCAAATCTCGCTGCCTTGCAGCAAGACGCTGCAAGGCTAAGCCGGCGGCAGGCGGGCGTTGAGGAAGCGGGTGACGGCGGCGTTGAACTCCGCCGGAAACTCCAGGAACATCATGTGGGCGCCCAGCACGCACAGTTCGATCTGCGGCGCGTTGGCTTCGATCCAGCGCCGGGCGGCCTCGCCGTGCTCTTCCTTGACGATGTGCAGCACGGGCAGGCGCGCGGCCACTTCCCTGGCGATCTCCGTGTAGTCGCTGCGATTCACTTCCCGCAGCAACAGCGAAGCGGCGGGCTGCGGCGTGCTCATCGAACTGGCGACGAATTCTTCGACAAACGCCTCATCGGCAGGCGGGTCCAGAAACATGGTCGGGGCTGCCATTCTTGAAAACGCCTCCCTTTGCGGCGACGCCATGAACTGTTCGAACTGCGCCAGTTCTTCCCTTGAGTTGATTCCCCAGTCGCCGGGCGCTTCCCTGGCCGCTTTGGGCGGCTGGTCGATATTGACGAACGCGCTGACGTTTCCGTATCCGAACTGCTCGAAATACGAGTAGGCGGCGCAGGCGCCGGCCGACCAGCCGAGCAGCACGACGTCCTTGAGTTCCAGCTCGTCCAGAAACGCCGCCAGGTCCGCTCCGTGCTGCCCGTATTCGTGTCCGGATTCGGTGCGGGACGACTTTCCGTGACTGCGCGGGTCGTAGGCAATCGCCCGGAAATCCGCCGACAGCGGCCCCAGGTTCTCCCGGAAAGCCCCGGAATCCATGGTCCAGCCGGGAATGAACACAAGGGGCCGGCCCTGCCCCAGGGACAGATAGTGAATCGTCAGTTCGTCGGAGACTCCGGCAAAGCCATGCATATCTACTCGGCGCTGTCCCGGGCATCGATTTCGGTGCCGTTATACACCAGCCGCGTCGACCAGGGGATGGGATTGCGCAGCGCATGGTGGGCCATGCATGAACTTTCCGCTTCCTCCAGCAGGGCCTGGATTCTTTCCGGCGGTTCGGGGCTTTCGATGATGACGTGTGTCTCTACCTTTTCAGTCTCGCCCGTGGTCCTGTGTCCCAATTCGCGCATGGTCCCCAGCGTGGTCATGAACCGCACGCGCTGCTCCAGGCGCATCGACGTGACCTCGATCTTGCGGGTGTTGAGGATGTCGGTCATGTGCGTCATCAGGCAAAAGCCGATGCCTGCAGTGAAAAACGCCAGCGGCGGCGGCGCCTGGTCGTCGCCGACCGGCGGCTGCTCGTCGCAATACAGCGTGACGGGGCTGAAGCCGGGAATGTTGACCTGCACGGTGCCGGTCTTCTGCTGTTTGCCGTGCGCTTCGGCCACCATGTTGACCTCGAACAGCAGCGGCTCCGGCGGGCGCGATTTTCTGAAAGGACCGGCCTCGAACTGCTCGGGAACCGGGGTCTGGTCGGCCTGCTCGCCGACAAAGTAGTGGTGAGAGTGAAATTTCATAACGCGGCAAGTGTACGCAAGCAGATCAGTATCCGGAAAGCGGGCGAGAACGCATGATTACGCCCTGTTTTCGGGCGTGCTTATTGCTATACTTTTTCTGCACTTCAATGCCAAGGAGGCACTCATGGACGGAGAAGTATTAGCAACGGTTTTCTCGATCGTGGTCCCGATTCTGGGCGCGATCCTCCTGGTATGGAGGAATCTGCGTCAGGACATTTCCGGCCTGGACACGCGGATCTCTTCGCTGAACACGCGAATCTCTTCGGTGGAACAAAGGATCGCCCGTATCGAAGGCTGGCTGGACGGCTGGCGAACCCCTTTCCCGCAAACCGAGCGTCAATCCGGCGCCGGATAGCGGAGCCTCATCCCGGGAGGAGGACTAATGCCGAACAAGCCGCTGGGTTTTTCGATTCTCGCTTTCCTGGTTTGCGGGTGCGCTCAGCAAGTGGGACAGGAGTCGTCTGGCGACAACCTGGTGACGTACACCGAGGACAGGGAAGTCTGCATCGACCGAAACGCCAACCGCAATGCGTATTTCGGCGATCTGCACATCCATACCGCCTACTCCTACGACGCCCGCCCGCTGGGTACGAGAACCACGCCGGCCGACGC
>CAYMQG010000011.1:0-49426 GCA_964392625.1 uncultured Gammaproteobacteria bacterium | reverse complement strand
CGATGTCGACGACCATGTTCCATTTCTTCGCCATTACGCCGCCTCCGACCGTTGCCAGGTATCGACGCCGGTCCATTTCTCGAACTGGATCAGCGACGTGTTGGGCGCCATGCCGCTGGCCTGTTCGGTAATGGTCTTCTTTGGATTGAGCATGTTCACGCAGCCGCCCAGGTCGGTCGAGTTGCCGGGCTCCCCGGCGGGCCGGTACTGGGCGGACCCGGTGCAGGCGCTGACCACGCCCGGACGCAGTCGGTCCGTCACCTGCGCTGCGCAGACCACCGAGCCCCTCAGGTTCCACAGGCGAATGAGGTCGTCGTCCCGGACCCCTCTCGCCTCGGCGTCCTGGCGGTTGACCCGCGCCACCAGGTAGGAGTGGCCGTTCACCGTGACCCGGTGCTCGCGGATGTCCTGCAGCGTGCAGCCCTCGTCGTCGCCCATGATGTGGAAGGGGTAGCGCGTGTGCGGCGTCAGCAGTTGCAGCGGAAAGTCCGCCAGCGCCGGTTCGGCCTCGGCGTTCTCGTAGCTCTTCTGGTATCTGTTGAGCGGCGGGCGCGCCGGGTCGTCGATCTGGTTCAGGGTGTCGGGCAGGAACTCGAACTTGCCGGACGTCGTCTGCAGTCCTTCGCCGAACTCGCCCACGTAATCCGCCGGCAGCGGATAGGGCTCGGGCGTGTCCTTCTTCCGGCCCTCGTAGTACCAGCGGTTGGCCGTGGGAGCGCGCGCGTCTTCCGGGTCCGCGGGCACGACGAAATAGCCCTTCTTCAGGAACTCCTTCCAGGTCGTGTGCTTGGCCACATCCGACGAATCGAACACGCGCTTGCACCAGTCCAGTTCGGTGTTGCCGCCTTCCGAGTACATCGCCCCCAGCCCCAGGCGTTCGATCACGGCCAGGAAGATGTCGTAGTCGGACTTCGACTCGCCCAGCGGCTCGATGCACTTGTGCTGCAGCGACACCACGCGGTGATTGACCATTGAGAACATGTGGTGCACGTAGCCCGCGCCCACGTTGTAGTACTCGCCGATGTCCCAGCGCTCGAACACGGTGCAGGCGGGCAGGATGACGTCCGAATACGGCGTCTCGCCCTCCCACCAGATCGACTGGTTGACCACGAACGGCAGGTTCTCCGACTGGTACATCTGCACCCAGCGGTTGGAATCGACCATCGTGCCGAAGTTGGGGCTGCCGTACTTGTACATCATCTGGATCTTGGCGTGACCCGGCGCCGGATAGCCGTAGCGGAGGAACTGGCCGCGCACGGAGGACACGTCGGTGAGGAAGCCCATCGCGCTGCCTTCCATGATCGCCTCCGGCAGGCGGATCTTGGGAATGTTCTGGCGCGACGAGTTCATCGTCACGACGTGCGGCATGCGCTGGTAGTTGTTGGCCGCGTTGGCGCTGTAGGTCAACTCGCCCGACATGCTGCCTTCGGCGTAGCCGGGGAAGTAGAAGGAGAAGTCCAGCGGGGCCCCGAACTGCAGGTTGCCGAAGTTCACGCCCGCCCGGCCGAAGCCCTGCATCGCGCCCAGGATGGTCATCATCCGCGCCCACTGGACGCCCATGGGGCCGCGTCCGGCGCCGCCCAGGCCGCAACCCCAGCCGCCGGCGCCCAGATAGGTCTTCTTGCTGCCCCATTGGCGGGCCAGCGCCCGGACCTCGCGCGCGGGCACCCGGGTCTCCGCTTCCTGCCATTCGGGCGTTTTCGGCGTGCCGTCGGACTCGCCGAGGACGTAGGCCTTCCATTCGTCGAAGCCAGTGGTGCGTTTCTCGACGAACTCCTTGTCGTAGAGGTCCTCGGTGATCCAGACGTAGCAGAGCGCCTGGGCCAGCGCGGAATCGGTGCCGGGCTTGGGCGAGATCCACTTGCCGCCCAGGTGCGCGGCCGTATGGTTCAAAAACGGGTCGATGTGCACCATGGGGATGCCCAGCTCCTTGGCCCACTCGCGCCGGACCGTGCCCTCGTAGCCGTAGCTGGCGTCCGGGTCGCTGGACCAGAACACCATCAGCTCGGCTTCCTTGAGGCAGTCCTCCACGGTGCCGTAGAACTCGGGCGTGCCCAGCCGCAGGCTGTTGCCCCAGTGGTGCATGGCGCCCCAGTACCAGCCCTCCCAGCTATCGGGGTTGTTGTGCAGCTTGGAGCAGCCGATCAGGTTCCAGAAGCGGTTGAAGGCGCTCAGGTAGTGTCCCAGGTTGCCCCACTGGTGGTGCGAGCCGTGCGTGACCAGCACCGCGCCCGGGCCATGCTTCTTGGAGCGCTTGATCTCCTTGACCACGATGTCCAGCGCCTCGTCCCAGCTGATGCGCACGAACTCCGACTTGCCGCGGTTCTGGATATTGCGCTCGCCGTCGACATCGAAGTCCACCCGCTTCATCGGATGGAGAATGCGGTTCTTCGAATAGACCATGGATTTCTGGCAGAGCCCGTGCGCTGCCAGCGTCGTGCGCCGGGGCGGCGTGAATTCCTTGCCCCGGGCCCTGATGGTCCATGAAGGCGCGTCGTCCTTGTCGAAGTCCACCGGGGTGATGCGGATGATCTTGCCTTCCTTGACATAGACGAAGATCGGGCCGCCGTTGGTGCCGTTGGTGTAGCGGGTCACGCCGTTGCCCATGTCGGTCCCGATCTTCCAGCGGATGGACTGCATGCGGTTCAGCGTGATCATGAACCAGACGGACGCCTCGTCCGATCCTTCCACGGTCAGCTTGAAGTTCTTGGCGGCGTCCACGCGCACCAACTGGTCGAACGGAGGCGTCAGGAATTCTTCGGCGATCGCCCTGTTCTTGAAGACCACCGAAAAGTCGGGGTTCTCGTGTATGCCCTTGCCTGAGCGGATCCTGCCGTCTTCGATCTGGACCCACCGCCCGGCGGAGTTGTCCAGCAGCTTGAACTGGGCGATGACGTTTCTTTCCTTCAGGCGGTTCCTGAACTCGGCGTAGCGCAGCCTGGTGAACCGCAATGCCTGCACCATCGCCCAGAGAATGATCGAAAATCGCATGTAGCCCTCTCCCGGATACGGGGTCTCGGAGACCGCTCAAGAAGGCCCGGATGATAGCAACCTTGCGGCCCGCCGTCACCTGAACGTGGAGTGAAACCCAATGCCGGGCGTGCTGGTGAGCACGCAATGCAGTCGGTAAAATCCCCTCCGTTCAGGGCCAACCGGATCCTCATGACCGCGCAACTGATTGACGGCAAGGCCATATCGTCGGCGATCCGTGAGGAAATCCGCCAAACGGTCGAGGAGCGGCTTGCCGAAGGCCACCGGGCGCCGGCGCTGGCCACGGTGCTGGTGGGGGCGGACCCGGCCTCGCAGGTTTACGTTCGGAACAAGCGGCGGGCCTGCGCCGCCGCCGGTATCGCATCGCTGGATCACAACCTCCCGGCGGACACGGACGAGCCGACCCTGCTGGCGTTGATCGACGAATTCAACCGGGACGGGAACGTTGACGGCATCCTGGTGCAGCTGCCCCTGCCCGGGCGCATCAACTCGCTGAACGTCATCCAGCGCATCGACCCGGGCAAGGACGTGGACGGTTTTCATCCGCTGACCTTCGGACTGCTGGCGCTGCGCACGCCCCGATTGCGGCCCTGCACCGCGGTGGGGGTGATCCGCATGCTGGAGAAGATCGGCGTCAAGCCGAAGGGCAAGCATTGCGTTGTGGTGGGCGCATCGAACCTGGTGGGGCGCCCGCTGGCGCTGGAGCTGCTTCTGGCCGGCGCCACGGTCACGGTCTGCCACCGGTTCACGACCAATCTCGAGCAGCATGTCCGGCAGGCGGAAATCCTCTGCAGCGCCGTGGGCAAGCCGGGACTCATTCCGGGCGCCTGGATACGCGAGGGTGCCGTTGTGATGGACATCGGCATTACCAGAATGAGCGACGGCAGGCTGCGCGGCGACGTAGAATTCGAGGAGGCGCGCAAACGTGCGGCCTGGATTGCGCCGGTGCCGGGCGGAGTGGGTCCGATGACCGTCGCCATGCTGTTGCAGAACACGCTGGATGCCGCCATTTACAACACGACGAGTTCGCAGGACAAACCGAAATGAGAAATACGAGAATTCAAGGCAAACGGGCGTGGATCGCCGCGCTGTGCCTCGTGGCGCTTGGCGCCGGCGCCGGCGGCGCGCAGGAACCGGCCGAGGCGGAAGAGGAAATGGACCCCTTCCCGCGGGTGCGGGTGGAAACGACCGCGGGCGCATTCACGCTGGAACTGTTCGCCAACGACGCCCCGCTGACGGTGTCGCAGTTCCTGCGCCTTTCGGCCTCCCGCTTCTATGAAGGCACGATCTTCCATCGCGTGGTCCAGGACTTCGTGATCCAGGGCGGCGGATGGTCGGTCGATTTCCAGGAGCGCCAGATCGACGAAACCTTGCCCAACGAATCCGGCAACGGCCGCTCCAATCTGCGCGGCACCGTCGCCATGGCGCGCACCGGCGATCCGCATTCGGCGAAAAACCAGTTCTATATCAATCTTCAGGACAACGTGGCTCTGAATCCGCGGCCGGGACGCTGGGGATATGCGGTGTTCGGACGGGTAGTCAGCGGCATGGAGGTCGCGGACGAGATCGGAAACCGCGCCACCGGTCCGGGCGGCCCCTTCCGCAGCGACGTGCCGGCGGCGCCGGTGATCATCGAACGGGTCCTGCGCGTGACTGAATGAGCACCCTGTTCGTCTCCGATCTCCATCTGGACGCCACCCGACCCGACGCAACCCAGGCCTTCCGTGAATTCCTGAGGCGCCGCGCCGCCCAGGCCGAGGCGCTCTATATCCTGGGCGATCTGTTCGAAGCCTGGGTGGGCGACGACGACGACGATCCCCACGCCGGCGAGATCATGGACGCGCTGGCGGAACTGACTTCAGGCGGGGTCCCGGCGTGGTTCGTGCACGGCAACCGGGACTTCCTGATCGGGGATGACTTTTCCGTGCGGACGGGCGTGACGCTGCTTCCGGAAACCAGCGTCGCGAACCTGGGTGGAGAAGACGTGCTTCTGATGCATGGCGACAGCCTGTGCACCGACGACCATGACTACCAGGAGTTTCGCGCCATGGTCCGCGACCCGGATTGGCAGGCGCAGTTCCTGGCCCTGCCGCTGGCCGCCCGGCGTGCGCTGGCCGCCCAGGCGCGTGACGCCAGCCGCATATCAACCGGCGGCAAGCCGATGGAGATCATGGACGTCAACGCGACCGCCGTGGCCGATGCGATGCGGGCGAACGGAGTGCGGCGGTTCATTCACGGCCACACGCACCGTCCCGACGTGCACGAATTCGAACTGGACGGCGGGGGCGCCACCCGGATCGTCCTGGGCGACTGGTTCGAGCGCGGCTGGGCGCTGGAGCACGACGACGGCGGATTCCGCCTGGAGGCGTTCGACCTCTAGCCGCTTTCGACTTCGAGGGCGGGCAGCTCGGCCATCTTGGCCGGCTGCGCGGCGGCTACCGGCTCGGCGGCGGCCACCCGCGCGGCCTTCCTGGCTTTCCGCTTGCGCGCCCGGCGCTTGGCCCGCACCGCGTCGGCGCGCTCCCTGGCGATCCGGCGGAGCAGCTTGCGGTCCACGCCGCCGGTCACGTACTGGCCGTTGAAGCAGGAAACGTCGAAACCGGTGATCTCCGCACGCCGGAAATTGACCGCGGAGATCAGGTCGCCCAGGTCCTGGTAAACCAGCCAGTCGGCGCCGATTCTCTTCTCGACTTCCTCCACCGTGCGATTGGCCGCGATCAGCTCGTCCGGCGCCGGCATGTCGATCCCGTACACGTTCTGGTAGCGGACCGGCGGGGCGGCCGAGGCGAAGTACACCTTTCTGGCTCCCGCCTCGCGGGACATCTCGACGATCTGGCGCGAGGTGGTGCCGCGCACGATGGAATCGTCCACCAGCAAAACGTTCTTGCCGCGGAATTCCAGGTTGATGGGGTTGAGCTTCTGGCGCACCGAGCGCTTGCGCTCGTCCTGGCCCGGCATGATGAAGGTGCGGCCGATATAGCGGTTCTTGATGAATCCCTCGCGGTACTTGACGTTCAGCCGGTTCGCCACCTCCATGGCGCTGGTGCGGCTGGTGTCGGGGATCGGAATCACCACGTCCACGTCGCTGGTGTCGTGCTCGCGCTGGATCTTCTCCACCAGGCGCTCGCCCATTCTCAGGCGCGCCTTGTGCACCGAAATCCGGTCCATCAGAGAATCCGGGCGGGCGAAGTAGACGTATTCGAAGATGCACGGCGTGTATTGCGTGCGCGCCGCGCACTGGCGGGTCACCGCCTCCTCGCCGTAGGGAAAGACCCAGGCCTCGCCCGGCATCACGTCCCGGTCCAGTTCGAAGCCGAGCTGCTGCAGCGCGACGCTTTCGGAAGCCACCAGGTATTCCGGCCCCTTGTTGCTCTCGCGCCGTCCGACGACCATCGGCCGGATGCCGTACGGATCGCGGAAAGCGACCAGCCCGAAGCCCAGGATCAGGCATACGACCGAGTAGGCGCCCTTGCAGCGCTTGTGGACGCCGCGCACCGCGCGGAACACGGCGTCGGTGTCCATCGACCGGCGCGAGGTGCGCAGGAGCTCGTGGGCGAATACGTTGAGCAGCAGTTCGCTGTCGGAGTCGGTATTGAGATAGCGGCGGTCGCGCTGGCGCATCTCGCCGGCCAGCTCGTGTGCGTTGGTCAGATTGCCGTTATGCGCAAGGGCGATCCCGTACGGGCTGTTGACGAAGAACGGCTGGGTTTCGGAGTTCTTGTCGGACCCGGCGGTCGGATAGCGCACATGGCCCAGGCCGGCGGAGCCCCGCAGGTTCTGCATGTGGCGGGTGCGAAACGTTTCGCGCACGAGTCCACGGGCGCGGCGCTTGCGGCACATGCCCTCGTCGTCGGTCATGATGCCGGCCGCGTCCTGCCCCCGGTGCTGGAGCATGATGAGGGCGTCGTAGATTTCCGGCGCCGCCGCGCCGTGACCCATCAGGCCGACGATTCCGCACATCAGCGGCCACCCAATGCCTTGAGAAGCAGGCTCAGGGCGTCACTGACCGGTTCAAGGAAAGGCAGGCTCATCGAACCCTGCACCCAGGTCTCGGGCCCCACGTGTATGCACAAGAGCAGAAGTCCACCTGCAATCAGCCAGCCTTTGGCTGCGCCCAATAATACGCCCAAGGCGCGGTCCGCGGAAGCCAGCACGCTGTTTTCCACCGCCCGGGACGCCAGGCCGGCCACGGTCGAGCCGACCACGAGCACGAGCACCAGGATGCCCAGCCTGGCCGCCCACAGAGCTATGGATTCAGCCACCGACGGCCCGCGAAAAATCGCGCCGGCAAGCGGATTGTTCGCCAGCCAGACCTCGATCTTCGCCGGCCAGCCCGAAAGCAGCGTGGTCACGACAATGTCGCCGAACGCAAAGGCGAGAAACAGTCCCGCAATCCAGGTTCCAAGACTCAGGGCGGCGGACAGGAAACCGCGTTTCATTCCGAGCCAGGCGGCGGAAAGAAAAATCACCAGTACGATCCAGTCGAACAGGGTCACGGCGACGCGGTCTCCCAGTCCGACACGAAACCGCTGCGTCCCAGAAGGGCCAGTTCGGCGACCGCCGTACGGGCGTCGGCTCTCGAGGCATAGGGGCCAACGCGTACCCGATGCAGGGTGCGGCCGCCGTCCTGCCCGGTCACGACCCGCACGCCATAGCCCTGTTCGCGGCACCATTCGGAGAGCCGGTCGGCATTCGCGCGCGAGGCGAAACTGCCGAGTTGCACGGCCCACTGAGGCCCGGCCGCAGTTGCGGGCGTTTCCGTAGCTTCGCGAGGGCTTGCCGAGGGCGTGCCGGGTTCGCTCGTTCTTGGCGGTGCGGCGATAGCCCTGGCCGGTTGCGGCGCGTGGGGCACCGAACCCGGGGGCACCCATTGCGCGACGGTGCGGGGATCGGGTTCGGCGGGTTGAGGTGCGACTTGGGCCACAGGGCTCTCGGAGCCCTCGTCGTCCGGCATGCGGACCCCGTCCCGCGGGCCGATTGCCAGGGCCAGCAACAGGAGCAGGCCCACAAGGACCGCCCCGCCCACCAGCCGCTCAAGCACCGGTGATTGCATTGCATTGAATTATATGCGGGCGCTTGGGAGCGCGAGCGTAAAATAAGGTTTTTTCGCCCACCGCCTGCGGATTACGCCATGTCCGGCAACACCATAGGACGCCTGTTCAGCGTCACGACCTACGGCGAAAGCCACGGCCCGGCGCTGGGCGCCATCGTCGACGGCTGCCCGCCCGGCATGGAATTGTGCGAGGCGGACATACAGGTGGACCTCGACCGGCGGCGCCCCGGGCGCTCGCGCCATACGACGCAACGCAAGGAGGCCGACCAGGTGCGGATACTGTCCGGGGTCTTCGAGGGCGTGACCACCGGAACGCCGATCGGGCTGATGATCGAGAACACCGACCAGCGGCCCCGCGATTACTCCGCCATCAAGGACAAGTTCCGTCCCGGGCACGCCGATTTCAGCTACCAGCAGAAGTACGGCATTCGCGACTATCGCGGAGGGGGGCGCGCCTCCGCCCGGGAGACGGCCATGCGGGTCGCCGGCGGAGCGATCGCCCGCAAGTACCTGAGCGAGCGGGCGGGCATCACGATTTTCGGCTACGTGGCGCAGCTCGGACCGATCCGGCTCGAGTGCCCGAACCCCGAGATCATCAACGACAACCCGTTCTTCTGCGGCGACCCCGCCAAGCTGAGGGAACTGGAATCGTTCATGGACGAACTGAGGCTGGCGGGCGATTCGATCGGAGCGCGCATCAACGTGTGCGCGCAGGGAGTGCCGCCCGGGCTCGGAGAGCCCGTGTTCGACAAGCTCGAGGCGGTGATTGCGCACGCGCTGATGAGCATCAATGCGGTCAAGGGCGTGGAGTTCGGCGCCGGCTTCGCGGCCGTGGAGCAGCGCGGTTCGGAGCATCGCGACGAGATTGCCCCGGGAGGCTTCCTCAAGAACGACGCCGGGGGCACGCTGGGTGGCATATCGTCCGGACAGGACCTGCTGGTGAGCATCGCGATGAAGCCCACTTCCAGCATCCGCAAGAAGGGCGCCACGGTCACCCGGGGCGGGGCCGCCACCGAGATCAGCACCGGCGGGCGGCACGATCCCTGCGTGGGACTGCGCGCCACCCCGATCGCGGAGGCCATGCTGGCGATCACGCTCATGGACCATTACCTCCGCGACCGCGCGCAATGCGGCGATGTCGACCGCGAGGCCTCCTCGGCTGCCGCGGACGCTCGCCCGGCTTCCGCGGCGCGGACGGCGCGGGGCTGACATGAACGGCTACAACGTCGCTGTGGTCGGCGCCACAGGACTGGTCGGCGAGACCATGATGCAGATTCTCGCGCAGCGCGAGTTTCCCGTGGACCGGCTTCACGCGGTCGCCAGCGAACGCTCACTCGGCAAGACCGTGGAATTCGGCGAACGCCAGGTCGCGGTTCAGGCGCTGAACGAGTTCGACTTCTCGGGCGTGCACTTCGCACTGTTCTCGGCCGGCGCGGGAACCGCGATCGAGCACGCGCCGCGAGCCGCGGCCAGTGGGGCGATCGTGATCGACAACTCGTCGGCGTTTCGCTACGACGACGACGTGCCGCTGATCGTGCCCGAGGTCAATCCCTCCGCCCTGGCCGAATGCCGCGAGCGCGGAATCGTGGCCAATCCGAATTGCTCGACGATCCAGCTCGTCGTTGCGCTGAAGCCCCTGTACGACGCCATCGGCATAGAAAGGATCAGCGTGGCCACCTACCAGGCGGTTTCCGGAGCCGGCCGCAGGGCGATGGAGGACCTCGTCAGGCACACGGCCGACATGATGGCCGGCAAGGGCCGCCCGGAAGAGCCGGCTGACGAGGAGGAGGCGGAACCGCCCGCCAACGGGGGGCAGCTTCCAGCGGCGTCGGCACCCAGCGCGGCGTTCAACGCGGTGCCGCACATCGACGATTTCCAGGCCAACGGCTACACGAAGGAAGAAATGAAGATGGTCTGGGAGACCCGCAAGATCCTGGGCGACGACGACCTCCGCATCAGCGCCACGGCGGTGCGAGTGCCCGTTTTCTTCGGTCATTCCGAGGCCGTCAGCGTGGAACTGAAGCGCAAGGTGGAGGTCGAGGAAGCGCTCAGGCTGTTCCGGGCCGCCCGCGGCGTGGTCGTCATGAGCCAGGACCGGGCCGGCGGCTATCCCACTCCCGGCATCGACGCGAGCCGGTCCGACGCCGTGTTCGTGGGGCGTGTGCGCGAGGACATCTCGCATGAACAGGGCCTCAGTTTCTGGGTTGTGGCGGACAACGTTCGCAAGGGGGCCGCGCTCAACGCCGTGCAGATCGCCGAACTCCTGATTCGGGACGACGCATCGGGTTAACGGGCTCCGCCATGAAAGGCAGAATCGCAACACTGGCCGTTTCGCTGTTCATTGCGCTGCTGGTCTCGCCCGCGGTTCCGCAGGAAGGACTGTTCTCGCCATGGGTCCTCTGGGGCGGGCCGCTGATTACCGCCGGGCTGGTCTTTTCGGTCCTTGCCGGGATCGTTTTCGGCCCCGCGCGCGTGGCCCGGATGTTCTCCACCCACGGTTCGAGGAAAAGCGGCGAGACTTCGCAGGGACGGGCGGGCGGCGAAGTCGGAGCAGGCAAGCCCGAACGAGCCGCCGAAGAAGTCGTGGTAGGGCCCGACGCGGCCCTGGCGGACGCCATGAGCGAACTTGATCCCGAGAACTACATGGACCTGGCGCGGGCGCTCGAGGAAATGGGCCGGGACGCCGACACGCTTGAGGTCCTCGCCCATATCGTTGAAGCGCGCGAGGGCGAGAACGCCGACGAACTCGCGGAGGCGCTGCGCCGGATGCGCCAAAGGCTCGAACCGGAGAATTCCGGGGACGCATGACCCGCACACGGCTCGCCCTGGGGCTGGAATACGACGGCAGCGGCTTCCACGGCTGGCAGTCGCAAAGCGGCAGCCCCAATGTTCAGGATGCTGTCAACCGGGCGCTCGGCCGGGTGGCCGACGAGGAGGTGCGATGCATGGGCGCCGGGCGGACCGACGCCGGAGTTCACGCCGTCGAGCAGATCGCGCATTTCGACACCGGCGCCCGCCGGAGCCGGCGCGACTGGCTGTTCGGCGCCAACACCTACCTGCCCGACGATATCAACCTGCTCTGGGTCCGCGAGGTGCCGGGCGATTTCCATGCGCGCCACTCGGCGCTGTCGCGCACCTACGCGTACCTGATCCTGAACCGCAGCGTGCGCTCGGCGCTCGAACGCAATCGGGCCTGGCTGATCCGGGACCCGCTGGACCACGAGGCGATGCATCGCGCCGCGCAGGCGCTGGCCGGCGAACACGACTTCAGCTCGTTTCGGGCGGCCGATTGCCAGGCCCGGTCGCCGGTGCGCACGGTCATGGATATCCGGGTTCGCCGCAGCGGGCAACGCGTATGGATCATGTGCCGGGCAAGCGGCTTCCTGCAGCGCATGGTGAGGAACATCGCCGGCTCGCTGGCGCTCGTCGGGCGCGGGCGCCAGGCGGCCGCCTGGATCGCGGAGATTCTCGCGGCGCGCAACCGGGAAGCCGCGGGTCCGGCTGCGCCTTCCCAGGGGCTGTACCTCCGCCGGATCGGGTATCCACCGGAGCTGCTGCCTGAACGGAACCCGGCCGGTCTCGAAACGGTTCTCCGAATCCCGGAAGACATTTAGGCTAAAATCAAAGTCTTATGGCGATTTCCTGGCTGCGGAGATTAATGCCGTCGCGGATCACGACGCGACGGCCCAAGAAGACCGTGCCGGAAGGCGTATGGGTCAAGTGCGATGCCTGCGGGACGCAACTGTACCGAACCGAGGTGGAGCGAGTTCAGCATGTGTGCCCCAAGTGCGAGCATCACATGCGCCTCGGGGCCAGGCGAAGGCTGGAGTTGTTCCTGGACAGCGACTCGGCCAGAGAGCTTTCCCCCCGGCTTCAGCCCAAGGACCCGCTTAAGTTCAGGGACACCAAGCGTTACCCGGACCGGGTCGCGCAGGCAAGAGACAGCAGCGGCGAGCTTGAAGCCCTGGTGACCATGACCGGCAAGCTGTACGGCCAGCCGCTCGTGGCCAGCGCGTTCGAGTTCGGCTTCATGGGCGGCTCCATGGGTTCGGTGGTGGGCGAGAAGTTCGTCCGCGCCGCAGGCTATTGCCGCGAACATCGCACGCCCCTGGTCAACTTTTCCGCCTCGGGGGGCGCGCGCATGCAGGAGGCGCTTTTCTCGCTGATGCAGTTGTCCAAGGTAACCGCCGCGCTGCATGCTCTGGCCCAGGCCGGCCTTCCGTATATTTCGGTTCTCACCAACCCCACGATGGGCGGCGTGTCCGCAAGCCTGGCGATGCAGGGCGACATCGTGATCGCCGAGCCCGGCGCACTGATCGGTTTCGCCGGCCCGCGCGTGATCAAGCAAACGGTCCGCGAAGACCTCCCCGAAGGATTCCAGCGCGCCGAGTTCCTGCTGGAGCATGGCGCGCTGGACATGATCCTGGATCGGCGCATGATGCGCCTGGAGATCGCCCGACTGCTGGCCAAGCTTCTGAACAAGCCACCGCCAGAGTAGCCCTACGCCCGAAGCAGCAGAACGCCCTCGCCGCCCATTTCGAGCGAAGGCCAGAGGAACGGCAGTTCCGGATGCGTGGCCGCAAGATCCTCGGCCACCTCGCCGACCTCCAGCGCCAGCAACCCACCCTCGGCGAGGTACGTGGGCGCTTCCTCGAGGATGCGCGACGCTATCGCCAGCCCGTCGGCGCCGGCCGCCAGCGCCATCCGCGGCTCATGACGGTATTCGCGCGGCAGAGACGCGCACGCGCCGGCGGGCACATAGGGAGGATTGGCAATGATCAGATCGAATTTCCCCTGGGCGCCGGCGAAAAGGTCTCCCCTGCGTAGCTCGACGCGCCTGCGCAGGCCCAGCCGGCGCATGTTGCGCTCGGCCACGCACAGGGAGGCCGGCGAAATGTCGGTCGCCACGACTTCGGCCCCGGGAAAGGCGAACGCGCAGGCAGCTGCAATGCAGCCCGAACCGGTGCAAAGATCGATGATCCGTTGCGCCCCACCCGGGTTCAGCCAGGGCGCGAAACCGGACTCGATCAGTTCCGCCAGCGGCGAGCGCGGGATGCAGACGCGCTTGTCGACGTAAACGCGCATCCCCGCAAACCAGGCCTCGCGAGTCAGGTAAGCCAGCGGCAGACGCCGCGAGACGCGCGCAAGGGCCA
Source organism: uncultured Gammaproteobacteria bacterium (assembly GCA_964392625.1). Taxonomy (GTDB): domain Bacteria; phylum Pseudomonadota; class Gammaproteobacteria; order Steroidobacterales; family Foliamicaceae; genus Foliamicus. Next base: position 36,229 of record CAYMQG010000011.1, on the reverse strand, counting down.
GTGCCCGCGCCCGCGCCCGCTCGGCCGCCGACACGCGCCGCCCGAGCAGCGAGCGGCGCTGCCACATCGCGGCCCGGCAAACGAAGTTCGCGAGCGCCAGGGCCTCGTCCTCGGCACTGTCCATGCCGTGGCCGAAATGGACCCGCGCGCCCGCGAGGCGGGCGGCCAACTCATCGACAAGGTCATAAAAGCGCATCGTCGGATAACGAAATCTTCGAAAGGTATCGGCTTGCCAGGGCTACAATCGGCTGTCCCGCATGAGGCGACCGACTTTGCTTGCCCGACTGCTTGTACGCCTGCACTTCATTCTGCCGCTGCTGACGCTCAGCCGCCTGGCTGCGCGCGTTGCGCGCTTCAGGGGGCCGGGCGGCGTGCTGATTCGCGTCTTCGCCTGGCTCTTTTCAATCGACACGGAGGAGGCCGCCAGGCCCGTACCCCGCGGATATGCCAGCCTTGCCGAGTTCTTTTCGCGCGAGCTGAGGGATGGCGCCCGAATGCCCGAAAACGGCGAGGAATGCGTCGTCTGTCCCGCCGACGGATTGCTGACGCGGATTGGCGAGGTCAACGGCACGTCACAACCGCGGGTAAAGGGAGCCGGGTACTCCATCGCGGAGTTGCTGGGCGGCGCGCGTTGCGCCGGGCCGTACGAGGACGGTCATCTGTCCGTCATCTACTTGCGGCCGTCGGATTACCACAGGGTGCGCATGCCCCTCGCCGGCCAGTTGCGCGAAGTGGTATACCTGCCCGGACGGCGGCTTTCGGTCAACCCCGCGATGATTGATGCGGCGCCCGCGGTGCTCGCGACCAACGAGCGGGTGGCGCTGCATTTCGACACCGGCGGCGGGAAGTTCTGCGTGGTCATGGTGGGCGCTCTGAACGTCGGTTCCATCAGCACCGCGTTCGATATCCGCACCGACGCGAGCATTCCGCCGGTGCCGACGCGCTGGCGCTTCCCCGGCCCGCGCGGCGCGAAGTGCGAACGCGGCGACTATCTCGCACACTTCAATCTGGGCTCCACGGTGGTGCTGGTGGCGACACGCGACCTGCTTGCCTGGCTGCCCGAGCGCAAACCCGTGGAGGAAGTCCGCTGCGGTCAGGCCCTGGGACAACGGTTGCCCTTCGAAGCCTGATTCGCCGCCTAGGCGCGGCCGATGTATTCCCCGGTGCGCGTGTCCACCTTTATGACCGCGCCTTCCTCCACGAACAGCGGCACGCGCACGACGGCCCCGGTCTCCAGGGTCGCCGGCTTTACGCCACCGGTGGCCGTGTCGCCCTTCATTCCGGGATCGGACTGCGTGACCTTGAGCTCGACGAAATTCGGCGGCGTGACCGTCAAGGGCGCGCCGTTGAACAGGGTGACGCGGCAGCGGCTCTGCTCGACCAGCCAGCGTTCGCAACCGCCCATGGCCGCCTCGTTCGCTTCGTACTGCTCGTACGTCTCCGCGTCCATGAACACCCATTCGTCTCCGGTGCCGTACAGGTAGTCCATTTCGCGGTCGACCACATCGGCGGCGGGAATCGATTCGCCGGAGCGAAAGTTGCGTTCGATCACGCGGCCGGTGCGGAGATAACGAAGCTTGACGCGGGTAAACGCCTGGCCCTTTCCGGGCTTGACGAATTCGGTCCCGAGGATCGCGCAGGGCTCGTCGCCCAGCATTACCTTCAGCCCGGACTTGAACTCGTTGGTCGAATACGAAGCCATGGTAAGTGAGGGTATGTCGCTCGCGCGTCCCGCCCTTAATCAAACAGTTCCGCCATGAAGTTCAGCACCGACTGCCACGACCGCCGGTCCGCCGACTCGCTGTAGCCGATGCCGTCGGCCAACGCCGGCGAATCATGGGTAAAGCCGTGGAGGGCATGGCCGTAGGCATGGATCTGCCAGTCCGCGCCCGCTTCCGTCATTTCCGTGGCCAGCCCGACCACCGTGTCCGGCGGAACCATGGGGTCGGCCCAGCCATGCAGCACCAGCACCTTTGAACTGATCGAATTGCCCTCCGTGTTCCCGGGCGGGTTGAACAGCCCGTGCAGGCTCACCACGCCCTTCACCGGGGCGCCGACCCGCGCCAGGTCCAGCACGCAAAGGCCGCCGAAGCAGTAGCCGATCGCTGCCATGTTCCCGCCGTCCACTTCCGGCTGCGCCGCGGCGCAGTCCAGCCCGGCCAGAAGGCGGGCCTGCAGAAGCGCCCGGTCCTCGATCAGCGGGTTCATCAGCGCCATGTTCTCTTCGACGCTCTGACCGAGAACGCCCTTGCCGTACACGTCCAGCGCAATCCCGACGTAGCCTTCGCCCGCCAGCTGCTCCGCGGCTTCGCATTCGTGCTCGGCCCGGCCACTCCAGGCATGCGCCACCGCCACCGCCGGCGCCGGCCCGCGCGCGTCGTCCCAGTACATCCGCGCCTCGAAAACCTTGTCCCCGTGGCTGTATTCCACGTCCCGCATGCTTATCGCCATCGACCTTTCTCCCGGCAAGCTCCCGATCGGATCGCGAATTTTATCCCCTGCCCCGCCCGCGTGTTAGCATTTTTTTGGCTATGAAGAAGTATCTGCCAGTGATCGCCGCCCTTGTCCTCGGCGGCTGCGCCCACGCCGAATACCAGGCCGGCTTTCTCGATGCATACGCCGACTACAGTTGTGCCGCCCTGCGCGGGGAACTCTCACAGTCCCGGCAGGAAATGGAAGGGTACGCGCAAGACAAGCGCAGAAGGGGCCGCTTAACGACCGCCGGCCCGGGCGCCCAGTCCACGATTATTGATTTAGGCGGCGATATGAGGTTCTCGGATTTAACGCCTAGCGGAGATGCCGGGCCTCCGCGCTGGTGGGGCAAGTACCACAGAGAGCGAATGCAGGCCCACGCCCGCCACGAGTCCCTCCTTCAACTCATGACAAGCCAGGGCTGTAGCGGTTAAAAGACCTGATTGATCTGTACGCCCGCAAGCGAGCAAGTTCGTGACACGGAGGCGACGAAGTTGAAGCACACCGTCCTCGCCTGTCTTGTCTTGCTGCTGTGCCATGGCGCTGCCCAGGGCGCGGAATGGCTGGAAATCGGGGGCCATGCCGACCTGGACTGGATACACACGCGCCCGGAAAACGAGGACGGACATGCCGAAGCCGGCATTTCGGAAGTCGGATTGAGCCTGGCGGCAGCGATCACGGACTGGGCCGCGGTGGAGGCCGGTTTCCTCTACGAGCACACGGACCTGGGCGAGAAGCAGGATGTTTTCGGCAGTGAAGCGGCCTTCCTGGAGACTGCAACCCTCCGCGTCAGTTTCCCCGAAGGGCCCTGGTCTCTTGCCGCGGGCCGGCAGTTTCTGCCGATCGGCGTTTTCGACACGCGCATGATTTCGGATCCGCTGACTCTTGAAGTCGCAGAAACCAACGAGATATCCGTAAGCCTCGGGTGGAGTTCGGGCGGACTGGGCGCGGCCCTGTTCGGTTTCGCCAAGAACGACGGACTCGAATCGGCCAACGGCGTCGGGGGCTACGCGGCAGCGGTCTCCTTTTCATCCGAGCGCGAGGAAACCGGCCTGGCCCTAAACCTGGCGCTCACCAGCGACTTCAGCTATTCGGCGAACATGCTGAGCCTGCTTGCGGATACGACCGCACATGAAGGACCCGCCGAGCGGGTCGCCGGCTTGTCGGCGCATGCCGCCCTTCGGTACGGCGCCGCCACGCTGATCGCGGAATACGTGGGCGCGCTCGATTCCTACGCCGTCCGCGAAATGGAGTTTGCCGGGCGCGGAGCCCAACCGGCAAGCTGGCTGCTCGAAGCGGCCTGGGACTTCGATGTTCTCGGCAGGAACGCCACCGCGGCGCTCGGCTACCAGGCGACCCGGGAAGCACTCGCGCTGGAACTGCCCGAGCGCCGCCTGCTCGCCGTCCTGTCCGTGCAAATCGCGGAACCGTTTACGCTCGCGGTTGAGTGGGGGCGCGACAGGGATTACGCGGCAGGAAAAGGCGGAAGCGGAGAAAGCTACAACTTCTTGACGGCGCAACTCTCCTGGGCTTTCTGAGCCCCGCCCGATTACGCTCGGGCGGCGCCTCAGATGCCCGACAGTGACTTGCCGGCGTCCACGGGCAGGACGGCGCCGGTGATGAAGCGGGCCTCGTCGCTGATCAGGAAGTTGACGGCGTCCACCACGGACTCGACCGGCGGAATGGTCTGGTGGAAACGCGCCAGCGGCATTTCGGCGAGGATTTCCTCGCTGACCTCCTCGGCGGTGCGGTGCTCGGAAGTGATGGGGTCGATCAGGCGCTCGTCCATCACCCGGTCGGACATGATGGGGCCCGGGCAGACGGCGTTGAGCCGGATCCCGCGCTCGGCGACTTCCGCGGCCAGCAGCGTCACAAGGCGGTTCAGGGCCATCTTGCTCAGGGCATAGGCCGCGTCGATCCTGCCGGGTTGCAGCGCGCTGGCGCTGGACAGAAACACCATCGCGCCGCCGGACTTCATCATCGGCGCGACCGCCGAAGTCAGCAGGAAAGCGCCCTTCACGTTGGTGTTCATGACCCGGTCCCAGTCTTCTTCGGCCAGTTCGAGCAGGGGCCTGCGCATGTTGATGCCCACGCAGTTGATGAACACGTCGATTTTTCCGCCGAAGAAGCTCTCCGCCTCCCGAGCCAATTCCCGGACTTGTTCGCCGCGGGTGATGTCGCATTGCCGGTAGCGCAGTTGTCCGGCGTCCGCTTCTTCCAGGGGCCGGAAGCCGAACTCCAGGCTTTTGGCGTCCAGCTTGTCGACCACGAGCACGATCGCGCCCTGGCGGATGCAGGACCGGCAAAGCTCCTCGCCGATTCCCGCTCCGCCCCCGGCGATCACGACGTGCCGGTCCATCAGGCTCATGACCTTCTCCTACGCGCCCCGCGCGGCGGCGGTTACGCGCCGGCGAACTCGGCGATTCCGGCCAGGGAGCGCTCGACGCCAACGTTTGCGCTGGCCGTGATCTCTCCCGACTCCAGACTCATCCGCGCGACCTCGCCGGTAAAGAAATTGCCGCCGAGCACATGCTCGCCGTCCGCCGATACGCACATCGTCGCCCAGCCGAATCCGGGCATGGGCAGTTCCCTCAGGCGCTGCCCCTGCTCGCTCAGGACTTCCACGGCGTTCCCGCGCATGTGAAGCAGCGCGCCGTCATGCGCGTATCCCACCGCGAAACACATGGCGGTGCGGTCTTCCTCCGGCAGATTCAACACGTCGGGCAACTGCCGGGAATCATCGAGGTCGAAACGCATGATCCTCTTGCCGGTCTCCGACACGTATACGAGCGTCCTGCCGTCCGGCGCCAGCGTGGAATGCGTGACCCCCAGGAACCCGCCCATGCCGCCGGTCGTTTCGGTTGCGTGTTCCGCGACCAGCCGGCCGTCGGCCGTGTATTCGAATACGTGGCCGTCGCCCAGGCTGTCGGTCCCGGGCATCCGCGCCAGAACGGTCTTGAGCGGATAGCGAATCTCCGAACCGACCATGTGTTCGGCCAGGTAAATCTGCCCTTCCGGGCCGAAGTTCACGTTCGAGAACGAGCGTTCGGCGAATTCGATGTGCGGCAAGCGCTGCCCGTCGGGTCCCACCCGAATCACCAGGTGGGCGTTGCTGTCGAACGCCCAGAGGACCCCGTCCGGATCGAATTTCAGGCCGCCCACCAGGTGAGTGCTGTCGTCGATCCAGAGCACGCCCTTTTCGTTCAGGTCGGCGTCATACTGGATGATGCGTCCCGGTCCGGCGTGATCGTCCTCCGGATCGTTGAGAAGCGTAGCGCCGACGAACACGTCGCCGGGGCTGAATGCCTGAATGGTTGAGTCCGTGCTCATGTTGCGGCTCCTTTAAGAAATGGCGTTACCGCCTCGCCCCATTGTGCCGGGTTGTCGGGCAACAGCAGCGCGTCGCAGTGCGCGTATTCGCCCGCCAGCCGCTCGCTCAGGTCCCGCGCCACGTCCCATTCCGCCGTGGCCAGCAGGACCGGGATCCCCGCGTCCGCCAGGCGCTGCCCGGCGCGATACCTGAAGTGCGCGTGATAAGCCTTCCGCCACATGACCGGCGCCCGCAGCACCTCGACCACGCGGCGGTGCACCATGTCCGGATCCAGGTACGGCTCTCCCGTCAGCATCGACTCCGCCGTGCGCGCGTACCAGGGAAAGTAGATGCCCTGGTCGCGCATCATGTGCCACGCTTCCAGCAGGTGCCCGCCGTGCCACTGGGGAACGATCTCCGGCGTGTAGTTCGCCAGCAGATCGGCCTGCTCCTCCGGGGTGTGATCGATCAGGCCGGTAATGATCAGCCGCCCAACCCGGCCGGGATTCTCGATGGCCAGATCGAGAAGCACCGACCCGCCGCCCCAGACGCCGTAGGCGTTCACCTGATCGAGGCCCAGCGCGTCCAGGACCTGCGCCAGTGCCTCGCGGTAGTCGGCGACGCTCACGTCGCCCTCGCCGATGGTGTTGTCCGAATCGGCATGGCCCGGCAGTTCCACGGCGAGCACCGGGTGCGACCCGATCAGGGACTCGGCCAGCCCCTGCACGGTGCGGCCGGAGCCGGCCGCGTCGTGCTGCACGACCACCGTCGTGCCGTCGACGTCGGTGTTGCGGTAAACGCGAACCTGGCCGCCGGGAATCGAGACCATCTCGCTCCACAAACGCCCGTCCAGCGCCTGCGCCGGCGGCGAGGCCGGCGGGACCGGAGCGGGATGGGCGGCCAGCAGCTCGAAGCAGTCGTCCCGCGCCGCTTGCGGAGTCGGGCTGGAATACACCTCGACCGCGTCGGGCGGCGGCGGTATGCGTTCGAGCTGGGACGCCAGGACGTCGCCGACCCAGCAGGTAACCAGGCCCGGCACCTTGAGTTCCACCACGGCCTCCGCGCCGTCGTGCGAGAACGCGCAGCCGTAGGCCTTGCGATAGTTGTCGCCGGCGCGCAGGAATTCCAGGACCTCGGCCTGCAGGTGGTCGGCCGACGGAAGGTCGTATGACATCCGCGAGGCGGCGCGCAGGTCGTACCAGGGGAAGAACATGAGTTGCTGGCGCAGGCGGCTCCACAGCCAGGTGAGGTGGGAACCGTCCCAGGCGGGAACGAAGGCCGGCAGGTAGTTGGCCAGCAGTTCCGCCTGCTCCTCGTCGTTGAAGGCGCCGTAGCCGTTCACCGCCACCGCGGTCACGAGGTCCGGATGCCGGGCCGCCGTCTCGACCGACATTGCGGCGCCGGTATGGAAGCCGTACAAACCGGTCTTGCTGATGCCGAGAGCGCGGATGAATTCCGCTACGCAGTCGGCGAAGTCGGCCATGGTCAGGTCGTCTCCCTCGGGCGGGTCGGATGCGCCATAGCCTGGCGTGTCCGGCGCAATCACGGTGAAATGACGGCCCCACTCCTTCATCAGCGGCTCGTACTCGAGCGACGACTGCGGCGACTGGTGCAGCAGCACCAGCGCCGGTCCGTCGCCCGCGCGCCGGTAGTGCACCTGGCGTTCGCCGTACCTGCCGCGGATGCTGACGAAGTGCCGGGTAATCGTTACGTTGCCATCACTCATTATTCGACCTCCTTATGCGGTTGCGCCCGCGAGCCGCCAAACCATACGAGCAGTCCTGTCAGGCATGGAACCAGTATGAAAACCGAACCGAACAGCGGCGCGTTGGCGCCTTCGGACTGGAACAGTATTCCGCCGATCGGAGGCGAGATGGTCCTGCCCAGCCAGTTCGAAGACTGGAACAGGCCCAGCACGGTGCCCCGTTCGGTGACCGAAGCATATTTGGAAACCAGGCTGGAGATGTTGGGCACCAGCAGGGCGCTGCCGCTCGCCAGCAGGCCCAGACCAAGCACCAGCCACGGCTGTCCGGTAAAGTCCGCCAGCACGCCGGTGCCGATCCGCATCCACTGTGGGCCCGCCAGGGCGCCGAACCAGGCTAGCAGCAACATTCCGACCGCATACAGCACGATGCCGGCGGCGATGACTGGCACCTCGCCGAACCGGATCGAGAGCCTGCCCGCGATAAGTCCCTGAACGATCGCGACCCAGAGGCCGAGAAAGAGGAACTGGACGCCCACGTGACGCGGCCCCCAGCCGAGGGTATCCCCGACCCACAGCGGCATCATCACTTCGAACATGCCGGCCGCCGTCATCCACAGCAGGCCGAGAACCAGCAGCCGCTTGACCACGGGCCGCGCGCTGACTTCGCCCCATTGCCGCAACTCCGCACGCAGGGGCTGGGCAGCTACGCGCTTCTCCGGCGGCAGGCTTTCGCGCATAAACAGCAGGATGACCACCAGAAGGAGCGCCGCCAGCGCCGCGCCCAGAAGTCCGGGCTGCAGCAGGCTGGCCGTGTCCGCCGTCTCGCCCCCAAGTATTCCGCCGACAAACGGGCCCAGAATGAAACCCAGACTGATTCCGGCGCCCATGATCCCCATTCCCTTGGCCCGGTTCTTGGGCGTGGTCGTGTCGGCCACCCACGCCTGACTGACCGAAAACAATCCGCCGGCAAGACCGCCGACCAGGCGCGAGACGAACAGCGTCAAGGCATCGTAGGCGAAGGCCAGGCCCAGGAACGCAATCATGGTGCTGGCCGCGCAAAGCGCAAGCACCAGCTTGCGGCCGTAGCGGTCGCTCAGTCTTCCCCAGATCGGCGTGGCTATGAGCTGGCCGATCGCGTAACTGGCGACGATCCAGCCGGCCATGGCCTCGCCGCCGCCGAAATCCTCGGCCACGAACATGATGGACGGCAGTACGATGCTGAAACCCATCGCGCCCAGCAGCACAAGTGCAAAAATAATGAACATATACCGGGACCCGGCGAAAACACCGGGCATTATGCCCGCAACTCCGCGAACGTAAGCGGGTAAGATACCCGCGCCATGCCCGAGCGACACGCCGAAGTACTGATTGCCGGCGCCGGCCCGGTGGGCTGCACGGCGGCCCTGGCGCTGGCGCGCGCCGGAGTCTCCGTCATCATGGTCGAGGGCTGCGATACGCTGCCACTGGAACTCAGAGCTTCGACCTTCCATCCGCCCACGCTGGATCTGCTGGAGGAGCTGGATCTAACACACCGCCTGATTCCTCTCGGACTGGTCACGCGCGACTACCAGTACCGCGACCGGACGACGGGCGAGGCGGCGATATTCGACCTGGGATTGCTGTCCGGCGACACCGGGCATCCCTACCGCCTGCAGTGCGAGCAATACAAGCTCACCCAGGTCGTTTGCGAAATGCTCAAGGACTACCCCAACGCCCAGGTCCTGTTCGGGCGCGAGGTGATCGGCGCGAGGCAGGACGGCGACGGCGTTCGGATGCTGTGCTTTACCGGCGAACAGGAAGAACTGTATACGGGCCGCTACCTGATCGGGGCGGACGGCGCCAACAGTTGCGTGCGCAAGAGCATGACGGTGCGCTACGAGGGCTTCACCTACCCGGAAAAATTCCTGGTCCTGAGCACGCCATTCGACTTCGCCGCCCATATGGACCGGTTGAGCAACGTGAACTACGTGGCCGACCCCGACGAGTGGTGCGTGCTGCTGCGGACCGCGGACCTGTGGCGGGTGCTTCTGCCCACCGTCCCCGGCGAGCCTGACGACAAGTTCCTGGCGCCCGAATATGCGGAGGAACGACTGAACGCCATTGTCCCCCGGGTCGAGCCGTACGAAGTGGTGCACCGCACGCTCTACTGGGTGCCCCGGCGCGTTGCCGAGACCTACCGGGTCGGAAACCTGCTGATCGCGGGCGACGCCGCCCACATCAACAACCCCCTGGGCGGCATGGGAATGAACGGCGGCATACACGATTCGATCGTGCTCGCGGAAAAGCTGGTCGCGATCCTGCGCGAAGGCGCAAGCGAAGACCTGCTGGATGTCTACGACCACCAGCGCCGGACCATCGCCAGCGAGTTCGTTCAGAAACAGACGATAGAGAACAAGAAGCGCATGGAGTCGCTGGACCCGGACGCGCAGCGAAAACGCCAGGCGGAGTTCATGCGCATCGCCGCCGATCCCGACGAGGCCCACGCCTTCCTGCTCCGCACCAGCATGATCCAGGCCTGGCGCGACAGCGTCGCCCTCGGCCAGACCTAGCGGGAGGGTTATTTCTGAGCGAAGCGGGCGCGGCCGGCGGTGATGCCGGCGTTCGCCTCGAATTCCCCGAAGAACCGCTTCGCCGCTGAATCGTTGTTCAGCCACGCGTCCAGGAAGGCCGTCGTGACGCCCGCCAGGATCTCCATGCCCCCCGTGTCGTGGGCGCCGCCGCGATTGTCCGGCCCGCCGCGGTCGGCCCTGCAAATCAGGCCACCGAGGTAGTGATCGCCTTCCTCCAGCACGACGGAATACTTGTCACCGGGCGGAGTGAGGCCGAACGCCGACATCCGCCACTCCCACGGATAAATCGTCGGTCCGCCGATGTTGCCGGTATCCAGCGTGCCGCCGGTAACGAGCACCGGCCCCGGCACCTGGTCAAAGGAGCCGTCTGCCATCTGCGGCATCTCGCCGACGCCGCTCATGACGATGGCGGCATCGAAACCGAGGGCGTAACTGACATTCTCCGTACTGTGCAGGTCCTTCAGCGGCTGGCCCCAGATGACCTGGGCGATCATCCCGCCGAATGAGTGGCCGGCAATCGCCTTGCGGTCGTAGTCGATCCGGCCCGTCAGCCCTGGAATTTCCTGGCCGGGCGCAAAAAGCGCATCCAATACGCGCCCCACGTCGGATATACGGACATAAAGAAGGTTGCGGGCATCTTCGGGGCTCAGCCTGGCTTCCGAGGTCGGGCAGTCCGGATGCTCCGGCAGCACCACCGCGTAGCCGTGCGAGGCCCAGTGATCGGTCAGCCCCGCATAGCTCTCGCGATAGCAACCGAAACCGTGCGAATACACGACCAGCGGAAACGGGCCCTCGGCGTCGGGGTAAACGATCCTCGCACGCAGGCTGCGCTGTCCGGGCTCCGCTGGCAGAACGTGATTCTCGATGACGTGAACGCCGTGCGGCCCCCAGGCGGTCTTGTAGGCCGCAGGCGCCTCATCGGCCGCTGCCGCGCCGGACATACAGATCAAACCCAGGGTGAGCGCCAAACGCTTCGCGGTGAATGCGTGCATGACAGAGATTTCTCCTTTTTCGTGCCGCGCAGTCGATGGCCGGCAGCAATGGTCTGATTGCTATACTGGCAAACGGAATGATAAGCCGGGGTTGGTGGGGTAGTTCAACGGATGTAGAAGATGACAAGGACAAACAGAGTGGCCCTCCTCGTGCTTTCCACGCTCCTGGTTTCCGCCTGCGGAAGCAGTGGCGGAAACCAGACTCCTCCGCCGCCCCCGGTCACTCCCCCGCAGCCCGACCGTCCGGACCCGACCAGCTTTCCGGACGATCCGGGGCTGACCGCGGCGCAGGAGACGGAGCGCATCGCGATCTCCGGTGCTCCCGAGTTCACCGGCCAATGGAGTCTTTCGGCAATCGGGGCCGACTACGCCTACGCGCGCGGCTATACCGGCGCCGGCGTGACCGTCGGGATCATCGACACGGGCGTGGATCCCGATCACGTCGCGTTTGAAGCCAAACTGCATCCGCAGTCCGCCGTCGCATCGCAGTTTTGCCCGGGCGGCAGCTGCTCCTTTTCGTCGATTCGCGACACGGGTTCCCATGGAACCGCCGTTGGCGGCCTGATCGCCGCGGCAAAGCTGGGCAACCGGATGCATGGAGTCGCGTACGACGCCGAACTGCTGATGATAGGCATTCAGCTCGGACAGGGCACTCCCGAATATCGCCCGGTGGACTTGAGCAACGGACCCGCGTATCGCAGCCTGGACGAGCAGGGCCAGGGAATCTACCGGCGCATCGCCGGACAGACGCGCATCGTCAATCACAGTTTCGGCTACGAGGGCGTGGTCACCGACTACACCGCGAATGAAGTCCGGGGCGCCTTCGGGCGCACGATCGACGCTTTGCTGCAGGAAGGGACGCCGGACTCGGAAAAGATGATCCTGGTGTGGGCAGCGGGCAATTCCTACGGGAAGTTCGATGCCCAAGGCAACATGGCCGACGCTTCATCGCCCAATATCACCGCCGCCACGCCGCACCTGTTCCCCGCGCTGAGGGGGCATTTCATCACGGTCGTCGCAACGCAGTCCGACGGAACCATTGCTTCGTATTCCAACCGCTGCGGCGTTGCGGCGGACTTCTGCATGGCGGCGCCCGGGCACGGGGTTCTCGCGCCATGGGTCGGAAGCGGAGACGGTTATGGCCGAATTGGGGGCACGTCTGCGGCCGCTCCGCACGTCGCGGGCGCCCTGGCGCTGATGGAGGAAGCGTTTCGCGGACAACTGGGATCCGCCGAGATGGTCACGCGCCTTTTCGCCGCCGCCGACAAGGAAGGCATCTACGCGGACCGGGACATTTACGGCCAGGGGCTTCTGGATGTCGAGAAGGCCACCCGGCCCATCGGCGCGATGAGCGCCTCCCTGTCCGGTGCGCTGCACGGACCGTCCGTGAACCTGCGAGGAAGCGCCGTCGCGGCGGGCGCGGCCTGGGGCGACGCGCTGCAAACCGCGTTCGCCGGGCGGGAACTTGCGGTATTCGACAGCATGAACGCCCCGTTCTTCATTTCCATGGAAGGCTTGAATGCAAATTGGCCGCTGGAAGACCGATACCGGGCCCATCGGCAATTCTCGCGGTTCGTCGAGCGTGCTTACCAACCCGGGTCGGAACCGGCTGCGGCATTGGGTGACTGGACGATTTCCTCGGCCGTGGGCCTTGCCGGCGCGCTCCATTACCGCGCAGGCGCGCAGGAGGCGGACGGCACCGCGACCGGGTTGCGAAACCCCTGGGTCGCGCTGGGAACTCCCGGAATCGGCCTGGCGCGCGAACTGCTGGAGCTGGGCGATCGCACAACGCTGCACGGCGGTTTCTTCCTTCAGGCCCCGGGGGATACGCGCGGCGAGCGCCTGGCGGCGCCCGGAAGCGCGCAGGGCGCTTTCCTGAACCTTGACCTGGATGGAGGCAGCCGGCGGTTTTCCGCGGAAATCGGTCTGCTCGGCGAATCGGAGCGGTTGCTGGGAGCAGGCGCCCAGGGAGCCTACGGAGGGTTCACGGGCCGGACCTGGTTTACGCGATGGCTCGCGGAGCAGGACTTCAAGCGGGGCTTCAGGCTGATGGCCGTAGCGCAGGCAGGATATACGTCCGGCGAGGTTGGCCGCGGGCTTTTCCGGGAAACGCGCGGCGTGCTGAGCAGCGCATTCAGCGCCGGGCTCCACTGGGGCCACGAGGGCCCGGGCAAACACCAGCGCGCATGGCTTACGGTTACGCAACCGCTCAGGAACGAATCCGGCGGCCTCGAACTGGATTATCCGATCGGCAGGACGCGCGCGGGCGGCGTGTTGCGCGAAACGGCATGGATCGGCGCGGAACCGAGCGGCCGCCAGATCGACCTGGCGCTGGGCTACGGAACCGCACTGCCCTCAAGCACACCGGGCAATACGGGCTGGCGAATCCGGCTTGAAGCATGGCGTTCCTTCAAGCCCGGGCACCGCGCCGGGGCGCGGCCCGAAAACGCGCTCTACCTGGCGGTCTCCCGCAGCTTTAGCGGCAACTAGAGGGCGGGATGCCCTCTCTCCCAGGTTTACTGGCCGGCGGTACCCGCGTCGCGCTCGACGGCGCGGACCCAGACGCGGCCGTCTTCGCCGAGCTCGGATACTTCAAGGCCCACTCCGATCTCGTTGGCATAGGCCTGCAGACGTTGCCGCACCCAGATGTCGTGAACTTCCGCTTCCGTCATGCTGTGTTGGCCGAGCCGTGTGCTCGCCGTCAGCACGCGCGACCAGGGCGACTGCCAGGCGCGATAGCCCGGCTTGCTCTCGGTCTCGAAGATCAACTGGTAGTGGCAGGACGTGCGGTCGATCATGCCCACCATGACCATTTCCAGGTCGCCGGTGCGCTCGTAGTGCGATCGGATGCGCTTCAAAAGCGGCCGCAGCGTCTCGACCTCGTGCGCGATCAGGTCGTCGATCATGCCGCGGTCCTTGGCGAACTGCATCTGCGACAGCAGCGCTTTCACCAGCGCGTCATTGATCTCATGCACGTAGGACTCGTCCTCGTGCATGGTCTTCAGCACAACGCTGATCGCCAGGCCCAGTTCATTCTCGCGGCCTTCCAGCCCGCTGCTGGCGCCGGCGAACTGTGAATCGCCGCTGGGTTCCGCCACGCACAGCGACGAAACCGCCATGGCGGCGCAGGCAAACAAGGTAATAGTGGTCTTTTTCATTGGTTCTCTCCTACCAGGGTAGAACCCGACCGTCGACGTTGATCGGCAGTCCGGGGTCGTCAAGTGTAGCGTCGGCGATGATTTCCGCCATCCCGGCCGCGCTTTCTTCCGTCGTCAGCGCCTCGCCGGTGTAACCGGATTCCCGCAGCAGCCGGGTATCGACCATGCCGGGCGAAATCAGCAGCACGGCAACGCCGCGCGGCTTCAGGTCGGTGCGCAGGGCCCGCCAGCCCATGTTCAGCGCCGACTTGCTCATGCGATAAAAATACATGCCCCGCATGCGGCCCATCAGCGTCAGCGAAGCGACGCCGCTGGTAATCGCGACGATTTTTCCTCCGGCGGCGGCGACATTGTCCGCCAGCGCCTCCGACAGGCGCAGCGGGGCGTAGACGTTCACGGCCATGGTCTGCTCGAAACGGTCGTAGTCCAGGCCGCCCAGGCTTTGTTCGGGCAGGGGGCCAAGGACTGCCGCATTATTGATCAGCAGGTCGATGGGCTGGCCCGCAAGGCGATCGGTCAGGGCGCGTATATGGTCCTCCCGGGTCACGTCAAGCTGTTCGACGCTCAGGTTGGCGTACTCGGCGGCCAGAGCGTTCAGATCGTCGGCCCGTTCCGGACTCCGGCAGGTAGCGACAACGTTCCAGCCCTCCTCCGCGTACCATTCCGCAAAGGCCAGTCCGATTCCGCGATTCGAGCCGGTAAGCACTATGGTCGGCGGAGCGGCGTCCGCGGCCTGCGCCTCCTGGTCGGCGACAGCAGCGCCCGGCAGGCTGAACAGCAGCCCCAGGACCATGACCGGCAACGGCGCCACGGACCGTGCCCGCGCCGTCATTCCGCGAAGTCGTTTCATGCGCAATCCTCCGTGAACGCATTGTAAGCCAACCCGCCGGCAGGTCATTTCGGCGGTTTGAGGCTAAACTTGCCCATTCCGTCGGGCCGGGAGCTTCCCGCCGGCGGCAATTGACGGGAGTTCCCAAAGGAGTCTTCAAAGTGGCACAGACGAAGAGCGCGACCGCGGCGCAACCCAGCTACATTCCGACACGCGAGGAACTGGTGCGCGAGGCGCGCAAGCTGGTGCCGGTACTCCGCGAGCGCGCCCAGGCTAGCGACGAGCTTCGGACGCTGCCGGACGAAACCGTGGCCGATCTGAAGGCGGCGGGAATCCACAAGATCTTCACGCCCAGGCGCTACGGCGGATTCGAGATGGACTGGGGCGCGCACGTGGACGTGTCCCGCGAACTCGGACGGGGCTGTGGATCCACGTCCTGGGTGGCATCCGTGGTCATGTCCCACACCTGGATACTGGGGCGCTTTCCGGTGCGCGCGCAGGAGGAATTCTGGCCCGATCGTCCGGACGCGATCATTGCGACCGCCTTCGCCGGCGGCGGAACGATGGAGCCGGTGGACGGCGGGTTCGTGCTGAACGGCCAATGGCGCTTCGCCAGCGGCGTGGACCACGCGAACTGCGCCGTCGTGGGGGGGCGCTACAACATCAAGAAGCGTACTTCCGAGGGCAGGTTGAGATACCGCATGGCGCACCTGCTACCGGAAGATTACGAGATCGTCGACACCTGGCATGCGGAGGGGCTCAAGGGCACCGGAAGCAAGGACATACTGGTCAAGGACCGTTTCGTGCCGGAGTACCGGACCGTGCGGTCGGAGGAGCTGGCCGGCAAGGAACCCCCGGGAGCGAAGCTGCACGAGAGCTATATCTATCGCACCGAACTCGGACAGCTTTTCTATACGCTGCTCTGCGGGCCGATGCTGGGGGCGACCCGCGGCGGCCTGGAACACTACCTGGAACAGACCCGTGAACGTACGGGGCAAATGTTCGGCGAGAGCATCGTCGAGCAGGTCCCCGTGCAGATCCGGGTCGCGGAATCCTTCGAGGAACTGCGCGTGGCCGACCTGATCACCGACAACCTGATGCAGTTCCTGCACGAGGCCGGCAGTTCCGGCAAGCGGATCCGCGGAATCGATCGCCTGCGCATCCGCCGGGAACCGGCCATGGCCGCCAAGCTCTGCCTGAGCGCCATCACCCGCCTGGCCAACATGATGGGCGTGACCGGCCAGACCGGCAACAACCCCGTTCAGCGCCACTACCGCGACATGCGCACGATCTCGACCCATGGCGGCCTCAACTGGGACACCGGGATGATGCCCACGGGCAAGCTGCTGCTGGGCGTTCCGACCGGCGACCCTCTGACCGACGTCGATATCGAAAAGCCCTGGTAGCGGCATGAACAACACGCCGCAACGGCCCAGCCCGCTGGTGGCCTGGTACGCCGTCGGTGTGCTGATGATCGCCTTCATCTTCTCGTTCCTGGACCGGCTGATCCTGTCGCTTCTGGTCCCGCCCATCATGCGGGACCTGCAAATCGACAACTTCGCCATCGGCCTGCTGGGAGGACTGTATTTCGCCGTCTTCTACGCCCTGATGGGCCTGCCGATCGGCCGGCTGGCGGACCGCAGCAGCCGGCGGCTGATCGTGGCCGCCGGCATATTCCTGTGGAGCCTGATGACGGCCGCATGCGGACTGGCGCGCAACTTCTGGCACCTGGCGCTGGCGCGCGTCGGCGTGGGCGTCGGAGAAGCGACCCTGTCGCCATGCGCCTACTCGCTCATCAGCGACTACTTTCCCAAGAACCGGATCGGCACCGCGCTGGGCGTGTTCCAGTGCGCCGCCTTCATCGGCGCGGGAATCGCGTTCCTGGTGGGCGCCCAGGTCATCGAACTGGTCGCCGCGATCCCCTTCGATCGCCTTCCCCCCGGGCTCGCCGACCTGTTGACGCAGTTCAAGCCCTGGCAGCTTGCGTTCATCATCGTGGGACTGCCCGGCGTGCTGGTTGCGCTGCTCGCGCTCACGATGCGCGAGCCTCCGCGTCAGGGCCTGATGCAGGGTGTGGACCAGAAGATTCCCTGGCCCGATGTGATCGCGTTCTTCTCGAAGCGGTGGCGCATGTTCCTGGCGCACTTCTTCGGCTTCGCCATCCTGGCCGCGCCGATCGCCAACCTGCTGCTGTGGGGACCGACCCACCTGATCCGCAACCTCGGCTACACCGCATCCGAGGCGGGCCAGTACCTGGGATGGATTCTCCTGATCTGTTCTCCGGCGGCGGTGTTTGCCGGCGGCTGGTTCACCGATTTCCTGAGAAGGCGCGGGCACGTCGACGCTCCGCTGTGGGTGGGCATCATCGCGGCGGCGGCGCTTACTCCGCTGTGCCTCGTTACGACGCAGCTCGAAAGCCCGTTCTGGACGATGGTGCTGTTCTGTCCCTACGCCTTTTTCGGATGCTTCGCGGTCGCCAGCGGTCCGGCCGCGCTGCAACTGGTGACGCCCAACCAGCTGCGCGCCACGGTCTCGGCGGTCTGGATGCTGGCGCTGAATATCCTGTCGGCAATCGCCGGACCCACCGCGGTGGGCTTCGTCATCGACAGCGTGTTCGGCTACAACGAGGCCGTGGGCAGTTCAATCGCCGTGGTCGGCGCGATCGCTTCGCCCATAGCGGGCCTGTTCCTCTTCTTCGGCCTCAAGCACTTCCGGGCCGCAGCACGCGACGCCTAAAAGCCCCAGGAACGCGGGCTCCAAGCTCGCCTCGTCATTGCCACCCGTCTTCCGGGAGACGCATGAACCCATCCATGGGGCTTTGTTCCGCTGTTCGCGCCGGGGCATCGGCGCTCACTGGCTCACAAACTCCCGGAAGACGGGTGGCAATGACGAGGCTACCGCCGGCGCTCCTGGGATGCTGCGATCGTAGCCCTTTTGTGCGCCTCCCTCTTGCGGGAGTATTGAAGCAAGGATAGCGAAACCAAGCCAGGGATGGCGTCTCCCGCGAGAGAGAGGCGCACAAAAGGGCGGGATCGAAGCTCCCCCGATCAGAGGGTGTAGGAGTCGGCGAGGGTGCCTTCCTCGTGGCGGCCGCCGTCGAGGCGGAGCCAGCAGTGGGCGGCGGCGAGGGCGCCGGACTGGCCGGGGCGTTGGGGGTGTACCAGCGTCAGCGCTTCCGATTCGGTGCTGCGGCGGGCCAGCAGGAAGTGTGTGTAGCCTTCGCGCAAGTCGCAGGGATGCTCGAGCGGCATGGGCCGGGGTTTTTCGGCCTTCATTGCGAGGACGGCGCGAATGCCGGGCCAGACCAGGAATCGCATGCCCGCGGCCGTGGCCAGCGGATTGCCGGGAAGTCCGAATACAGGGGTCCCGTCGTCCAGCAGCGCGAACAGGGCCGGTTTGCCGGGGCGCATGGCGACGCCGTGAAAGACGATCCGGGCCCCCAGCTCCTCCAGTGACTGCCTCAAGATATCGTGCCTCCCCGCAGAAGCCGACCCGCTTGAGACGAGGACCCGGGCGCCGGATTCGCGGGCGTCCTGAAACCCGCGCGCCAGATCGCCGGGATCATCCTGAACGTGTCGCGCAAGCGCCACCGGAACCCCCCGTTCGGCGCACCAGGCGGTCATCCAGACTGCGTTGACGTTGGCTATCTGTCCTGGAGCGAGCGGGCCGCCGGGAGGGCGCACTTCATCGCCCGTCGTCAGCAGGCCCAGCGGTGGCGGCTTGCGAACGTGCAACTCGCTGATTCCGGCGGCGGACAACAGAGCGACATGCCCGGCGTGAAGGCGCTTGCCCGTGAAATCGAACGCGGCGCCGGCAGGATACTCCTCGCCCATAATTCGCAGGTTTCGTCCTTTTTCCGCAGGCTTCAGGAAGCGCAACACCGTCGAGCCGGACCGCTCGATCACGTCCGCCTGCTCCAGGGCCACGACCGTGTCCAGCGGGGGCGGTGTCAGGGCCCCCGTGGCGACGCGAAGGGCGCATCCGGACCCGGGTATCGCGGCGTCCTCGTGCATGCCAACCTTCAGCTCGCCGGCAACGGGAAGCTCTACGGGGGAACCCTCCGTGGCGCCGGCCGTGTCCTCGGCGCGCACGGCGAAGCCGTCCATTGCCGCGTTGTTGAATGCCGGTGAGGCGACGGCCCCGACAGCCGGCCGGGACGCAACCGCGCCAGGGGCCTGTAAGGCGGTAACCGGTTCCTCCGGCCCCGGCGTACAGGCCGCGGCAATAGCAGCGCAAGCGTCACTATAAGGGATCAACTTCATTCAACAGCCGGAACAATGGTTTTGGGTCTTTTCGTTATACTCCAAGTCAACAGCGAAGTCAGCGGGGGTGGCGGCGCCATTTCGCATGAAAGACCGGATCATCGATTTATCGCTTGAACGGCGGCGGTCAACGCTGCTGGCGATGATCGGCATCGTGATCTTCGGGATCGTAGCGCGCGTGTCGATCCCGGTGGAGAGCGAGCCCCGCATCGAAATTCCGTTCTACGTCATCACGGTCGTTCACGAAGGGATCTCTCCGGAGGACGCCCGGCGGCTGCTGATCCTGCCGCTGGAAATCGAGCTCAAGGCGGTGGAAGGCGTCAGGGAAATCACCGGCACGGGCGCCGAGAACATGGCCATGGTGGCGGTGGAGTTCACGACCGGCATCGATCTGGACGCGGCGCTGAGCGACGTGCGCGAGGCGGTCAACCGGGCCAAGCCCGAGTTCCCGTCAACGACGGAGGAGCCGATCGTCGAGGAAACCGCGACTACCGATTACCCCGTACTGCAAATCAACCTGGTGGGCCGGAATACTCCGGAGGAAACACTGTACGCCACGGCGCGGCGCCTGCGCGACCGGATCGAAACGGTAGGCCAGGTGCAGTTGGCGGCGCTGCAGGGGCACCGCGAGGAGTTCATGGAGATCCTCATCCGTCCGGAACAGCTCGCAACCTACCGCATGTCCGTGGAAGAGTTGTACTCGGCGCTGACCCGCAACAACCGGCTGATCGCCGCCGGCGCGATGGATTCCGCCCAGGGGAGCGTCTCGGTAAAGGTGCCCAGCGTCATCGAATCCACCGATGACCTGCTCGACATTCCGGTGCGCATCGAGGGCGACACGGTCGTGACCCTGAGCGACGTGGCTTCGGTGAGGCGCACGTTCAAGGACCGGGCCAGCTACTCCCACGCCAACGGCGAGCGTTCCATATCGGTGTTCGTGTACCGGCGCTCCGGCGCAAACAGCATCGAAACGGCCACCGCGGTCCGTGAAGTGGCGGACGGTTTCCGCGATCGACTGCCCGCGGGCGTCAACATGTTCTACTCGCAGGACACGTCCCAGTTCGCCGCCAAGCAGATCGTCGAGCTGCAGGGGAACATCGTGACCGCGCTGGTGCTGGTCATGCTGGTGATATTCCCGGCCATGGGCCTGAGGAGCAGCCTGCTCGTGGCCGGCGCCATCCCGGTCTCCTTCCTGTTCGCGCTGATCTTCCTGTGGCTGTTCGGCCACTCTTTCAACTTCATGGTCATGTTCGGCATGCTGCTGGGCCTGGGCATGCTGATCGACGGCGCCATCGTGGTCACCGAGGATGCCGAACGGCGAATCATGGAAGGCGAAACCGAACTCGAGGCGTACGGGGCCGCCGCGAAGCGAATGTTCCTGCCCGTGCTCGCCTCCACCGCGACCACCCTGGCGGCCTTCGTGCCGCTGATGTTCTGGCCCGGCGTGGCCGGGGCCTTCATGGGGTACCTGCCCATTACACTGCTCTGGGTGCTGATCGGAGCGCTGCTCTACGCGCTGATATTCGCCCCGGTCCTGGGCACGACGTTCCGACGCCGCAGTCGCGGGATTGCCGCGGCCCCGGAGGGCGCGGACGGCATGTGGGACCTCGACTGGTCGCGGCTGGGCCGTTTCGCGCACGGTTACGGCCGATTGCTTTCGCTGGCCGTGCGCCGTCCCCTGGTCACGGTCACCGTCGTGATTGCACTGGTACTGGGCATATTCACGGTGCATGGCTCGCGCGATCTGGGCGTGCTCTTCTTCAACGAGAACGATCCCACCTACGCCCAGGTGTTCGTGCGCGCCCGCGGCAACCTGGACGTGGAGGAAGCCTATCGGTTGGTGGCCGAGGTGGAGGCGGCGGTCCTCGAGGTCCCCGGCATCAAGAACCTGAACATGTTCACCACAACCGGCGCGGGGCAGGCCCAGGGGCAGCGCATGCAGTACCAGGGAGGTTCGACCGCGGACCGAATCGGCGCCATGTTCGTCGAGATGGTCGAGAGCAGCCAGCGGGACATGACCGGCATAGAAGTGCTGGAGGAGGTTCGGCGGCGTACGGATAGGTTCGGCGGCGTGATCATCGAAGTGCGGCCGTTCGAGAGCCAGCTCACCGCCGGCAAGCCGATCGCCCTGCAGTTCTCCTCCAATGAGCGCGAGCGCCTGGTGCCGGTAGTCGAGCGGGTGCGCGAATACATCGTCAACGAGGTGGAAGGGCTCAGGGACATCGAGGACACGCTTCCCGTACCCGGTATCGAATGGCAACTGGAAGTGGACCGGGCCGTGGCGGGACTGTACGGCGCCGACGTTTCGACGGTGGGACTGGCCACGCAACTGGTGACGAACGGCGCAAAGCTGGGCGAATACCGACCCGATGACGCGGACGACGCGCTGGACATCCGGATCCGCTACCCGACCGAAGACCGCGGAGTCAACGAACTGGACGACCTTCGAATCATTACCCGGAATGGAGCGGTCCCGTTGTCCAATTTCGTCACCCGGCGCGCAACGCCGCGGCTGGATACCATTCAGCGGGCCGACCAGGAGGACATCCATATGATCCGGGCGGGCGTGGCGCCCGGAGTGCTGCCCGACGCCAAGATCCGGGAAATTCAGGCGTGGCTGGACAGCCAGACTTTCGACCCGGAGGTGGACATCCGCTTCCGGGGAACGACCGAGGAGCAGGAAGAGTCGATCGACTTTCTTTCCAAGGCCTTTTCCTTCGCGCTCCTGCTCATGTTCGCGTTGCTGGTCACGCAGTTCAACAACATTTATCAGAGCTTTCTGATCATGCTGGCAATCGTGCTCTCGACCGCCGGAGTGTTCCTGGGCCTGGTCATCACCAATCAGCCCTTCAGCGCGATATTGAGCGGCGTGGGCGTCGTGTCGCTGGCGGGCATCGTGGTGAACAACAACATCGTGCTGATCGACACGTACAACGTGGGGCGCCGGGAATTTCCCGACCGGGACATCGCCGAAATCATCGTGCTGACCGGGTTGCAGCGGCTGCGGCCGGTCCTCCTTACCACCGTGACCACCGTGATAGGGCTGCTGCCGCTGGCCAGCCACCAGTCCGTGGATTTCATCAATCGCAAGTGGGTCTCGGGAGGCGAGCTTTCAGGCTACTGGGTGCCGCTGGCGCAGGCCGTGGTGTCGGGACTGACCTTCGCCACGATCCTGACGCTGATCCTCACGCCGGCGCTGCTGGTGTTGCCGAGCCGGCTGAAGGGGATGTTCTCGGGCGTTCTGGCCGGACTGCGAAGAAGGGTGCCGACGCCGGTCCGGCTTCGCGGCGGGGACAGTTACGCGGACCGCTCTCCCGGCGTATGATTGGCTTGTGTTTTACGGGCAACTGACGCGACTGCGGGGGTAGTTGTGAGATTAGCCGAAGAGTTGGCGCTGGTCCTTCTGAACGAAGACAGCGGCTATTTTGAACCGGTCGGCGCCTGGAACCTGTCCTGCGTGATTGCGGGCTCGGTGCTCGCCGACCTGTCGCTCGAATTCCGCATCGACACCGACACGGAAGCGCTTACGCTTCTGGACGCCAGGGAAACGGGAGACGAGTTGCTCGATCCCGTGCTGGCCCAAATCGCGTCGGCTCCCCCGCCGGCGCACAACGCCCAGTACTGGATCGAAAAGACCGCGCAACGATCGGACGACGCGCTGGACATCATCCTCGACAGGCTGGTCGAAAAGGAAATTCTCGACCACGACTCGGGAGGCTTCTGGTCGCTGAGCCGTCAGGTGTCCCGCACAGGAACGTATTCCGCGGACGACGGATCGACGAGACTGGAGGTCAAGACACGCGTCCTTCGCACCATTCTGGATGAGGAAATACCCGATCCGCGGGACGTCATCCTCATCAGCCTGATTGCCGCATGCGACGCCCTGCCGCTGTTGCTCACCGAAGAAGAGTTCGAGCAATCGCGCGATCGCGTGGAACTGCTCTGCAAGATGGACCTGGTCGGACGAGCGATCGGCACCGCGGTGAAGGAAAGCCAGGGGCGTCCGGTCCAGCAGACGGTTGGACGTTCACGGCCGATTCCGAGCGTCAACCTGCTCAAGCTGATTACGAATCGAAACGTGCGGCGGGGCAACCTTTCGAGAATCCTGACGGACCTCTACAAAGAATACGGTCCGGTTTTCAGGATCAACAAGCCCTTCTCGGAGAGGGGGGTTGTCGTTCTGGCAGGCCCGGATACCAACGCATGGATCAACCGCAACGGTCGCATCTATTTCCGCACGCGCGACCACATGGCCGACTTCGAGCAACTGTATGGCGCGTCCCGGACCCTGCCCGGCATGGACGGCACGGAGCACTACCGCATGAGAAAGTCGCTGCGCGAGGGTTACTCGCGCGCGACGCTCGAGACAAGGCTCGAAGAGATATACAGGCACTGCCGTGCGTCACTGAAAAACTGGACCCCGGGGGACACGATTCCCGGTGCCGCCGCATGCCAGGAACTTATGAGCGTTCAGGTGTCGCATGTCATGGTGGGCGTGGACGCATCGGACCATATCGACGATCTTCTCAAGTACGAGCACCGGTCGCTGGTCACGCATGTTCAGAAAGCCCTGCCGAAATTCATGATGAAGACCCCCGGCATGACCAGAAAGCGGAAGCGCATTTTCGAGATGCTCAACCGGGTATTGAACGAGCACACGCCGGCGCAGCGCAAAGGCAAACCCAAGGACCTGGTCGACCATATTCTGGGCCTGCATGCCAGCGACCCGCAGTATTTCCCGGAAACCGACCTGAACTTCATGCTGGTCGCAGGCTTCATCGCCAGCATTTACCTCGGCAGCGGGCTGAGTTTTGCGGTCTATGGAATGGCCAGCAATCCCGAAATCTACCGCAGGGTCCAGGAGGAGGCCGAGGCGTTGTTCGCCAACGGCGACCCGGGCAAGGACGATTTCAAGATGTCCGCAATCGACGTCGCTCACAGGGTGTTCCTGGAGTCTCAGCGTCTTTACCCGGTCATCCCCATGCAGCTTCGCACCACCATGAACCACTGCGTGGTGCAGGGCTACAACATTCCGAAGGACACCCGCGTTGTGTTCGCGCACACCGCCGCACACCATCTGGAAGAGACTTTCCCCGATCCCGCAAGATTCGATATCGACCGCTACGCGCCGCCCCGGGAGGAACACAAGCGCGCGGGAGCATACGTGCCGTTCGGACTGGGGACCCACCACTGTCTGGGTTCGAAATGGGTGGAACTGCAAATGACGATCAACCTGCTGCTCATCGCCTACTATTTCGACATCAGCGTCGTTCCGAAGGACTATGAGATGGCATTCAATCCGTTTCCCACGAGCGCTCCCAACAGCAAGTTTCGATTTACTATCACGAAACGGCGTCACGACTTCTGACTCGCGGGGCGCCGGCTGAAGAGGACAACGCATCGATGAGAATCAGGAACTCCCTGCGCAAGCCCTTATGGGCAGCGCTGGTCTTTGTGATTTGCGCCGTATGGCTGCTGTCCGGCATTCTGGGCGGAGATGCCGGGGACGGCGCGGCCTCCATAGCCTCACGCACGGAAGCGGACGACGACATCGTGGTGCGGGTGCGAACCAGCCGCGCTTCGGAACAGTTCAGGACGCTGACGCTTCGCGGACGCACCCGTACCCGGCACGCGGTAACGGTGCGCGCCGAAACTGCAGGACGGGTGGACGACCGGCCGATCGATATCGGGGCCCGGGTGTCGGCCGGCGACGTTCTGTGCCAGGTGGAGATCAATGACCGCGAACTGCGGGTTCGGGAAGCCGGCGATGCGGTGGAACTTGCGACGCTGGAGTACGAAGGGATGAAGACCTTGCGCGAACGAGGGCTTCAACAGGAGATCGCGGTCGCCCGGGCCAAGGCCCAGTTGAGTTCCGCGCGCCGCCAGCTTCTGGCCAGCGAGCTGGAGCTGAGGAATACCGCCGTGGTTGCTCCGTTCGCCGGTTTTGTGGAAGAAACGCATGCCGAGGTAGGGGACTATCTGCAGATGGGCAGTCCCTGCGCGACCGTTCTCGACCTCGATCCCATCTACGTGGAGGCCGCGGTCACCGAACAGCAGTCTCCGAAACTGAGCCTGGGCGCCGACGTGGAAATCACGATGGCGACCGGTGACACGGCCCGCGGATCGCTTACCTTCATCGGCAAACAGTCGGCGGACGAATCGCGCACCTATCCCATCGAAGTCACGGTCCCCAACCCGGACTTTTCCATTTCCTCGGGCTTGAGCGCGGAAGTTGAAGTATCACTGTCCTCCGAGCCGGCGCACAAGGTCGGTATGTCCTACGTGGTGCTGGACGCCAACGGGGAGATGGGGGTGCGCGCCGTTGACGGCGATCAGCGGGTTCTCTTCTACCCGATCGATGTGGTGCGGGAGGATCCGGACGGGCTGTGGGTGTCCGGACTGCCGGCCGAAGTCACGTTGATCACGGTTGGCCAGGAGCTCGTGAGCCCGGGCCAGCAGGTCAGGGTTCAGCGCGACACGGCCACTTAGGCCTCCGGGCCACGCCGCGCCGTCCTAGGCCGGTTTGCGCGCCAGAAAACAGTATAGCGGCGTAAAGATTCCGGTCTTGCCGCCGGCCACGTAGGCGTCCGCGGTTCGATCCATGAGCCGGACCACGGTGGTGGAACCCTTCGGGAAGAGTCCGAAAGCCTCCGTGAGCCTCAGCATGCCGATCATTGCCTTTCGACCCGCCGGCGTTCTCCGCATGAGATTCCGAAAGGTCCCGGTTTCTCCCTCCATCGGCTGATACCAGGGCGTGTACGGATCTTCCTGCATCGCCCTGTCCTTCCCCTCGATGACTTCGAAACCGGCCGCCTCCAGCGCCTGATCGACCTCCGCGAAGCTTGCGATCTCATTCAACGCGATCCCGCGCATGAGTTCCTGCTTGATGACCGCGTGGCGGGCGCTGTCGGGATCGAACTTGTTCGTCAGGCACATTTCCTGGCCCCACAACAACGCCCCGGGCTTCAACACGCGGAAGATCTCGGCAAAAGCGCCCTGCTTGTCCGGCGCATGGCAGGTGGACTCGATCGCATAGCCCGCATCGAACGAGTCGGGCTCGAACCTGCTCATGTCCATGAAGCTGCAGTGGACGTAGTCCGCCATGTGATCCAGACCGGCTTCAACGTTCCTTCGCTTGGCCTTTTCCAGTTGCTGCTCGTTGTTGTTGAGGCAGACCACCCTGGCGCCGGACTCGCGGGCAACCCGGCGCATCGGGCCGCCGACTCCGCACCCCACGTCAATGACCGTCATTCCCTCCTTGAGCCGGAGCTTGGCGATCATAAGCCGCTGATGCCGGAGGATCGAGTCTTCAAGGCTTTCGCCCGGCCTCAAGGGCGCAAAGTGCAACGATTCGCTCCACCCGAACTGCATGAATTCGCTGCACAGCGAGTAATAGTCATTGACCGTCTCGGTATGGTCATAGTTGCGGTCGCCGGCGCCCCCGCCTTCCCGTCTGTCGAGCCAGCCTTCAAACGACTCGACGCGATTGGGGACGGACCAGCCGCGGTAGGCATTCTTCAACGACGTGGACAATTTCGCCAGCATGGCGCGTGGATTTCCTCAGCAGGGACTGTGTGCCGTCGCCGGCGTCAACCGCCAAGGGTGGCGCCGCGCGCGGCACGTATCGGGGCAGGCTTGAGGCTGCGCACACGGCGGCGGCTTTCTTCGGCATCCGGATAGAACTGCTCGCAGTACTTCCGGTAGGTCATGATCTCGCCGTCCGACCGGCTGAGGATGGGGAGCGGCTGGTAACGCTTGCTCTGCCAGATGGCCACGTCCTGGCGCACGTCGTGCTTCACGCGCGAAACGAAGAACCGGGTCAGCCAACTGGCCGGAAGACACCGAAGCAGCAATGTCGCCAGCCATTTCTGCCCCGGCTCCCAACGCTTGATCTGCAGTGCAACCACGAGCTTGATATAAGTGTCGTCAACGGCCGTGGACAGGATCCACTGACGGAGCTTCAGCCCGCTGACTCGCTCATGAAACTCGACGAACGAATAGCCGAGGCCCCACACATGCGTTGTTGCAGCAACATCGGTAAGTATCGGCACACCAAGCAGCTTTACGTTGCGCCGGAAAACGAACCTGTTGCGCAGGTAGGCGCCGTCCACATGCACTTCTCCGACCTGGCTGACCGCGGCGTAGCCATGGACGTACCGGAAATGGGCGATGTCCACGGAGTTTTCCGCAGTTTCCTGCGGGTGGCCGCGCAGCCGCACGCTCCCGTAGTGGAGGCGGTGCCATTCCTTTTCCGGCCACTCGGGGAGCTCCCACTGCGGTTCGCGTCCCACCGGGCTCCACCAGGCGAGAACGAGACCGTTGACTTCGCGTGTCTCGTACACGTTCAGTCGCGCGGTTCTTGGCGGCGGCGCATCCGGTGTGGCCACGCACTGGCCGGTGGCGTCGTATTCGAAGCCGTGGAAGGGGCAGACCAACCGTCCGTTGCGAACGCAACCGCCACCTTCCGGCCCCAGGTGCCCGCCCAGATGCGGGCAGTAGGCTTCGGATACGCAGATCTTTCCGTTGGAGTCGCGCCAAGCCACGATCTGCCGGCCCATCCATTCCTTCTGGAGGAGGCCGCCATTGGGCAGGTTTCGGGCGATCTCCACGAGATACCAGCCTTCCGGGTACCTGCCCGGCGGGTAATACCGTTTATTCGCCAGTTCCATTCAAAGCCCCCGCTTGTTCACCAGCTCAAATCTGCTCTGCGTTGTTTGCACAAGCATACAGGAACATCGGCGCGAAGGAGGGCGACACGCCGCGAGGGACATGCCCTCCCTCGAGTGTGCGGTCAGAAGCTGTAGTTCAGGGTTATGCCGACCTGTCGGCCGCGGGGCAGCGAAACACCGAAACCGCGAGGTGTAGTGCTCGCACTGCGGGTCTCCGCCGAATAGCCCGGCAGGGCAGCGCTGGGGGCCAGCGAACCGGCACTCCGGTCGATATACCGCAGGATGTCCAGTGGTGCATCGTCATCGAAGAGGTTCTTGCCCCAAAGCGTGATTTCCAGCGCATCCCGGCGCACGCCCAGTCGCAAACCCACGCGCGTCATCGCACCGGTTTCGATCAGGTTGTGGATCTGGGAAAAGCGCGAGCCCTCATAGACGACGTCGCCCACCCAGAACCATGAAAAACCGGACGCCATCGTATCGCCGTCGTACCGGGCGACCAGCGACGCCATATGCTCCGGAATGCGCGGCACCTGCTTGCCGGCGGCGGAGCCCAGGCGAGCGAGGTCGGCCAGGGACCCGCTGGCGCCCAGCAGTTCGGCCTGGTCGATATTGATGTATTCCTTGATTTCCGCATTGGTCCAGGCATAGCCCAGGTTAAGCGTCAGTTTGTCGCTGACGAGTGCCTGCATTTCGACCTCAAGTCCGTTGATTTCCGATTCACCGACGTTGTCGATGATCGAGGTGGTAGTGCCTCTGCCCGTTTCGATCACCGTCGTGAATTGCTGATCGGTAACCTCGGTGCGATAGGCGGCGACATTCAATGCAAGGCGCCCGTCCATCAGGCGTGCCTTATAGCCGGCTTCGAAATTCCACGCGACTTCTTCGTCCACGGAACGGAAGGACTCGTCGGGATTGCCGGAGGCGTCCAGCGGAACGTCCGCATTGAAGTTGCCCGGCTTGGATCCCTTGGAGATGTTCACATAAAGATTTGTGTCTCCATCCGGTTTGTAGCTCAGGGTGAATCGAGGATTGACGGACGTAAAGTCCACGCCGTAGTCGCCGGTCATCATCGTTCTTTCATCCGACGAAAAGACCTGCACGGAAATATCGTCCTTTGCCCACCGGGCTTCCGCCGTCCCCGACCACTTCTCGTTGAAATCCATCTCCACGGCGGCGAATACGGCCGTGTTGTCAACGGTCTCATCGGACACCGGACCGTTTGGGAAAACATCAAGCGGCGTCATGCCCCACTTCGCGGCCGAGAAAGGAATCACCTTGCGGTCCGTGTGCTCGTCCTTGGTGCCTTGATAGTAGTAGAGCCCGACTACAGCTCGAAACGCCCGATCGGAGGGCGAGGACAGCCTGAGCTCCTGCGAGAAGTCGGTCTGATCATATCCGCCGTAGCGTGTAAACAAACCGCAGAGCGAACGGCATATTCCCACCCCGATGAAACGCGGCAGGAAAGGCGGCAAGGCGTCCGCGATGGCGGTCCCGAAATCGTAGCCGCCATAGGTCGCGTCGAAATTGCTGTCGTTCTCGTCGTCGATACTTCCCGTCAGACTGGAAACACGCCAGCCGTTGGCCAGGTCGTAGTGCATCGAGAGCGAAGCCGAGATTCGATCGTTAAAGTTCCCGGCTCCCGCCACGGCATCGATTTCTTCGGTAAGGAGAGCGACCGGCAGGTTGCGCACGGCTTCGCCCTTGTAGTATTCGCGGGCCCGCGGGCCTGTCGCGCCGGAAATATCGGGACTCCCGCTGACCGGTCCCCGGAAGCAGCAATTGTTGTGCTCCCGGCCTTGCAGGGCCATCGCGAAATGGTCGTCTTCGACTTTCTGATAACCGACCGAAAGAGTGGCTTCAAAGTCTTCGTTCGGCGTGAAATAGAGCTTGGCGGATACGTTTGTGGTTTCCTGCCCGCCCACTTCGTCTCCGGTAAGCGTATTGACATGCTCGCCGCCGTACTGGTTGTAGCCCGCCGAAATGCGGAAATAGGCCTTGCCTTCCGACAAGGGTCCGCTCAGCCATCCGTTGACGTCATAGGTTTCGTGTTCCGCCCCTGTGACCGAGACTTCACCTGCAAGCTCTTCGGTCGGACGCCGGGTGACGTAATTGATCGCGCCGGCGTAGGTGCCGCGGCCATACTGGGCCGACTGCGGCCCCTTGATGATTTCCACGCGTTCCACGTTCGCCAGGTCAACCGAAGACACCAGGCCGCCGACATATATGCCGTCCACAAAGGTGGAGACCGCCTTGACGCCGGCGATGCCGTTCAGGATGGTCGTCTGCCCGCGAACGGCAGGACGATCGAGTGACGGTTGCCGCCCGAAGCCGGACTGGAACGAGAACCCGGGCGTATACAGCGCAATATCGTCAACGGACCTGAGGCCCAACTCGCGAATATCGTTCGCGGTGAAGGCGCTGACCGCGATGGGTATGTCCTGAACGGACTCCTCGCGCTTGCGGGCGGTGACGATGATCTCTTCCAGCGCGCCCTCCTGCGCAATCACCGGACGCGGGGCAACGATCACGCCCGCAACGAGCACGGAAAAAACGGCAAGTCTGAATCTCATTGAATAGCCTCCCTATCGGTCAATCAGGCCGATAACCGGCTAATTATGCACAAGTCGAGTGTTCAGAAGCCGTACCTGAGGGTTACGCCTACCTGCCGGCCGCGAGGCAGGGAGATGGCGAAGCCACGCGGGGTGCTGGACGGATTGCCCAGTTGACCGGGCACGAATCCGGGGATTCTCGCGTGGCTGGGCAGGCCGCCGGTACGCCGGTCGATGTAGCGCAGGACGTCGAGCGGCGCGTCGTCGTCGAACAGGTTTCTGGCCCAAAGCGTCACTTCCAGCGCGTCGCGGCGCGCGCCCAGGCGCAAACCCACCCGGGTCATCGCGCCTGTTTCGATCAGGTTATGCACCTGGCTGAACCGCGAGCCTTCGTACACGACGTCGCCCACCAAGAACCAGGAAAAGCCGGAGACCATCTCGGCGCCTTCGTAGCGGGCCACCACCGATGCCGAGTGCTCGGGAATCCGCGGCACTTTCTGGCCGGCCACCGAACCCAGGCGATTCAGGTCAAGCAAGGAACCGTTGGCGCCTTTCAGGTCGGCCTGGTCAACATTGGTCCACTTGGCGATCTCCGCGTTGGTCCAGGCGTACCCGGCGTTGACCGTAAGCGACTCGGTAAGCAGCGCCTCGACCTCCACTTCCAGGCCGTTGATCTCGGTTTCGCCCACGTTGTCGATCAGCGAGACGCTGCCGCCCGTGGGTGTCTCGATCACGGTCGTGAACTGCTGGTCGGTCACCTCAGTGCGGTAGGCCGCCACGTTAAGCGTCATGCGGCCGTCCAGCAACCGGCCCTTGTAGCCCGCCTCGTAGTTCCACGCGACTTCCTCCTCCACGGCGCGGAACGATTCGTCCGGCTGTCCGTCCGGACCGACCGGTACCTGGGTGTTGAAATCGCCCGGCTTGGAGCCCTTGGAGATGTTGAGGTAGAGGTTGGTGTTGTCGTCCGGACGATAGCTCAGCGTGACACGGGGATTGATGGAGTCGAACTTGTCCTTGTGCTCGCTGTTGAGCATGTTGATGTCGCGCGTGTTGTAGACGCGAACGGTAATGTCGTCCTGCGCCCAGCGGGCCTCCACGGTCGCCGCCCATTTGTCGTTGATGTCCCATTCCAGGCCGCCGAACACCGCCGTGTTGGTCACGTCGTCGTTATCGAAGGTGGAATTGGGCAGGACCGTGCCGGCCACCAGGCCGAAGCCGAGCGATTCCGACTGTTTGGTCAGGACCTTGGAGTCCATGTCTTCGTGCTTCTTGCCCTTGTAGTAGTACAAGCCCAGCGTGGCCCTCAGGGGCCTGTCCGCCGGCGAGGACAGCCGCAGCTCCTGGGAGAAGTCGGTCTGTTCGCCGCCGAGCATGCGCTGGAAGTTTCCGCAGAAGCCGATGGTCACGCAGAAAAGCCGGCCGAGGCTGGGGCGCAGAAACGGCGGATAGCCATTCGCCCAGGCAACGCCGAAGTCGTAGCCGGCGTAGGTGCCGTCAATGAAGCTCTCGGTTTCGTCGGAGATGCTCCCGCTCAGGCTGGACAGCCGCCAGTCGTTGTTCAGGTCATAGTGCATGGTGAGGGAAGCCGAAAAACGCTCCAGGCGATTGCCCGCCCCGCCGACCGAGTCCAGTTCTTCTGTCAGTAGCGCCACCGGCAGGTTGCGCTGCGCCTCGCCGATGTAGTACTCGCGGGCCCGGGGGCCGGTCACTCCGCTGATGTCGGGTGTGCCCGACGGCGGCCCACGGAAGCAGCAGTTGTTGTGTTCGCGGCCCTGCAGCGCGAGGGCGGGGTGGCCGTCGTCCGTTTCCTGGTAGGCCAACGCCAGGGTGGCCTCGAAATTATCGCTGGGTGTCAGAAACAGCTTGGCCGCCACGTTCATGGTTTCCTGATCGCCGATTTCTTCGTTCGTTACCGTGTTGACGTATTCGCCGCCGTACTGGCGATAGCTGGCGGAAACGCGGAAATAGGCCCGGTCGGCGACCAGCGGACCGCTTGCCCAGGCGCTCAGGTCGTAAGACTCGTGCTCGGCGGCGCCCAGGGAAACCTCGCCGGCAAACTCGTCGGTCGGGCGCCTGGTGACATAGTTGATGGCGCCGGCGTAGGTGCCCCGGCCGTACTGCGCCGACTGTGGGCCCTTGATGATTTCCACGCGCTCGATGTTGGCCAGGTCTACCGACGACACCAGGCCGCCCACGTACACGCCATCCACGAAGGTGGAAACGGCCTTTACGTTGGCGATGCCGTTCACGATGGTGGTCTGGCCGCGCACGGCGGGGCGATCGATGCCCGCGTTGCGCCCAAAGCCCGACTGGAAAGAAAAGCCCGGCGTATAGAGAGCGATGTCATCCACGCTCAAAATGCCCAGTTCGCGGATGTCGTCGGCCGTGAAGGCGCTGACCGCGATGGGAATGTCCTGGACGGACTCCTCGCGCTTGCGCGCGGTGACGATGATCTCTTCGAGCGCGCCCTGCTGCGCTATCACGGGACGCGGGGCAACGATAACGCCGGCTGCCAGTATGGAAAAAACGGCAAGTCTGAATCTCATTGAATGTCCTCCCGATCGGCCATGCAGACCGATAACCGGTCAATTATGCATAAGTGGGGGCCAATGCAAAACCGTATCAGTCCGGCGGTTCGCCCGGTATGCGGGCAGTGATGCAGGCGCCGCTTCCGGGAGGGCTGGCCACTTCAACTTCTCCGCCGTGCGCCTCGGCGATCACGCGGCACAGGTACAGGCCCAGGCCATGGAGTCCGGTTCCCGCGCCGCGGGACGGGTCCGCCCTGTAGAAGGCGCTTGTAACCCGCTCAAGGTGCTCGGGATCGATGCCGGGCCCATTGTCCTGAACGCGGATTACTGCGATGTTGTCCTCAACACGCAGGCTCACCTCAACCGGCTTGCCGTCCCTGGGGTTGTAGCGCAGTGCGTTCTCCACCAGGTTGCGCACCAGCATACGCAGCCGGGAGGCATTGACGCGGAGGTGAGCGGGAGCCGGCGGCACGCTGAGGGACACGCGGTGGCGGTCATTGGGGAAGTCGCCGCGCATGACTTCGGCCATCAGCTTGTTGAGGTTGACCCGCGAGCGCGACATCTGCCTGCCCCGCGTATTCAGGCGTTCGCCCTCCAGCAATTCCGTGATCATGCGTTCCATGCTCGACAGGTCGTATTCCAGGTGCGAGCGCACCTCCCTGTCATGAATGAACTCCAGTGCCAGACGGGCGCGCGTGAGCGGCGTGCGCAACTCGTGGCTCAGCGACAGCAACAACTGGCGCTGGCCGTCCAGCATCCGCTGGACCTCGTCCGCCATCAGGTTGATCCGCTCCGACAGCCTTCCCAGCTCGTCCTGGCGGCGAATAGGGATCCGGTAGTCGAGTTGCCCTTCCCGGATCCGCCGCGCGCCGACGCGGATGTCTTCCAGGGGATAGAACAGCCGCCGCACCGCCAGGTAGCAGCCGCCGAAAACCACCGCAATCGTGGGATAACCAAGAACACGCAGTGCGGTCATGTTCTCCGGACTCTCGTAGGGCTTGAAAATCACGACGAGGACCGATACGCCCGCCACCATGACGATCAGACTCGCGAAGAAGATCAGTATCAGGCGAACGGGAAGCGAGCGCCAGGCATTGACCGGCTTGCGCGCCAGCCATTTCAAGGCGCGGGCGAATGGGTTTCTCATGTTTCGGTCTGTCCCTTCAGAAAGACGTAGCCGGCGCCGCGTATCGTCCGAATGAAGCGTGGATTGGACGGATCGTCATCCAGTTTCTGGCGCAGCCGGCTGATATTGATGTCCACCGAACGCGAAAATATGTTCGGCTCGATGCCGCGCAGTTCCGAGAGTATTTCGTCGCGGTTATAGACGCGCCCCGGCTCGCCGGAAAGCAGTTGCAGGAGGTTGAATTCCATCGCCGTGAGATCGAGCAGGTCGCCGTTCAGGTGCGCTTCGCGGCGATCGAAATCGAGCCGCAGGGGACCATGTTCCGCCACCCCCGACATCGTTGACGAACGCTGGACGCGCCGCAGAATGGTCTGAATCCGGGCGACCAGTTCGCGCGGCTCGAACGGCTTGGGCACGTAATCGTCGGCCCCCACCTCCAGACCCACGACGCGGTCGGTGACATCGCCGCGCGCGGTGAGCATTATGATCGGCACGCTGCTGGTCTTGCGGATCTCGCGGCACAGTTCGAAGCCATCGCGCCCCGGCAGCATCACGTCGAGAATCACCAGGTCCGGCTCGAAGGAAGCCATTTTCCTGAGCCCGGTGTCGCCTTCCAGCGCGGACTCGAGTTCCAGATCGAATCGACTGAAATAGGCCCGCAAAAGCATGGCGAGCTTTGCGTCGTCGTCGATCAGGAAGATGCGAGCCGGCATGGCTTGGGATTTTATGGGTGGTTTTGCCGATTTTGGGGGAAATTCGATCCGCGTTACAAAATGTTACGAATCGTTACCGTGGCGAGAAGAAAAAAGCGACTTCGACCGTATCTTGTGCAGTGCATCAAGAAGAGATGCGAAGGAGCAAGAGACATGACATTGATTTCAAGAACTGGCGCCGGCAACCTGGGCGTCATCGGTGAGGCCGTATTGTTCGCGGTCGCGTTTATCAGCCCGCTGGCCGCTTTCTCGTCCATCCTGGGCAGCTAGACCACCAACCAAACAAGCGGCGCCTTGTTTCCGGTTCTCCCCTCCCAAGAGACCTCCCCCCCAATCCCGGGAACAAGGTCAGGTCGCCCCCGGCATCTTCCTCCCCCCGGGGGCGGCCCCGCCGCCCTCTAAAGCGCCTCCCAATTCCACCAGCAGCGGCGTCGCCGCCGCGTAGAACAAACCCACGGTCAGATAGAAGGCGACCCCGGCTTCCGATCCGGCGCCGAGGACAATTCCCGAGAAGTACGCAAACGGCGCCCCGGTGGCGCCCAGGACGGCGGCCAGCACGCGTCTTCCGCGCAGCCAGGCCAGGCCGTCGATGCTCATCAGCGAAAACGCGCCCCACAAGGCCAGAATCCAGGCCGGGGCCAGGATCGAATCGGGCCAGCCGGGCGCATAGCTGACCCATTCCGCCCGCACCACGACGGTCTCCATGACCAGACCCATTGCGAGTCCGCTCGCAAGGACCAGCAGCTCCCTTCTGCGATTCTTCGAAAGCAATGTCTGCACTCCGGCGAAGGCCAGCAGCGCCAGCGGGCCGAGCCACACATCGCCGGCCGCGGCGCCCAGCACCGTGCACAGCCACACGGCCTTGAACCCCGCAACGCTTCTGACCAGGGTCGCTACGCGGCGCCATGAAGGGAAACTTACGGTCACGCGCCGTGTTCCATGACGTCGTACCCGCAGTGGTCGAATCCCAGGGCCCGGTAGGCCGCGATCGCGCGGCTGTTGTCGCGCTCCACGTACAGGCGCACCCGGCACTCCGTCTCGCCGGCTTCGCCGAGGACGTGTTCGCAGAGCGCCCGGAACACGCCGCTGCCCCGGTGTTCCCGCGCGGTATATACGCTCTGCAGCCACCAGATCATGCAGTTCCGCCAATCGCTCCACTCGGTCGTGATCATCAACTGCCCCAGCCGTTCGCCGGTCGACGAAACGGCCATGAAATAGCGCCCCAGGGCCGGGTCTGAGAACATCCGGCGCACCCCCGCCTCGACCGTCTGCGGATCAAGGCGCAAACCCTCGGATTCCTCGGCCAGCGCGACGGGAACTCCTGGCGGCTTGCGGACGGCGCGGCG
>CAYMQG010000010.1:0-17029 GCA_964392625.1 uncultured Gammaproteobacteria bacterium | reverse complement strand
AAGGCGTCGGCGCGCGTCAGCGCGCTGCGGTTGACCTCGGCCCGGTTCCCGCGGCAGCGCCAGATGAGGTCGGGCTTCATCCCGATGATCGAGTAGCGCCCGCGCACCTCGCCGCCCTCCACCGACTCCAGCAGGAAGCTGTTTGGCGATTCCCCGGCCAGTTTCAGCAATACCGAAACCGGCGTATCGAGATCGGCCACCAGCGTCGTCCACACGACCTGGCTATCGCCGGCCTCGTAGCGCTCAGCGAATTCGTCAGGGTTCGGAAAGAGTTTCATCGCGAAAAAGCCTGGCGGTCCCGGTTCGCACAGGGCGGGACGCCCTCGCCCCCGGATTTCAGTAGACGCGCTGCTTGAGCGGGACGGTTTCCACCTCGTCGGTCATGGTCTCAAGCTGCACCGGGCGATAGTCCAGGCGCGCCTCGCCATTCCCGTCGACCCAGGAGAGGGTGTGCTTGAGCCAGTTGTCGTCGTCGCGGTCCGGGAAGTCCTCGCGGGCGTGTGCGCCGCGGCTCTCCTCGCGGGCGGCGGCTGACGCGAGAGTCGCCATCGCCTGACCCAGCAGGTTTTCAAGTTCCAGCGTCTCGATAAGGTCGGTGTTCCAGATCAGCGAGCGGTCGGCGGTCTTGACGTCGGAAAAGCTCTTCAGCGTATCGCGGAGCCCGGCCACGCCTTCTTCCAGCACTTCGCCGGTGCGGAAAACGGCCGCGTGGTCCTGCATCAGGCGCTGCATCTCCACGCGGATCTCCGCGGTGGGACGCGAACCGTCGGCGTGGCGGATGCGGTCCACATGGGCGATCGACTCGTCGCCTGCGCCGGCCGGCAGCGGCGGCGGCGGCCCCTCGCCCCGCAACGTTTCGGCGCAGCGTCGTGCGGCCGCGCGCCCGAACACCACCAGGTCCAGCAGCGAGTTGGAGCCCAGGCGGTTGGCGCCGTGCACCGACACGCAGGCCGCCTCGCCCACCGCCAGCAATCCCGGCGCGATGTTGTCCCTGTCCTTCAGAGCCTCGCCGTGATAGTTGGTGGGTATGCCGCCCATGTTGTAGTGCACCGTCGGCACCACCGGCATCGGCTCTTTGGTCACGTCCACGTCGGCGAACACCCTGGCGGTTTCGGCGATGCCGGGCAGCCTCTCGGCGATCACCTCCGGATCGAGGTGCATGATGTTCAGGTGCACGTAGTCCTTGCGCGGGCCCAGTCCCCGGCCCTCGCGCAATTCGATCGTGATGGCGCGGCTGACCACGTCGCGCGAGGCGAGGTCCTTCGCAGACGGCGCGTAGCGCTCCATGAAACGCTCGTCCTCGGAGTTGGTCAGGTAGCCGCCCTCGCCGCGCACGCCCTCCGAAATCAGGCAGCCGGCGCCCAGGATCCCGGTGGGATGGAACTGCACGAACTCCATGTCCATCAACGGAAGTCCGGCGCGTAGCACCATCCCGTTGCCGTCCCCGGTGCAGGTGTGCGCGGAAGTGCAGGAGTAGTACGCCCGGCCGTAACCGCCGGTGGCCAGGATCACGCGGTGGGCGTTGAATCGGTGCAGATGACCCGTCTCCAGGTCGATCGCCACGACGCCCCGGCACACGCCGTCGACCATGATGAGGTCGATGGCGAAATACTCGATGAAGAACTGGGCTTCGTGGCGCAGCGATTGCTGATACAGCGTGTGCAGCATCGCGTGGCCGGTGCGGTCGGCGGCCGCGCAGGTGCGCACCGCCTGGCCTTCGCCGTAATGCGTGGTCATTCCGCCGAAGGCGCGCTGGTAGATGCGCCCGTCCTCGGTGCGCGAGAACGGCAGTCCGTAGTGCTCCAGCTCGATCACGGCGCGCGCCGCTTCCTTGCACATGTACTCGATCGCGTCCTGGTCGCCCAGCCAGTCCGACCCCTTGACCGTGTCGTACATGTGCCAGCGCCAGTCGTCCTCGCCCATGTTGCCCAGCGCCGCGCTGATGCCGCCCTGGGCCGCCACGGTGTGGCTGCGGGTGGGAAAGACCTTGGTGATGCAGGCGGTGTCCAGCCCAGCCTCGGCCAGGCCGAAGGTGGCGCGCAAGCCGGCGCCGCCGGCGCCGACGACGACCACGTCGAAAGTGTGATCGATCACGGTGTAATCGCCCGGCATTCCTGCGCGCCCCGCCGTTCAGACCTGGGTCACGATGCGCGCGACCGCCAGCAGGCCGGCCAGCGCCAGGACGATATGCGCCAGCCGGGAAACGATCAGTCCGGCCACCCGCAATCCGCCACCCACATAATCCTCAAGCACCACGCGGATGCCGAGTTCGGAGTGATACAGAAGCGCCAGCAGGAAGCCGGTCAGCAGCGTAGCGTCGCCCAGTCCCTGGAAGCAGTTCAGGAGGTCTTCGTACAACAGTGTCGGCAGCGACGCCAGCCGCCACAGGAACCACGGCGCCAGAGGAACGAGCGCCACGGCGCTGATCCTTTGCGCCCACCAGTGTCCGGTGCCGTGACCGGCCGATCCGAGTCCTTCGGCGTGGCCCAGTGGAGTGCGCAAACTCACAGTATCCGCCCTCCGAAGGGCCCCCACCACCAGTACGCTCCGGTAGCGGCCAGCGAAGCCAGGAACACGAACCAGCCGGAAAGCCGGGCGTGTTTCGGCTCGAATCCGCGGCCGATGTCCCAGACCAGGTGCCGCACGCCGTTGGCGAAGTGATAGAAGAGGCAGTACGTCCAGCCCAACGCCGCGAGGCGCACGATGGGCAGGCGGAAAAGGCCTTCCAGATTGCCGCCCCATTGCGGTCCCGACGCGAGCGCCAGAATGCATCCGACCAACGCCGCCGAGCCGATGGAAAGCACAACGCCGGTGAAGCGGTGCAGAATAGAAAGAGCCATGGTGTACTGCCAGCGATATACCGACAGGTGCGGCGAAAGCGGCCGGTTGGCGGCAGAAGGCATCGACTGATTCTTTGGGGGAGGCTGGTCTTGAGGGTGTGCAATTGTAGCCCGCATCACGCCGCGGGAAACCTGGGAGAGAGGGCGTCCCGCCCTCCGCGAAGGCGAGACGCCTTCGCCCCCTTGGAACGGGGAACATGTTGAATTCCGACGCTAGAACTCAACCGGGGGCCGGACTGTTTCGCCTCGAAGACTTTGCCGCGTTGCGGGTCGGCGGCGAAGACCGCGTGGATTTCCTGCAGGGGCAGCTCAGCCAGGACATGGGCAGAGTCACGCCTTCGCAGGCGGCTCCGGCGGCCTGGTGCAACCGCCAGGGCCGAGTGCTGTGCCTGATGGTGGCAGTCGACTGGCAGGACTCGATCTTCCTGATACTGCCGGCCGCGATGGCCGAAACGTGCGCCGAGGGCCTTGGCCGCTATGTCCTTCGGGCCAAGGTTCGAATTGAACTGGCCCGGGAACCCGTATTCGGCTGCGCACCCCCTGCAAGCAAGCGCGCCCGCGCTCATGCGGAAGACGAGACGCCCTCCCTCCCGGACGAGGCCTGGCGGTCCATTGGCGCACCCGAGTTTTGCGCCGTGCGATTGCCCGGCCGCGATTCACGGGCGCTGGTGCTGGGCGAACCGCCAGCCGAACTTGCCGCCGGCAACGATTCCGGTTGGACGCCGGAGTGCTGGAGACTTGCGGACATCGAGGCGGAAATCCCCTGGGTGGACTCCGACACCAGCGGCAAGTTCCTTGCGCACTCGCTGAACCTCGATCTTTCCGGCGCGGTCAGCTTTACCAAGGGCTGTTACGTCGGCCAGGAAATCATCGCGCGCATGGAGCACCGGGGCAGGCCCAAGCGCAGGATGCAGCGCGTGCGGATTGCAGGAGGTTCGGCTGTGCAAGCCGGCGAACGCGTGGAGCTTCCGGAGCACGGCGCAGCAACCGTAATCTCCTGGGCGCCTTCGCGGGGCGGCGTCGAAGCGCTGGCTGAGGTGCGGCTGGCGCCAGACCGCACATAACTCCCGGAACAGCAATGAAATCCGTCCAGGACCAGATCGACAACACGCCCATGAGCGGCTTCCAGGTGCTGGCGGTCACCGTGTGCCTTGCGATCAACATGCTGGACGGCTACGACGTTCTGGTCATGTCGTTCGCGGCGCCCTTCGTGGCGGCGGACTGGGCGATCAGCGACACGGTGACGGGCCTGCTGCTCTCTTCCAGTCTGGTCGGCATGGCGCTGGGCTCACTTTTCCTGGCTCCCCTGGCGGATGTCTTCGGAAGGCGGCAGATGACGCTCTGGTCTCTTGCCGCCGTCACGGTGGGCATGCTTGCCTCGGCGCTGGCGGCGAACCACACGCAATTGATTGCGCTGCGCTTCTTTACCGGCATCGGGATCGGCGCCATGCTGGCCAGCCTGACGGTAGTTGTATCCGAGTATTCCTCCAGGCGCCGCCGGACACTCGCACTGATAATCCTGCAGGCCGGCTTCCCCGCCGGCGCCTTGCTATGGGGCCTGGTAGCGGTTCCGATCATCCTCGGATACGGCTGGCGCTGGGCATTCGTATTCGGCGGGGTCCTTTCCGGCCTGATGATTCCGGTGGCCTGGGCTGCCCTGCCCGAATCGCTTGACTACCTCATTACGAGCCGGCCACCCAACGCAATCGAAAAAGTCAACCGCCTGCTCAAGCGAATGGGTAAGGCGCCGGTGGAAGAACTGGGGTCCGGCGGGCAAAGGCGGCCGCAGCGGGCGAAGCTGAGCAGCCTGTTCGATCATGGGCGGGCAAGGAATACGCTCCTGATCTGGGTGTGCTTTTTCTGCACGCTGCTGGTGTTCTATTTCT
The DNA here is from genome assembly GCA_964392625.1 of uncultured Gammaproteobacteria bacterium. Taxonomy (GTDB): domain Bacteria; phylum Pseudomonadota; class Gammaproteobacteria; order Steroidobacterales; family Foliamicaceae; genus Foliamicus. The sequence goes on along the minus strand of CAYMQG010000010.1, from coordinate 12,303 downwards.
TCATGTCCTGGACGCCCAAACTGCTGATCGACGCGGGTCTTTCCGAAGAAGTCGGGCTGTCCGGGGGCATCATCCTCAACGCCGGCGCAATCGTCGGCGGCATCGCTCTGGGGCTGTTGGCCTCCCGAGTCCGGCTCAACTGGTTGCAGGCGGGCTACGCGCTGCTGGGCGGCGGCTTGCTGATCGCTTTCGGACTGTATTACGGCACGCTGTCCGCGGCCCTCGTTCTGGCCTTTCTCGTAGGCGTTTTCGGCACCGGCTGCATTATGGGCGCCTACGCCGCCGTACCGCAGCTCTATCCGACGGAAGTGCGGACTACGGGCACGGGCGTGGCGATCGGGCTGGGCAGGTGGGGCGGTGTCGCCGCGCCGACCGTCGCCGGGTTGCTGCTCGACGCCGGTTGGACAGGCCCCGACCTCTACTTTATATTCGCCATTCCACTCTTCGTAGCTGCCGCAGCCGCCATGTTCCTGCGAATCAGATGGTCCCATTAGGTGTCGAAAAGTCCTGACAACGGCCTGCAGATGGCGCCCGACGTCATGCTGGACCTGGCGCGCCAGGCCGCGGAGTTGCTTGTTGGCAGGATTCACAACCTGCCGGGCGAGGGCGCCTGGGACGGGGAATTCCGGGAAGGGCTGCTGGCGACTCTGATGGAGGACCCGCCCGAAGAGGGTCGGCCGGGTAATGAGGTGATCGAGCGCGCCGTGCGCGAGATTCTTCCGTACACCTTGAGGCTCGATCACCCGCGCTCGTTCGGATTCATACCCTCGGCCCCCACCTGGCCTGGCGTGCTGGCCGATTTCATCGCCGCCGGCTACAACGTCAATGCCTGTTCCTGGCTTGTGGCCAGCGGCCCCAGCCAGCTTGAACTGGTGGTGATCGAATGGTTCCGCCGATGGCTGGGCTATCCCGAGGGCGCGGGAGGCCTGTTCACCAGCGGCGGCTCTGCCGCCAGCCTGGATGCCTTCGTGGCGGCGCGCGAAGCGGCCGGCCATCCGGAACACGCCACCGTCTACATGAGCGATCAAAGCCACACGGCGTTCTATCGGGCCGCGATCATCGCCGGCATCCGGCGCGAGTGCGTGCGCGTTGTTCCCAGCGATGATCGGTTCCGCCTCGACATGACGGCGCTTGCAAGCCAGGTGGCCGAGGACCGCGCGGCCGGCTATGCGCCGGTGGCGGTATGCGCCAATGCCGGCGCCTCCAGCACCGGCGCCATCGACCCGTTGCCGGAAATGGCCGACTATTGCGAAGCCGAGGGCATCTGGCTGCACGTGGACGCGGCCTACGGCGGTTTCGCGGTCGTGTGCGATGAGGGCAAGGCGTTGCTGCGCGGGATCGAGCGCGCCGACTCGGTGGGGCTGGACGCGCACAAGTGGCTGTTTCAGCCGTACGAGGCCGGCTGCCTGCTGGTCAAGGACCCCGCGATGCTCGAAAAGGCTTTCGGCGTGCGCCACGACGTGCTGCAGGACACCGTCTGGGGCGCCAATCATCCGAACCTGGCCGATCGTGGGCTTCAGCTCAGCCGCTCGTTCCGTGCCCTGAAGGTGTGGATGTCGATTCAGACCTTCGGGATGGCGGCGTTCCGGAATGCAGTCGCCAACGGGATGCGGCTTGCGCTGAAGGCGCAGGACTACGTCGAGGCCAGTTCAATACTGGAACTGGTCAGCCCCGCGTCGCTGGGCGTGGTGTGTTTCCGCGTCAACCCGAAGGACGCGGGCATGGATGAAGAAACGCGGGACAAGATCAACGCGAAAGTGCTGGCGCGAATGTTCTGGGACGACCGCGCTTTCATTTCGTCGGCGTCGCCCAGCGGCAAATTCGCGCTTCGCCTGTGCATCATCAACCACAACACCGGGTGGGAAGACGTGGCCGAGACGCTAATGGCAGTGGAGCGATTCGGCGCGGACGCAATCGAAAGCTGACATCGACGATCGAAAGCCGGCCGGGCGAGGCTCGGAGCGCCCGCTCCTCCGGACGTCACCCTTCAGCTTTGGATCAGAACGCCTGACGGTAGCCGGCGTAGAGAATGCGGCCGTCGAGGCTGTAGAGGTTGTAGGCCTGCGGCAGCGGAGTACGGAACGAGCCGAGTTCCGGGTCCTCGTCGGTGAGGTTCTTCACGCCCACGGTGATGCGCCCGGCCCAGGGTGCGGCCCATTGATAGAACAGGTCTAACTCCGTGTGAGCCGCGATCGAGAACTCGGCCTCCGGCAGGCCGAATCCGCCCACATAGTGGAAATGGCCGGAAACGGTGTGGTTGCCGTAGCTCCAGGTAATGGCCGCGGAACTGCGGTCCGAGGGCCGGGCGCCGGCGGCCGCGGCGGCCCCGGCGACGGCGCCCAGGCCCGAACTCCATTCCAGCGCGGTGCGGGAGCGGGTCCGAAGCCGGAGTATGGTCCCCGCGTGGACCTGAAACCGGAAGTCGCCCAGCCTTGCGGTCGGCAGATCGTAGATCAGTTGCAGATCAACGCCGCGGAACTGGGCCCGGAAGGTGTTGTCCCAGAACACGTCGGCCTCCAGCAGAGCGCCGGTGGCGGGGTCGCGCTTGAGCAGGCTGCCGCTGCCGCACCGGACGATCGCGGCCGGTGTCGCCGAGTAGCGCGTGTTCTCGATTTGCCCGGTGTCCAGGCATTGCCCCTCGAACTCCAGGCCGATCAGTCCCTGTAGCGGCGGCAGTCCGATACCGTTCTCAAGGTCAACATTCCAGTAATCGGCGCGGGCCGTCAGCGATTTCCAGGCCACCACCACGCCGAGGTTGTAGCTGTCGGACAGTTCCGGCCTGAGCGTCGGGTTGCCGCCGGTGTAGGTGGGAATTTCCCCTTCGATGCATTCCGACGGGGCGATGCCGTCGCGACGGCATTTCACCAGGTCGAAGCCCGTCTGCAGCCAGAGTGCAGCGCCGTCATACAGGTTGTTCATGCTGCCGGCGCGGAAGCCCTCGGCCCAGGAAGCGCGCAGCAACAGCCAGTCGATGGGCTGGTAGCGCGCCGACAGGTAGGAACTCAGTTCACTTCCGGCGGAATCGTCATACTGGTCCCAGCGCAAGGCGGCGCTCAACTCCAGGTTGGGCAGCAGGGGCGCCAGCATTTCGCCGAACAGCGCCCGGATACGGCGCTCGCCCCGGCCGCTGACGCCGGCGCGCCCGAGCAGGTCGCCGCCCGCGCTCAGGGGATCATAGATATCGCGGTACTGCTCGTCGAAGTAATCGAACCCGAAGGCCCAGCCCAGACGGCCGCCGGGCGCCCGGAACAGGTCGAAACTCACGTTGCCGCTGTAGGAGCGGAAATCGGCGCGGGAATCGCGGGTGGAATCCGCGGCAATCGCGGCCAGGGCGCCGGCGTTGCCCGGATGCAGGGGATCAAACGGGTTATAGAGGCCTTGCGAGACGTACTCCAGGGTCGTAAACGCCTTGGGAAAGCAGCAGCTGTCCTCGCGGCCGTCGTAACGGGTGTGCCGGGCTTCCAGCTCGTAGTCGAAGATACCTGCGCTTCCATAGGCCAGGAGCGCGTTTTCGGCCAGCGTGAGCACAGCCTCGAAATCGCGGTTGCCCATGCCGGCAAAGCGGTGCCGGAGCGTGTACGGAAGCAATTCGGGATACGGCACGTCGAAATCAAATCCGCGCTTGAGCCCGGCAACCGCTGCGTCGTTCATCCGAATGTCGCCCGGCGGGGGCGCAAAGCGGCCGTGCACGTCCTGCCTGCTGAACAGCGACTGCACGCGTAGCGCGTGGTCCGGCGCCAGTTCGTAATCGGCATGCAGAAAGACGCTCGCCCGATTGAGGTCGGTCGTTTCCCAAGCCGAACTCGCGTAGTGGAATCCGCAATGCTCCTCGCCGTTGGCGGACACGTAGGGTCCGGCCAGCAGCCGCTGTCCCGTGGCCGGATCCAGGGCCTGCCCGCAATTGGGCGCGGCCAGGTGATGGGGCCAGATGGTGTTGCCCCAGGAACTTACGTTGTCGGCGTTCTCCCAGGCGTACCAGGTGGCCGGAAACGGCGCATTCGGATAGGCGGCTGGACCCGTTTCGGAGCCCGTGGTGCCGAGCGTGTAGAACCGGTCCGCCGAGGCGATGTGCTGCTTGTTGCGGAAATCGGCGCTGAACAGGAAACGCCCGCGATCGGTGGCGCCGCCCAGCGTCAGCATCCCCGATTCCGCGTCGGCGCCCTCGCGCGTGGGCCGGTCGGTCGAAGTCTGGATTTCCATGCCTTCGTAGTCCTTGCGCAGGATGATGTTCACCACGCCGCCGATCGCGTCGGAGCCGTAGATGGCGGAGGCGCTGTCGGTGAGGATTTCGACGCGTTCCACGGCCGCGAGCGGAATGATGTTGAGGTCAACAGCCTGGTTGGCCGTGACCGGCGATCGCGGCATCCGGCGCCCGTCGAGCAGCACCAGGGTGCGGTTCGCGCCGATTCCGTGAAGATTGATGGTGGCCTGGCCGATCCAGGCGTTGCCCGAACGCTCGCGCGACGACCCATGGCTGTTGACCGGGTTGTTTCTGAGCACGTCGGCCACCGATTCCCGCCCGCTTAACTCGATGTCCCCGCGCGTAATCACCACGACCGGACGCGCCTCTTCCACATCGATCCGCCGGATCCGCGAGCCGGTGACCACATGACGGCCCAGCTCCACGACGTCCTTGTCCTCGTCATCATCGACTGCCTCCCGGGCCGCGGCCGCGGAAACGAGGAAGAGCGCGCCGACCAGACCTGCGCACAGCCCGGCAACGAGTGCCGGTTCCTGAATGCAAAGCCGGGACTTCACCGATTCCTGCCTCTCATCGCTCTGTTATATTGCGCCGGCGCAGCCGACCATGTTTGACTCTAACGGACTTGAGCAGGCCCGGCGCGTAGTCGCCCGGGTCATGCCCCCCACGCCGCAGTACCGGTGGCCCGGCCTGCGCCGCCTCGCCGGCTGCGAAGTGTGGGTCAAGCACGAGAACCACACGCCCACCGGCGCCTTCAAGGTGCGCGGCGGCCTCGTGCTGCTGGACGAACTTGAGCGCGCCGGCGAATTGCCGAAGAAGATCATTACGGCCACGCGCGGCAACCACGGCCAAAGCATCCCGTTCGCCGCCGTCCCTCACGGCGTTTCGGTCACCGTTCTGGCGCCGAAGGGCAACAGCGCGGAGAAGAACGCCGCGATGGTCGGCTGGGGCGCGGAACTGGTCGAATTCGGCAACGACTACGAAGAGGCGCGCCAGGAAGCGGCGCGGCGCGTCGAAGCCGAGGGCGCCCTGTTCCTGCCGCCGTTTCATCCGGCCCTGGCGCGCGGCGTGGCGACCTATGCTGCGGAGCTGTTCGAAGCGGTCGCCGATCTCGACGCGGTATACGTACCGATCGGGATGGGTTCCGGCATCTGCGGGCTCATACACACGCGGGACCTGCTGCGGCTGAAGACCGATATCGTCGGCGTGGTGGCGGAGCGCGCCCCCGCAATGGCCCGCAGCTTCGAGGCCGGCGAAGTCGTTGCGACCGATTCCGCCGACACTTTCGCAGACGGCATGGCCTGCCGGGTGCCGATGACCGAGCCGCTTGAAATCGTGCGCCGCGGCGCCGCCCGGGTCGTCGAAGTCGCCGAGGAAGACATCGCCGAGGCCATGCGGGTCCTGTACAGCAACACGCACAATGTGGCCGAGGGGGCGGGCGCCGCCGCCTTCGCCGCGCTGATGCGGGAACGGGAGCGCATGAAGGGCAAGCGCGTCGCCGTGATCCTGTCCGGCGGCAATGTCGATGCCGAAATGTTTCGCGAGGTGCTCGCCGGCGGCGTGCCGAAACCCTGAACCGCTTTAGGTCCGCCCCAGAAAAGCGCTGATCGCGGGCGCCACCGTCTCGCGCAGATAGCGGGTTCGCGGCGTTGTCCCCCACCAACCCGAATGACCGCCCGCGGAGGGATGCGTGAATGTCAGCAGATCCACCAGCTTGCCGGCGATCCGGACGGTTTCCCAAGTGTCGCCCGCCGGCGGCAGCGGCAGTGCATGGGCCATCCAGCGCCTGAGCCCCAGGCCGTGGACCACGATCACCGTCGGCTGGAGGATTTCCATCGTGCGCAGAAAATGTGGGGCGCAGTTGCGCTGCATCGCGACGCTTGAATGACCCCGCCCCCCTCCGTGCGCGTCCTTGCTTCTGGGCGCCGTCAACGCCGTGCACAGCAGGTAATTCACCTGGGCGCAGCCATCGAAGACATGTCCGTCGAGCAGGCGTTCGCCCTCCTCGTCGTCGCCGAGCTCCCGCCCCAGCAGCAGTCGCAGCGTCGAGGTGACCCCCTTCATGTGCGGATTGCGGCCCCGGAAGCCCGCGGCCGCGGAACGGGCGAGCATTTCGGAGCGGCCCGCCAGATCGACGCACTCGCGCGCCTGCCCGTATTCCTGCCCCAGCACCACAATGCGCATGGCACGCCCATCGACCTCGAGATCGTAATGCCTGCCTACGTGGCTCATCTGCCCCGGATGGAACGGAAACGCGCTCCGGCTCGCCCGGCACTCCGAATAGCTGCCGCAAGTGAACCGGCCGTTCCCGGAGAGCAGGTGTTCGCGTACGTACGCCTGCAGCAACCGAATCCGCTCCCGGGTCCTCTCCGGGTGAGAAGAAATCACTTTTTCCAGCCTGGCGCCCAGGAGAATCGAACCCTAGTACATCCGGGTCAAGCGCATCAATGTTTGGCTTTGGCGTACTGCTCGCCGGCTTCGATGGCCACCGGCAGGCGGTTCCGCCGCTGGGGCAGCGGACAGGTCGCAAAGTCGGTGAAGGCGCAGGGCGGGTTTATGGCCTTGTTGAAATCCAGTGTCACGGTTCCCCCGGCGCGGCGGGACGCAAAGGCATACAGGTAGCGACCCGCCGGATAGGTCGTCTTCCCCGTGGTCAGGTCGGCAAAAATCAGCAGAAAACCGGGGCCGGCGGCATAGGCCTCCAGTGAAAGCGGCTCGCCGTCAAGCTCGAATGCCAGTACGCCCGGGGCCGTGGGCTTCCAGCCCAGCCCTTCCACCACCGTAGTCAGGATGCGCTCCTCGGGCCGCGCGTAGGGCTCGAATCGCGCCTCCACGCGCCAGTCGGGATCCGTGGGATAGGCCGGTATTCCGGGGAAAGAGCTCACCGCCGGGTGGTTCAGGTCGCGCAATCGCACGCCCATCCGGTCCAGGCGGCCGATCGCATGCCAGGAAAGCGAACCGTGCGTCAGAACCGTGGGATCGCCTTCCTCGTCGTGAACCAGGCGCAACTGCTTGACCTGCTCGCCGTTGCTGAAGACCTGCGCGTCGGGATTTGCCCTGAACTCAACGATCCCGTTCTCCCATACAAAGTCGCCAAGGTACGGAGCGGCCGGCAATGCCGACAGCACGATATCGTTATCGGGCGCCGACCCCATGCTTGTAGCGCCCGGTTCGAGCCAGTAGAGCCCGGCCAGATTCAACCAGCCGTCCGGCCCCTTCAGTTCCTCTTCCCGCTCCGCGCGCCAATCCGCTATGGATTGGACATAGTCCGCGGCTCCGGGTGATTCCGCGGGTTGCGGCGCCGCGCCGGCAACCATGAACCATGCCGAAGAAAGCAGCGTACCCAGGACGAATTGCTTCATTTCCCGGACTCCTTGCAACTACCCGACAGATTCCGCGCGACTGCCTGCCTGCAGTTCGACCGAATCGGGTTGATTTGCCGGATCGCGCCGGGTTTGCGCGCGGCCGAGCGCCACGGATAACGCGGTCCATACGGCGGCGAAGGGCGTGACCGCCGCAACCATCAGCCCCAGGCTGCCCAGCCCACTGAGCACCGCGTGGATGCCGGCGCCCGCCAGATCGCCGCCCCGGTAGAGGAAAACATCAATCAACGGCTTGGCCTTGTATCGCTCCGCGGGTGGTACGACGATAAAGAGAGTCTCGCGGGCCGGCCGAGACAATGCGTAGCGGGTAGTGCGATGCACGGCCTGAAATATGGCCATGACACCGTAAAGGGGCCAGATGGCCAGAACCGCGAAACCCGCCAGCGTCACCAACGGCAGAATCGCCAGCGTCCATCCGACGCCGAGCCGCCGGATCACACGGGTCGCGATGAAAATCTGGGTCAGTAGTGTCAGCGTTTGTGCAAGCGCGTCAAAAAGTGCAAAAGCACCCAGTCGCTCACTGAAGGTATCGTTGTCAATCAGAACAATGTTGGCCTGGGTGAAATAGATCAGCGTATTGGAGACGGCCATACACACGATGAACAACGCGATCCCCAGCAGGTATGGGGACGTTCCCACCGCTGTCAAGCCATCGAAGAACCCGCCGCCGATGCGCTGCCCCGGGATCGATGCGGGCGGGCCGCTGGTCTCACCAAGTCGCGAATGGCTGGACTGAACGGCTGACCGGTCAAGCTTCAGCATCAAAACAGTTGCCACTACAAACAGTCCCGCTCCGGTCAGCATCAGTGCCATCGGCAAGTAATCCGATTCGGTCGAATTGCTTATGAAATAAGCAGCCCAACCTCCGACCGCGGCTCCCAGCGTTCCCCCGGCTCCAATAAAGGCGAACATGCGTTTGCCCTGGTCCATATTGAAGATGTCGGCCATGAATGCCCAGAACAAGCTGGTGCTGAACAGGTTGATCGTGCTGAGCCAAACGTAGAACGTGTATCCGACGCCGCGCGCCAGCGGCGTTTCCGTATCGCTGCCGATCAATCCGCCGCCAGCCTGGGCGTTCGCGAACAGCAGCGCCGAGAATCCCAAAAGACACACGACGACAAACCCGTAGCCCACAGGGATGAATCGGCGCCGATCCAGTCGCGCGACCACGCCAGCAAAAAGAAGAACAAAGATCAGGGAAGAAATGGACGTGACCACGAACAGCCACCGGAGTTCGTCCAGGCCCCTCGACACACCCATTGTTTCGCGCACCGGCCGGAGGAAAAAATAGCCGCACAGCACACAGAAATTGAACAGCCCCGCGAGCAAGGCCAGGCGCAACTCGCCCCGCTTGAAGTTCAGAACCCGCGCAGCCCAATCCGTCATGTTCTTCTCCCTCGCCCCTTCCCTCAGGAGCCTTTCGACGCCGCCGCGCCGCTTACGTCCAAGTCCGCCCGGTCTTCGCGAAGAAGCCGGAACAGCGAGACCGTCATTGCTACGCCGATGACCAGCAAAGGCAGAGATACTACCAGCGATGCCGACTTCGCGGCCTGTAATCCGCCCACGAAAATCAATCCGATGGGCAGGACCACGATCGCCAGGGCCCAGAACACGCGATGCCAGCGGTGCGGATTCAGCCCCGCCGTCAGTCCCCTGGTGGCCGAAGCCGCGATCGCGTACGAGGCGGAATCATAGGTGGTCGCGATGAATATGAAGGTAAGCGCCACATAGGACAGCAGCGGCAGGGGAAAGGGCTTGAGGGCGGCAAGAAACCCGGCAATGGCGGTTTCCGGTCCGTCCGCGGCCAGAATCTCGCGAACGGCCAGCTCTCCGCTGGTGTCCATCCATTGCGCCGTGTTGCCGATACAAACAAAGAAGAGGGCGCAGCCCAGCGTGCCGTAGAGCAGCATCCCGCCAATCACTTGCCGCAGGGAGCGGCCGCGTGAAATCCGGGTAACGAACAAGCCCACAAAGGGCGCATACGCCAGCCACCAGGCCCAGTAGAAGATCGTCCAGTCCTCGATGAAATTCGAAGACAGGATCGGGTCGGTCCAGGTACTCATTCGGACGAATTCCTGGATCATCAGTCCGAAGCTGCTGGTCCCCAGTTTGAGCGCGAATCCCGTGGGTCCGGTCAGGAGAACATAGATCGCGAAGATGATCGCGGCAATGGCGTTGATCTCGCTGAATCGCTTGATGCCCTTGTCGATGCCCAGGTACACGCTGGTGGCGAAAAGGGCCACGGAAATCGCGATCACGCCCACGTCGATGGCGAACGTCTCGCCGATCCCGAACAGCGCGCTGATGCAGGCGCCCACCATCGGGGTCGCGAGGCTCAACGAGGTGGCCGTTCCGCCCACCATCGCGACGACAAAAATGAAGTCCACCACCCTGCCCAAGGGCCGGCTGGACACATCGTGGCCCATCAGTCCGACCAGCGATGTGGAGAGCCGCAGGTAGGCAACTTTTCGCTGGTAATACGGATAGGCAATCGCCACCGTTGCCAGGGCGTACAGCGCCCAGGCCGATACGCCCCAGTGAAAGAACGCGTAGGCCGGCGCAACCTCCAGCGCTTCCGCCGAACCGGGCTCCAGGCCGAATGGCGGCGTATCCGCGTAATACACCCACTCGATCGGCGCCCAGTACAACAGACCGCCGCCGATCCCGGTGCAGAACAGCATTGCCACCCAGGAAAACGTGGAGTAGGCAGGCCGGGCGTCCTTTCCGCCCAAACGATAGCGTCCGTAGCAGCCCAGGGCGATTACGGCCAGCACTACGGTCGCCGCCACGACGGCCCATTGGTAAACGACGCCCACTTCGCCGGCAATCCAGCTGTATGTCCTCTCGACGGCCTTGCCGGCGAATTCGGGAAAGCCCAGCAGAAAGGTCCCCCACGCGACGATCACGGCAACCATCGCCCAGAACAGAACGCGGTCAACCTGCACCGCAGGCACGCTCGCCCTGGTTTCGGAATCGCTTGTCAACTCGTGTTCGTTTCAGCCGCGCAACTGCGGGAACAGCAGTACGTCGCGAATGGCCGGCTGGTCGGTGAGAAACATGACCAGGCGGTCCACGCCCAGGCCCAGGCCCGCGGTGGGCGGCAGGCCGTATTCCAGCGCGGTGACGAAATCCTCGTCATACAGCATGGCCTCGTCGTCGCCGCTCTCGCGCAGGCGGACCTGCTCGCGGAAGCGGCGGGCCTGGTCTTCGGCGTCGTTCAACTCCGAGAAGCCGTTCACCAGTTCCCGCCCGGCGATATACAGCTCGTAACGGTCGGTAATCTCGGGATCGTCGTCGTTGGCGCGCGACAGCGGCGAGACCTCGGCGGGATGGCCGGTAATGAACACCGGCCCGACAAGCCGGTCCTCCACCGTGCGGTCGAACAGCTCGGCCAGGAGCTTGCCCCAGCCGGCGTTCGCCGGCGGCTCGCTGTCGAGGCCCAAGCGCGCGCGGCATTCGAGGAGGTACTCCGCATCGCGCAGCCGCCCCGCGTCCAATCCCGGATTGTGCTCAACCACCGCCTGTTCCATGCTCAAGCGCGGCCAGTCGCCGCCCAGTTCATAGTCCTCTCCCTGGTAGGTCACGCGGGTCCCGCCGAGCACCGCTTCGGTGGCCGCGCGGACCATCTCCTGCGTCATCCGCATGAAGTCGTGGTAGTCGGCGTAGGCCTGGTAGACCTCCAGCATCGTGAATTCGGGGTTGTGCTGGGTGGAAAGGCCTTCGTTGCGGAAGCAGCGGTTCATCTCGAAAACGCGCTCCATGCCTCCCACCACCAGGCGCTTGAGATGAAGCTCCAGCGCCACGCGCAGGTACAGGTCCCGGTCCAGCGCGTGATGCCGCGTGGCGAAGGGCCGCGCGGCGGCGCCGCCGGCGATGGACTGCATGACGGGCGTTTCCACCTCCATGAACCCGCGGCCGGTCAGAAACTCCCTCAGCGCGGAGATCACGCGGGCGCGGCGCTCGAATACCTCGCGCGAACCGCGATTCACGATCAAGTCGACGTAACGGCGCCGATAGCGCTGTTCGCGGTCCGTCAACCCATGGAATTTCTCCGGCAACGGGCGCAGCGACTTGGTCAGCAGCGCAGTCTCGCCGACTTCGACGCTCAACTCGCCGGTTCGCGTGCGCATCACGACGCCGCGCGCCCAGACGATGTCGCCCAGGTCCATGCCCCCGGTTTGCGCATAGGCCTCCTCGCCCATCGTGTCGCGAGAAAGCATCAGCTGGATCCGTCCGCTGCCGTCCTGGATCGAAGCGAAACTCAGACGCCCCATCCGGCGTTGCGACACTATGCGCCCCGCCACCCTGACCTCGCGCCCGAGTTCTTTCAGCGTCTCCGCGTCCGTTTCGGCATATTCCCGCTGCAATTCTGCGGCCGCCGAGTCGGGCCGATAGTGATTGGGGAAGGACCAGCCGGCTTCCCGCAGCGCCTTGAGCTTGCGCCGGCGCTCGGCGATCAGGCGGTGTTCCGGGACGGCCTCGGAAGACCGGTCGTTGGGCGGCTCGGGCATGAATCGGATTGTACGGCGTGATGCGGAATGCACGAGGATGAGCGCATAATACGCACGGCTCAAATGCCGCGGGAACACGCTTGACCGAATACCTGCTTGTGCTGTCCTGCCCGGACCGGACCGGGCTGATCTACGCCGTCACGCGCTGGCTGCTCGAAAACGGCTGCAACGTGCTGGACAGCGACACCTACAAGGACCCCTTCCGCGA
>CAYMQG010000009.1:0-2221 GCA_964392625.1 uncultured Gammaproteobacteria bacterium | reverse complement strand
CCCTACGCCTCGCCGGCATCCAGTTGGCGGCACCTTCGCTAGGCGCTATTGTGAGCATCTGTGGGGCGAACGCACCTTCCTTTTCTGCGCGGGGGACGGTTGCGCGGCAGCGTAACCATGGCTTGGTAGGTGGCTGAAATGGTTCTTTTGGAAAAAAACCAAGCTCTCATCCTTGGCCGGAGTGATTTCTGAGATGCTCGTCGCTAGCATTGCGGCCTTCGTGACTTCCGTCTTCACCGGGCTCTCGGTGCTTTTGGCGGTCTTGGCGTTTAAACGAAACGAAGACAGAACTACGTTCACGAGGTTCCGCCTGGCGTTGGTCGATATAAGGCACACGGTTGAGGAGCTCGACAGAACGTTGGCTGAACCGTTGTTCTCGGAGCTCTCAGAGAATATTGCCAATGAACTGAAGGCGCTCTTTCCGAAAGACGTCAGCAAGGAAGAAGTCCTGCGCTTCATGTCGGACTCGGACAACCACGACTACATCGTACACGCGATACACGTAGGCCGGCTAAAGTCTCAGCGTCTCGGAGAGATAAACGGATACGTATCCTCACTTCGTCGAGCTCCATTCGAATTCAAAGATACGCTACCTGCGGTCTCTACGGTATGTCTCGGCGTCATTCCCTATATCACGCGGGTGACGCAGGTTCTTACTTCGGCCGAAATGGCCCATGGGATTTTCGCGGACCCGGAACTGTTCGAAGAAATGGTGGTACCGGAGACGGACGGTATCGAGGACGTAAACACGGTATATGCTGAATTCGCGTGCGCGCTATCAGGCACGTGCAGTATCGTGTTAATCGATGATGGACAATCGGTTATAGATGCTGCGGTGGAGCTGTTGAGTCTGCTGACGGATGAGGTGGTCCCGGTTCGTTGGACAGTCCGAGGGCGAAAATAAGGTGTACTCCGACTGGGTTGATGCCCTCGATGAAGGAACCCTGCCGGCGCAAGCCGACGATGTCAACGGCATCGTCGATGCGCCGGCGGCGGTGGTGGTGTGAAGGAGCCGGTCGGTGACGACCGGAAGGACCCTTCCGGTCGTCGCCAACCAATGCGTCGCGGCACTCGCCGTGTCACCCGAAGGGCCGCAACGCAGTGGAGGAGCCGCGCAGCGGCTTGACGCGGCGAGTGCCGCGGCGTTCCCGGCTGTCACGTTCTCCGGCCGGCTCACGCGGCCTCCCCGGGGGCGCCCCGGTAGACTTCGCCGGGGGTGTGGCCCCGCAGCGACGAATGCGGGCGCGATTCTCCGTAGAAGCGGAACCAGGAGCCGATGACGCGTTCGGCGTCGCGGCCGTCGGCCAGTTCGTGCAGGTACACCGCCTCGTACTTCAGGGAACGCCACAGTCGCTCGATGAAGATGTTGTCGAGATAGCGGCCGCGGCCGTCCATGGAACAGCGCGCGCCGCAGGCGCGCACCCGATCCGTGAACGCGATGCTGGTGAACTGGGCGCCCTGGTCCGTGTTGAAGATCTCGGGGACGCCGAAGCGCAGCGCGGCGTCCAGCGCCTCGACGCAGAAGGCGCTGTCCATGGTGTTCGACAGGCGCCACGACAGGACGTGGCGGCTGGCCCAGTCCATCACGGCCACCAGGTAGAAAAACCCCCGTGCAACAGGGATGTAGGTGATGTCCGCGCACCACACCTGGTCCGGTCGGTCGATCACCAGGTCGCGCAGCAGGTAGGGATACACGCGATGCTCCGGGTTGGCCGCACTGGTGCGCGGCTTGCGGTACACCGCCTCCATGCCCATGCGCCGCATCAGGCGCCGCACCCGGTGCCGCCCGGCGATCACGCCGTCGCGGCGCAGATGCCGCACCAACTGCCGGCTGCCGTAGAACGGATGCTCCAGATGCAGCTCGTCCAGGCGGCGCATCAGCGCCAGGTTCGCCGCGCTCTCACCGAGCGGCTCGTAGTACCGCGACGAACGGCTCACGCCGAGCAGTTCGCACTGCCGCGACAGCGACAACCGGCAGCCGCGGTCCACCAGCGCGGCCCGCTCCGAACGGCTCAGCGCTCCAACCCGCGCAGAAAAAAATCCCGCTCCACCGTCAACTCCCCGCTCTTCGCGTGCAGGTTCCGGATCGTCGCCTCGTGCTCCCCGCCGCGCTTCGAGCCGGGCTGCGAGAACACCTCGTCGAGACCCTCCACCGCCTGCCGCTTCCAGGCGCCCACCTGGTTCGGGTGCACCTCGTGGCGCGCCGCGATCGCCTGCACCG
>CAYMQG010000008.1:0-13337 GCA_964392625.1 uncultured Gammaproteobacteria bacterium | reverse complement strand
CCAGAGCCCCCAGATTGCCGAACAGCAGGCCAACGCACACGAACACGAACAGCAGGTAGGCCATGAACAGCCAGAATGGGAGTACTCCGTCGAAGACGAAGGTCAGGCCCAGGACCACGACCGACGCGATCGTGGCCAGGGACATGGACCCCCGCGACAGCTTTCGCATCCCGTATTGCATCACCAGGCGCCCGTTGACGAACGTTGCGACCCCCACCGCCAGCGCCAGCACCCCGAAGTAGAACGGAAACAGCGCGCCGGTGCCGTAAACGTCCTGGAAGATCTGCTGCGACGTGCTCAGGTAGGCCAAAAACGGCGCGAACACGCAGCCGCTGGCCAGCGTGTATCCGAGCGCGATCCGGATCTTGACGACTTCCACCGCCGTTTTGCCGATCGCGCGCGGGGACAGCGGCCGCCGGCGTTCCGTGGGCAGCGTTTCGGGCTGGCGAATCGCGAACCAGAGAAAGCCGACCGCAGCGACGGCAAAGAACACGGCGAATATTGCGCGCCAGCCGCTAAGAAACTGGATCCACTGACCCAGCGCCGGAGCGATTGTCGGCACGATGATGAATACGCCCATCGTGAACGACATCAGGCGCGCCATCTGACGGCCCGCGTACTGGTCGCGCACCAGCGCCATGACCACTACCCGCGGCGCCGAAACCCCGATGCCCTGCAGCACGCGCCCCGCGATCATCAACTCGAAGCTGCGCGCGAAAATGCTCATCAGGCATCCGGCCATGAACAGCACGAGGCCCGCATGAATGGCCGGCTTGCGTCCGATTCGGTCGGAAAGCGGTCCGAAGACGATCTGGCCCGCGCTCATGCCCAGGAACACCGCCGTAATGACGAACTGAACGTCGTTGCGATGCACGACCCCGAGGTCCTCGCCGATTGCCGGCAGCGCCGGCAGCATCGCGTCGATCGCCAGCGCGACCAGCGAAATCAGCAGCGCGATCAACGGCACGAACTCGCCCGTACGCAGGGCAGGGGTGGCGGCAGGCTGGCTCATTCTTCCTCTTGGGGCTTCCGCGCCGTGCGCGTCAAGAGGACGCCGGCGCCGATCGGACAAAAAAGACCCGTCAAATTGTACGCTGGCCGGGTGCGAGGGCATGTCCCTCGCGGCGTCCCGCCCTCGAAAAATGGCCGTCCCGCCCGCATTGCCTCCTCAGTAGGCGGCCTCGGTGAGCAGGGTGCTGGCCGCCGTTACGGCCTGCAGCCGATTGTTCACTCCAAGTTTTCGGAAGACATTCTTCAGATGGAACCGAATCGTGTGTTCCGTGACCCCGAGGTTTCTCGCGATGACCTTGTCGGGCAGTCCTTTCGACAGTTCCTCCAGCACCTGCCGTTCCCGCTTGCTCAGTTTTGTCGCTTCCTGGTCCGCAAGGCCCTTGTCCATGAGACTCAAAAGGTGCGCGGCATGATCGGATTCGGTTGCGTTGCGCGATTTCACATAGGCTTCCAGCAAATCCACGATAAACGGCGCTTCATCCAGAACCAGCCGAACAAAGCCCTCCCTGCGGACCGCTCCCAGCACTTCGTTGAGCACTTCAAAGGAACGGCGCCGTTTTTTGGCGAGATACAGCGCCAGCGACAAGAGCAGCGAGTACTTGAGGACGGCCCGGTGGTGTCCGATCCCTCTGTCAATAGCGATGAATGAGGACAATTCGTCAGCCGCCTTCTTATAGCGCTTCTCGGCAATCAACAGCCGGCAGAGGGAGGGCGCGATGCCGAAGCGTTCGCGGATGACGAAACTTTCGTTCGCGGGGGCCTTGTATTCGTCCAACGAAAGCCCGCTTTCCTGGACCAGCGTTCGGGCCCGTGCGATTTCGCCCGACCGTGTCAGGTATCCGCAACTGTTCGCCACCAGAAGGCGCCTGAGCCGTTTTAGCCCTTCCTTGCGAACGTACTCCAGCGCACCTTCGGTTTCTTTCGCGGCCTCCTCCCAGCCATGGAGTTCATAGGCGATTGCGGATGACGTCGTGTATCCCGCCGCGTAAATCTCGTACCAGGCCTCGCCGTGAACCAGGCGCTCGTTGGCGTCTCCCAGCAGGTTTCTTGCCCGGGTGAGGTCGTTCCGCTCGAAATACCATTCGGCCATCAGCATATTGGCGACCAGTCTCATGTCCTTATCGTCATTGAAGTCCTTTCGTATGACGGCTTGCCCTTTCCGGTACTCGGCGATCGCGTCGCGCACATGCCCCTGCGCCAGACTGATGACGCCAAGATGCAGATAGAGATAGCTGCTGTCAAAGGGATGCCCCATGGAGATTCCCGCGTGCGCGGCCTCTCTGGCCTCGGCGAAGCGGCCGTACTGCAGACACGAAACACAAAGTGCCGTTTGCAGATATGATTTCTCCGCTTCGCCCCGGTCCTCAATCGACGCCAGTGCGTGCTTCAGTTCCGGTATGTACGCCGCCAGATCGGAGCCCTCATAAAAGCTCATCGTGGATGCGAGAACCGTGATTTCGTACTTCAGGCGAACGTCGTTGGATGCCGCATTCTGATTGCGCACCTGCTCGAGGATTTCCCTGGCTTCGGTCAGATGGCCGTCCTTGAGCAGCACCAGTGCGCGGATGAGGCGCAATCGGGGCCGACGCGCAATGATGTCGTCCGGCAATAGAGAATGGGCGGCCCGTAGCCGGACCATGCCTTCGCGGAACCAGAGCATGAGGCCGCCTGCCGATTCGATTATTCCGGCGGCGGTTTCTTTGTCGCCTATGTCCAGCGCGTATTTCATGGCCCGCATCATTTGCCCGTTTTGCGCCGCCCAGATGGCGGCCCGCCTATGTAGTTCCCGGTATCTCTCCGGATGATGGAGTTTCAGGTGATGTTTGAGAAATTGCCTGAGCAGCGGATGCAGGTCATAGCGACGCCCGCCTGCTTCTTCGCGAACCAGGAAGCCTCGCAGTTCCTGCATTTCATTGACGAGTAGCCGGCTGTCTGTTCTGTCGCGGATGAAATCCGCCGATTCCGGATCGATGCGGTCGACGATGCTGCCTTCGGTCAGAAATTCCTGCTGCGCTTGCGGAACGCAATTCAGGAAGTGCTCCGCGAAATAGCTGCGGAATTCTTCCCTCGTTCCCTTGAATCCGCGCAACAGCGACTTGCGGTCCTGGCTGTTGGTGAGCGCAATTTTCATGAACTGCAGGGCAACGGGCCAGCCGCCGGAGATCTTTGCCACCTGTCTGAGCTGCGTCCTGTCGAGTAGCGGCTCCAGGAAATTCGTCATCTCAAGAAACGTGAACTTCAGGTGTTCGGCGTTCAGCTCGGAAAGCGCGCCGCCGAGGCGGTAATCGGACAAGGGCAGCACGCCGCTGGTTCGGCCCGCGATGACAATATGGATGTTCTTCGGGAAGTACTTGATCATCGGCTCGACGACGGACTTCGTACTTTCGGCCATGAGCGCTTCAAAACCGTCGATCATCAGAACGAACCGCTCCCCGCTTGTCGTCAGCGCCGTAGCGAGCATTCCCACCACGGACCGGGCATTCAACCGGCGGCCCAAGTCTTCCGGCGCAATTTCGTCAACTGCACTGCGCAGCCCGGCATCGCGCAGTGCAAAGGCGAGATAGGTTGCCAGCACGCCCGGTGGATTGTCGTCCTCGTCCACACTGAGCCATGCAACCTGTATGCCCCGGTCCAGAAGTTCGCGGCGCCAGTGGCTCAACAGCGCGGTTTTTCCATAGCCCGGCGGTGTCGAAATCAGCGTCAGTTTCCGGTCCAGGCCCTCGTTCAGGCGCTGAATCAGCCGCGGCCTGTCGATCAGCGAGACCATTTGATCCGCGGGCGCGATCTTCGATCGGATGATCCATGCCGGGAACGGCTTCTCCCGGCCC
Organism: uncultured Gammaproteobacteria bacterium; assembly: GCA_964392625.1. GTDB lineage: Bacteria > Pseudomonadota > Gammaproteobacteria > Steroidobacterales > Foliamicaceae > Foliamicus. The sequence continues at coordinate 9,498 of CAYMQG010000008.1, read as the reverse complement.
GAATGACCGCTTGTTTCGGAACGCCCGCCCGGTTTCGGGTGTTCCGGAGCCTGCAAATTCATTGACCGCTCCTTTGACCTACTTAAAACAGTAGGAAATTCTGCCTTGTTGAATAATTTTAGAACCTACTTAAAACAGTAGTCAACCTACCGCTTGAAACGTGCTTCCCGTGGTATTCAGGGTGTTACTTTCTGGTGGGCGCTGATTGGAGAGTGGAAGACGAATCCAATGATCCTGGGGGTTGATGTGGGAGGCACCAATACGGATGCCGTGCTCATGGACGGCACGAAGCTGATCGCCTCGCAAAAGCTCACTACAACCTCCGATGTCGGCGACGGCATTGTCAACGCCATTCGGCGGGTCCTTCAGCGATCTGATGTCCCCTCAGACCGCATCATGTGCGTGGCGATAGGCACCACGCATTTCACCAACGCGTTTGTGGCGAGGGAAGGACTGCTTGATGTGGGTCTGGTTCGCATTGCGCTACCTGCAACATCGGGAGTCCTGCCTCTGGCCGACTGGCCGCCGAACCTGGCATCCGCGATCGGCGACAACATGGTCCTTGTTGGCGGCGGTTACCACGTGGATGGAAGCGTGGACTCCGAGCTGGACGAACTGGCCGTTCGTGACGCAGCCAGGAACTTCCGCCGGAAAGGCTTGAAGACCGTGGCGATCAGCGCCCTTTTTTCTCCTGTCAACGACGACATGGAACGGCGCGCGGAAGATATCGTTCGCAACGAGATGCCCGGCGTGTCGGTAACCCGTTCGTCCGAAGTGGGCAGCCTGGGTCTGCTGGAGCGGGAAAACGCCGCCATTATGAACGCCAGCCTGGTGGACCTGTCGGCCAAAGTTGTGCGGTCCATCGGCCGGGCTCTCCGTCAGCTGGGGATCGAGGCGCCGTTTTTCCTCAGCCAGAACGATGGAACGCTGATGACGGCGGAGGTCGCTGAACGCTACCCCGTGCTGACTTTCGCCTCCGGTCCCACCAACTCCATGAGGGGTGCGGCCTTCCTGTCCGGCGCCACCGATGCGTTGGTCGCGGACATTGGGGGAACGACCACGGATATCGGCAGCCTGACAAACGGCTTCCCGCGCGAATCTTCCGTCACCGTGGACATCGGCGGCGTCCGGACGAACTTTCGCATGCCCGACATCCTGTCCCTGGGCCTCGGCGGCGGCAGTCTCGTTTCCGTAGGCGGCGACCGGCTGTCCATCGGGCCGCAATCCCTGGGCTATCGCCTGCTTGAGGACGCTCTGGTCTTCGGCGGGGACACGCTGACGGCCAGCGATGCGGCCGTCGCCGCCGGTTACGCGCAAATGGGCGATCCCTCGCGGGTTGCCGATCTGCCGCGGGATACCGTTGAAGCGGTGGTGGACGAAATTCACCGGAAGCTGGCCGAAGGGGTGGACCGGATGAAGACCAGCGCCGAGCCGATACCCCTGGTCCTGGTGGGCGGCGGTTCGGTCCTCATTTCCGAGGACATTCCGGGCGTTTCCGAAGTCATCGTTCCGGACAGCGCCGCGGTGGCCAACGCCGTGGGCGCTTCCATCGCACTGGCCGGCGGTGAGGTGGACACCGTTTACTCCTATGAAGCCGTTGGGCGGGACGCAGCGATGGAAGCGGCCCGGGAACAGGCGGAACGGGCGGCGATCGGCGCCGGCGCGAAGCCCGGGACCGTTCAGATCACAAACATCGAAGAAATTCCGCTCAGCTACGTGCCGGGCGCGCTGGTGCGGCTGCGCATCAAGGCCGCCGGCGACCTGGCGTTGTCGAGCATGAGCGCATGACGAGGGGGCAGGCCCTCGATTTTCCCGAAGGATTCGGACATTGAAACCAACCGATCACGGAGAAGCGAGATGAAGAGAGAGGACATAAACCGGCGATTGGCCCTTGCGGCAGGCATTGCTGTTGCATCCATCCTTTCCCCACCCGTAATGGCCCAGCAGGAGCCTTCAGCGTTGCTGGAGGAGATCGTGGTAACCGCGCGGCAGCGCGCCGAGCGATTGCAGGACGTGCCCGACGCTATCACCGCGTTCAGCGGCCCGGAAATCGAGCGGCTGGGCATTGACAGCTTCGAATCGTACGTGAACAGGACGCCCAACTTCCTTGCCCGGCAGGGTTTCCGCGCCGGTGTGGTGTTCGTGACGATTCGCGGAATCACCACCGGACAGCAGGGTTTTCCGCCGATCTCCTACACCGTGGACGGCGTCAAGGCCGGCATGCTGGATGCGCTGAACCCTGGCACCCTGTTCGACCTGGAGCGGATTGAAATCCTGCGCGGGCCGCAGGGCGCCCTGTACGGCAATGGCGCAATCGCGGGGGCGGTCAATATCGTGACGAAGGGCCCCCGAGAGGAATTCGGCGGCGAAGCCCGCATTTCCTATGCCGAGGGCAATGATCTGACGCTGCAGGGCACGGTTTCGGGTCCGCTCGTTGAGGACAGGGTTTCCTTCCGGCTGACGGGTTTCATGCGCGACACGGACGGCCTGATCGATTCCACTACGGGCGATGACATCGACTTCGTCGATCAGGCCTCCCTGCGGGCTCAACTGCTGTTCACGCCTTCCGCGAACCTGAGCATCGACTTGCGCGCTTCCTGGTCCGACGTCAACGCCGGCGCCGCCATGCAGGAGCGCTTCGAGACCTTCGACCAAGTGAACAGTTTCTCGAGCGCGGATTTCACCGTCGACCGCGGCATCATCGGCGAGGAGAACAGGGAATCGACCGAAGTGTCGGTGAAGATCGATCTCGAGCTGCCGTTCGCCACGCTCACCTCGGTAACCAGCTCCATGGACCTCGACCAGGACATCTACGGATCCGCGAGTTGGTCCCGGCCCCCGGCGGCGGGCGAACCGCCCGTTCCGGGTGTTTTCGGTCCGGTCCTTGGCGACAACGCCATGCCGGGACAGCCCATTGATCACTTCCAGGACCTGGCGGACAACTTCGAAGTCTTCTTCCAGGACCTGCGCCTTACATCGCCCGGCAACGCGTCGGTGCGCTGGATTGCGGGCGTCGAGTGGCTGGAGAGAACTACGGTCAATCACCTCGATCTTGGCTTGTTGCTGGCGCCCGCGCCGGGTTCGCCCGTCCGCGCCTTCGGCCGATTCGACGAAAAGGAAGACGAGATATTCGGCATCTACGCGCAGGTGAATATCGATCTGAGCGATGCTCTTGAACTGACGGTGGCCGGCCGCTACGACGAAGACGAATACGACACCCGTCAGTTTGACCTGGCCACCGGCGCGACGATCCGGAACCTGGACAGCAGCGGCAATCCGGTGGACCGGCTGACGGCCAGTGACAGCCAGTTTCAGCCGAAGGTCCAGTTGTCCTATGACTGGTCGGACGATCTCATGACTTATGTGACGTATGCCAAGGGATTCCGCTTCGGTTTCTTCAATACGGGCAACCTGACGCGGCCCGAGACGACCGACAATTTTGAGTTGGGTTTCAAGGCCACGCTGGCGGACAGTCTCGTGACCGTCAACGGCGCCGTCTTCAACATCGATTACTCGGACCAGCAGCAGTCCAGGATTCTCGCCGAGCCACCGTTCAGGACCACGACCAATGTGCCCAGCACGGACATCAATGGGGCCGAGCTGGAGTTCTCATGGCGTGCCGGCGAGCGCCTCGAATTCAGTGGGGGCTTCGGCTACCTCGACGCCGAGATTTCGGAAATCAACACACGGCCGGACGGTGTGCCGGAATGGACGTCGAACCTCGCGGCCGAGTACCGGCAGCCCATCGCCAATGAACGCGAATTGTTCGCACGCGTCGATTGGCGGCATCAGGGAGATTTTCTTATCAATGAAGCGGGCTTCGTCTTCGATATCCATGCAGTCGATCTGGTCAACCTGCGTGTCGGGCTGGAGACCGCCGGCTGGTCGGTTTCCGGCTATGTCAAGAACGCCCTGGATGAGCAATACACCAGCGACCCCGGGTTCCTTGGCTTTTTCGTTCGTAATTACAGCCTGCCGCGCTCAATGGGCGCGGAGTTTCGGTATCGTTTCTAAAGAACTCCGGAACTAGAGGGAACCATCCGGGCACGCGATATGGCGGAGGGCCTCCGCAGCCTCGATATCGACCGCGTGGCGCGCATCGCGCTGGGCGCGACCCTGCTCGGGGCGGGCGGTGGGGGAGATCCCTACATTTCCCTGCTTGCTGCCCGGCAGGTCTATGGGGATGGTGGCCGGCCCGCGGACCTGATCCGGCTTTCGGAGCTCGACGACGACGCGCAGGTGATATCTGTCGCCGGTTTCGGCGCACCGACGGTCCAGAAGGAGCGGCTGTTTGAGCTTTCGCATCTCGTGCATGCGATTCGCGTGCTCGAGCAGCACATCGGACGCAAGACGGATGCGCTGATTCCCGCCGAAATGGGAGGCTTCAACGCGCTGATTCCTATCATGGCGGCGTCCGAATGCGATCTCCCCGTCGTTGACGGCGACGGCATGGGGCGCGCCTTTCCCGAACTCCAGATGACGAGCTTCTCGCTGCAGGGGATTTCCGCATCGCCTTTCGTCATGACCGACGAGCATCTCAACACGGTCATCTGCCACAGCAAGGACAACAGGAAGGGAGAGAAGCTGGCGCGCGCCGTATGCATGGGCATGGGTCTGATGAACTTTCTCGCCGCCTATCCGATGAGCGGTCGCGAGGCCAGGCGCGTCGCCATTCCGGACACGGTGACCCTTGCTCACGCGCTGGGCGGGGCCATCGAGAATGCCAAGACCGGCACATCTCCGGTTGATACGTTGATAGAGGGCATTCGCGCGAGCGTCGAGGGCATTGAAGTGGTCCGGCTGTTCGACGGCAAGGTAGTGGATGTGTGGCGTTCCACCGAACGGGGCTTCGTGATCGGCTGGCTGGACCTTGCGCCCCTGAACGGAGCCGGCCGGCGGGTGCGCATTGAATTTCGCAACGAGTACCTCGCATGCACATTCGATGGCGAGCCGCGAGCCCTGACGCCGGATCTGATCTGCGTCGTTGACAGCGAGACGGCAGAACCCATTCCAACGCCCGATATCCGCTACGGCCAGCGAGTCACGGCGCTCGGGTTGTCCTGCCACCCGGTATTCCGAACCGAGGCGGCCCTGAGGGTGGTGGGGCCCGAGGCGTTCGGCATGGCCCATGCCTATCGGCCCCTCACCGAACTTGCGGCCGCGTAAGGTCTCCGGGCGATAGAGAGTGTCTGCCCGCAGTCTGACCGACAACCACTCGCGCGCCCAGGTGCCGGCCGCGGAATCCGTAAGCGGCCTGGCCATCGCGGTGGTCGTCATCGGCGTAAGCATCACGCTGCCGGCGTTTCTCGTCGGCACCCAACTGATCGGCTCTCTGGGACTGGCCGACGGCGCCCTGGCGATCTTCCTCGGCGGGTTCCTGACGGCTTGCATCGGTTACCTGACCATGCGTGTGGGTACCGAGACCCGCCTCTCAACCTACAGCGTCATTCGGTTCTGCTTCGGAGGCAAAGGGTCGCACCTGGTCAACCTGATACTCGCCGTTACGCTGTTCGGCTGGTACGGCGTTACCGCCGCATTGTTCGGCCGGGCGCTTTCCCGAGCGGTGGAAGACGCCTTCGGTGTGGTTGCGCCGTCCTCCGTTTTTACCATTGGCGGCGGCGTTTTGATGGTAGTGACGACCATCTACGGCTTTCGCGCCATCGATCGCCTGAGCCGCATTGCGGTTCCCCTGCTGGTCGCGTTGCTCCTGTACGGGGTCTGGAAGGTGTTGGGTGGGGCCAGTCTGGCGGAACTCAGCAGTGTGCCGGGGCGGCCCGGCGCGGGCATTGCATCGATCTCCGCCGCCGTTTCCATCGTGATCGGAAGTTTTTTCGTGGGCGTGACGCTGGTCCCGGACCTGGCCCGTTTCGCGCGCCGCCGTCGCGACGCGATCACCGGCGCATTCCTGAGTTACGGCATGGGATTTCCCCTGGTTCTGATGCTGGCGGGATTGCCGGTTCTGGTTTCCGCCGATACGGACCTGATTTCGTCCATGACTGCCCTCGGTCTCGGCATTCCGGCGCTGGTCGTGATGGTTTTCGCCACCTGGACCACGAACATCAACAACCTGTATTCCGCTTCGCTCAGCATCGCCCGGATCCTCCCGAACGTGCGGGATTGGTTGATCACACTGGTGTCCGGCGTGATCGGCACGCTATTGGCGCTGGCCGGGATCATGGATCACTTTGTGGACTTCCTGATTCTGCTCGGCATCATCGTTCCGCCCATCGCCGGAATCTACGTGGCGGACTACTTCCTGCTCCGGCCCACGCGCATCAACTTCAGTGAGGACGGCGCCCCGGTGCCCGATTTCCGCTGGGACGCGGTCGCGGCCTGGGCTTTGGGCTGCACCGTCGGATTCCTGGAAAGAACGGCGGGCTGGAGCCTCACGACCGTAACCGCAATCGACACCCTGCTCGCGGCCATGGCCGTCCTCTGGCTCTGGAACACACTTCGATCCAGGGCCTAGTCGCCGGTACACCTTTCCGCAAAGACGCTCAGGAAAAGAAACGAACGGCAACCAATGCCGTGAACAGAATGCCCAGGGCCACGTACAGTCGATTGGTCAGCCGTGCTTCAAGCTGTGAAACTGCCGTCTTCAAATCCTTGTTCGTAACGTGATCTTGGGTCATACGCAAAACACCGGCATCTGCTCCTGATTCTAAACGTCATTATTAGGAATGCCCATCTAGAAATTGTCGTCGAAAGGCCATAATTTGCGTGTGATGGAGACGAGTGTGTGTAGCGTTCCGCATTGGGCCGAGGCCTGCGAAGCGCTGATTCGCGCCGACCCGGTGCTCGCCAGGCTCATCGGGGCCGCCGGAGGCTCCGTGCTTCAACCGCGAAACGACGCTTTCTACTCGCTGTCACGCTCCATCGTCGCGCAGCAGATTTCCGTTCATGCCGCGGAGGCTGTCTGGCAGAGACTGACCACGGCTGTCGGCACCGTGACGCCGGGTGCCGTTTGCGGTCATTCGGAGGAAGCGCTTCACGCATGCGGCCTGTCGCGGCGCAAGGCGTCGTATCTCGTGATCCTGGCGGAGCAATTCAGGGACGGCGCCCTCGCCGACAAGCCGTGGAATCGTATGGACGACGAGCAGGTCATCGAAACACTGGTCGAAATCAAGGGCATCGGCCGCTGGACCGCCGAAATGTTTCTGATCTTTCACCTGCTGAGGCCGGACGTGCTGCCCGTCACCGACATCGGCATCCAGAAGGCCATTGCGCGCCACTACAACGCCGGAGAGCGCCTGACGCCCGATGAACTGACCGCCATCGCGGAGCCCTGGCGCCCCTGGCGGTCGGTTGCCTCCTGGTATCTGTGGCGCAGCCTGGACGCGATCCTCGTCGAATACTGATCCGGGAGCGAAGGCGTATCATCGGGGGAGGGCATCCAGCGGGAGAGCGACCATGGCCATGAAGGTGAACCGGCGCAAGGCGCTGAGCGGACTCGCCGCTTCGGCGCTGGCCGCCCCCACGCTCGCGAGAGCGGCGGACAGGCCGAAGGGCCACACACCGCCCAAGCCGGAAATCGAGGGCGGGGCGCTCATCAACAAGGACCGGGCCTACGCGGTGATGGAGGAGTACGGGCTGGCCGGGCTTATCGCGCTCGATCCCATCAACGTCTATTACATGACCAACGTCAGGACCATCGGCGTGCGCTTCATCACCGAGTATCCCGGCTTCGCGACCATGTCGCCGGACCCGGACATGCCGGTCTACCTGGTGTCCGGATCGTCCGCCGCCTGGGACATCGCCAACCGGGACCGCGAGACCGCCGAACTCATGCCCTACGGCTACGGGGGGTGGAACGCGGCGGCGTTCAACACCGACGGAATGCCCGAAGAACCCACGGGCGGCGTAACCCGTCACTATCACTTTCGCGACGACGTCGAACTGACGGCGCGCGAGCAGCGCTGGAAGGCGGCCTCGGACAGCTTCCGCGACGACATCGCCGCCAGCGCCGCCTGGGGCCTGGCCCGCGCGCTGAAAGCCCAGGGCATCACCAAGGGCCGCGTTGCGGTGGACGACATGCGCATCGCCCGGTTCCTGGCGCAGACCGACCTGCCGGACGTGGAATGCGTCGACGGCTACGGCGTGATCCAGCTCATCCGCATGGTCAAGACGCCGCAGGAACTGGCCTATCAGAAACTCGGAAGCTGGAACAACGGCGAAGCCTGCATGGCCACGATCAACGCGCTGGAACCCGGCATGCGCCATTCCGACGTGGAGCAGATCTTTCTTGCCGAGTGCGCGATCCGGGGCAATCGCGTCAACAACGTGATCGCCGGCATGCCCGGCGGCAACTTCCCCGACGACGGCGTGCTGGTGGCAGGCAAGCCGTATCTGATCGACTGTGTGAGCAACTACAAGGGCTATATGGGCGACATCGCGCGCACTTTCTTTTTCGGCGATCCGCCGAAGGAAGTGGAAATGCGCCGCCGTGCCAACCAGCTCGCCCGCGAAGCGGTATTCGACGCGATCCGGCCGGGAGTCAAGTACTCCACGCTGCGCCAGATCGGGCTCGACACGATGATCAAGGCCGGCATGCCGGCCCACGCCGTGTTCGTGACGCCGCACTCGGTGGGCCTGCAGCACGACGACAATCCGATGCGCATGCCGAACTTCGGCGTTGACGCCTTCGACCACGTGCTTGAGGAGAACATGACGCTCACCGTGGACCTGCCGTACCTCGAAGTCGGCTGGGGCTCGGGGCACAACGAGGACCTCTTCCGGGTCACGAAGAGCGGCTACGAGCCGTACAACACCGAACGGGACCCGTTTCTGGTCCTCTGACTAAACGTGGCGGGGTCGGCGATCCCGGCCGCCTAGAGCAGGTCCCACACCTCGAAGGCGGCCCGCTCGCCGGACTCCATCGCGCCCTCCATGCCGCGATTGGCGGTGGCCGTATGTTCGCCGCAGAAATGGATGCGGCAGGCCGGTTCGATCAATGCCGGCAGGCACTCGATCACCTGCCCGGGCGCCCATATCGCCCAGTCGCCGCCCGCGAACGGGTCGGTCTGCCAGGACTTGGCGCCCGCGAGCTCCAGCTTACCCTTTGCGGCGGGGCGCAACTGTTCGTATGCCGACAGCACCTGGGCCATCCCGCCCTCGTGCCCCAGCGTGTCCAGGCGGTCGGCCAGGTGCCCGCGCGCCCAGGCCATCAGGCAGGTCACGGAATTCGAATCCTCGCCTTCCCGCAGCGCGCGGATTTCGCCCGCGTCGGTGTCGGTCCACATCGCGGGATTGAGCCCGTCCTCCTCCCAGAACGGGCTCGTGGGCACCATGATGACCTTGGTGATCTTCTGCACCTGCACGGTCTGAATCGCCTTGGCCTTCGCCGGCGGCAGCAGCGGATCGAACTTCACCCAGCGCATCGTGGGGATGGGCAGCGAGCAGATCACGCGCGCCGCCCGGTAGACGCTGCCGTCGTGGCAATGCACCTCCACGTCCGCCTTGTTGTTGCGAATGCCGATGACCGTCTTGCCGTAGTGCACC
>CAYMQG010000007.1:0-1608 GCA_964392625.1 uncultured Gammaproteobacteria bacterium | reverse complement strand
GCGCGCCTCGATCATGCCGGCCAGCGCCTGGGCCGTGGAAACCTGCGTGCCGTTGATGAGGTCCAGCCCCTCCTTGGGGCCCAGTTCGACCGGGTCCAGGCCCGCCTGCGAAAGTGCCTGTTCGCCCGACAGCGTGCGGCCTCGATGGCGGGCCTCGCCACGGCCCACCAGGACCAGCGCCATGTGAGCCAGCGGCGCCAGGTCTCCCGAGGCGCCCACCGAACCCTGTGCGGGCACTACCGGCAGGAGGTCCTCGTTGATGCACCGGGCCATCAATTCCAGGAGTTCTTGCGAAACGCCGGCGTAGCCCGCCACCAGGCTGTTCAGCTTGAGCAGCATAGTCAGGCGCACGATCGCGCCGGAAAGAGGTTTCCCGACGCCGGCGGCGTGCGACCGTACGAGGTTGAGTTGCAGCGTGCGCAGGTCGTCGGCGGGAATGCGCTCCAGCGCCAGGCGTCCGAAGCCGGTGTTGGCGCCGTACACGGCGGCATCGCCGGCCGCGGCCCGGCGCAGCACCTTGTGGGCCGAAGCGCAGCGCGCAACGGCGTCCGGGTGCAGCGCCACGCGAATCGGTCCGGCCAGCGCCGCTTCGACTGCCTTCAGCCCAAGCGACTGTTCGCCGAGCGTGATCGTAGCCGCGGCTGCGCCGGCGTTCATTGCAACAGTGCCCTGGCCGCTTCGCGAAAGCGGGCCACGATTTCAGTCTCGTTGACGTGCCTGCCGCCGCTCACGACCTGCCGGCCGCCCACGAAGACGTCGCGCACGCAGGCCGCGCCGCCCGCGAAGATCCAGGAATCGAGGACCTCATCGCCGTCACGGGCAATCAGGGCGGGGTGTTCGCCGTCGAGCACCACGATGTCGGCGCGCGCGCCTTCTTCCAGGACGCCGCAGCGCTGCGCCAGGGCAAGCGCACCGCCCTTCAGCGTACCCTCCAGCAGGACTCTGCCCAGAGATTCGCCGGACTCGTCCGCCAATACGTTGCGGGACTCCGAGGCCAGTCGCTGCGCATATTCGAGCAGCCGCAATTCGTCGGTGGGAGATATCGTGATCTGACTGTCGGACCCGATTGAGAACCGGCCCTCCAGGTCCAGCCATTTGCGGGCCGGGAAAGTGCCGTCGCCCAGGTTGGCTTCCGTGGTCGGACACAAGACGACGGAAGCCTGCGTGGCCGCGAGCGCGCTCCGTTCGGAATCGCTCATGTGGGTAGCGTGAACCAGGTTCCAGCGTGCGTCAACCGCAATGCCGTCCAGCAATCGCCGCACCGGGGAAGCGCCGCACCAGGCCAGGCAGTCCTCCACTTCCGATCGCTGTTCGGCGACATGCATGTGGACCGGGGCGTCGGGGTCAACCTGTCGCACGCCCGCGAGCACCTCCTTCAGCAACGGCTCGTCGACCGCGCGCAATGAATGCGGCGCAAAACCGAGGCGCATTCCGGGCCGATCTTCCAGCTCTTTCGCGAGCGCCGAGTAGATTTGCAGGTAGGCGCCGGAGCCGCAGACGAATCGCGCCTGCTCGACGCCCGCGGGCGCCGGCCCGAAGCCGCCGTAGGCATAGAGGCTGGGCAGTAGCGTCAGTGCGATCCCAGCTTCTTCGGCCGCGGCGATGCAG
>CAYMQG010000006.1:0-54361 GCA_964392625.1 uncultured Gammaproteobacteria bacterium | reverse complement strand
AGGGGCGGCGCAATATAATCCGCCCCCGGAGGGATGCCGGAGAGGCCTAACGGCGCTGATTCGAAATCAGATGGGGGCGATCCGCCCCACGTGGGTTCGAATCCCACTCCCTCCGCCGCTGATTCCCGGGGAGGCGCCTCGCTTATAATCGTTTGTGCTGCGGGGGTTTGTCATGAGCACATTTCGCCCTGCGCGCGCTCGACAAAAGGGTAAAAGCACGTCATGGCACTTCAGCGAACCCCTCCGGCCCGCAGGGCGCCGCAAGACGCAGGGCTCACCGCCGGGATCAGCGGCATGGCGATGGACCTGCCGCCTTACCGGGTCAGCCTTGAGGACTGGTGCGGGTGGACCGGCGCCTCGTGGGACAAGATTTCAGCCGTGGTCGGCCATGCCTTCCGGGTGCCGGGTCCCGCGCAAAGCGTCTATACGATGGCCGCGAACGCGGCGCTGAAGCTGCTTCGCCAGAATGATGTGGATCCGGCCCGGATCGGGCTGCTGGCGCTGGGAACCGAATCGAGCAACGACAACTCCGCAGGGTCCATCATCATCAAGGGCATGCTCGACCAGGCACTGGTCGACCATGGATTGCCGCGTCTTTCGCAGCACTGCGAAGTTCCGGAAATCAAACACGCCTGTCTGGGCGGCGTCTATGCGCTGAAGAACGCCGTGCGTCACTGTCTGCTCGAGGATTCCGCTGCGATCGTCATCTGTTCCGATCTTGCCCTCTACGCCCGCGGCAGCTCCGGCGAGCCTACCCAGGGCGCCGGCGCCGTGGCGCTGCTGGTGGAGCGCAACCCGGCCCTTGCCAGCCTGGACCTGGGGCACGCGGGGCGCGCCTCGGACTACCGTGTCTCCGATTTCCGCAAGCCGCTGATGAACGCAGACCGGCGGCCGCGCTCCAACCTTCACTACCCGGTGTTCAACGGCCGGTTCTCGACTTACTGCTATCTGGACCAGGTCCGCAATGCGCTGTCGCACCTGTACCAGCGCCGGGGAGTGTCGCCGGCCGAGTGGTTGCAGGAACTGCGGGCGGTCTTCTTTCACCGTCCCTACCGGCGCATGCCGCAAAGCGCCTTTGCGCTGGTGCGGTTGTGCGCCGAGGCGCTCAGTCATGGCGCCGGCTCCCGGCTGCTGCAACGGCTTTGCCCGGAAACCGGGACTTCGCTCGACGAGGCCCTCGGCGAAATGCGCGGGCGGCGCGAATCGCCGGACCACGATGCGGACGGACAGAGCGCATGGAATCCGTTCCCCAGGACCAACGAGCTCATGAAGGGGCTGCGCGCGACGGCGGAATTCGAGGAACTGGTGTTGCGTCCGCTCCGTTGGGGCGACGACAGCATGATGCAACTGGGCAACATTTATTCGGGCGCATTATTCGCTTGGCTGGCGGCGGGGCTCGAGGAAGCCGCCCGGGCCGGAGAGGACTGGGCGGGCGAGGAGATCCTGCTGATCGGTTACGGCAGCGGAGATGCCGCCGAGGCGCTGCCCATGCGCGTTCGCGACGGCTGGAGGGAAGCGGCGGCGCGTATTCACTTCGACAAGGCCCTGGAGTCGGCCCACGACCTTAGCCGCAGTCAATACGAGGCGCTGCACGCCGGACTTGCGGTGGATGATTTGCCCAAACCGCCGGGATTTCGCGTGGAGAGCATCGGAACCCGAACCGGGCAGGATTTTCAGGACGAGGGGATCGAATACTACGCCTATTCGGCCTGATCCGGCGCGCCGCGGGGTCCTGGCGCGGGCTGCTAGAATTGCGCGAACAGGTGCGTCCTGGGAGAAGAGTTTGATGTTGCGACCTCGGCCTGTCACGCTGGCGATGCTCGTGGTTATTGCGGTGGGCTTTCGGCTGATGCCGTATCTGCTGCATGCGCTCGGTGTTCCCATCGACCCGGAAAACACCGTTTACCCCTGGAATTTCTCGCCGATACTGCCGCTGTGCATTTTCGGCGCCGCCTGTTTCGCGAAGCGCACCGTCGCATACCTGGCGCCCATGGCGATCTACCTGGCGGGCGACCTGGGCATATGGGCGATTTCGGGGCGGGCCGACTGGGCCTTCTACGCCGATCAGCCGGTTACCTATCTGTCCGTGGCCCTGGTCGTCAGCTGCGGATTCATCGCCCGCTCGCAGCGTTCCTGGGGGAGGATCGCCGTGGCGGGACTCGGTTCGGCAGTCGTTTTCTTCGTCGTCTCGAACTTCGGCACCTGGGCGCTGGGCGCGACCTACCCGAAGACCTGGGCTGGACTGGTGGAGTGTTACGTGATGGCGATTCCGTTCTTCCGCAACACCTTGATCAGCATGGGAGTTTTCCTGCCGCTGCTCTTCAGCAGGGTGGCTTTGCGCAGTCCCGCACCGGCAGCGGCCGTCCGCATCGCATAAGCGGTAGACGCGATGGGCGAACAACGGATCGTTTCGCTTATCGCCAGCGCCACGGAGATCGTGGCCGCGCTTGGTTTCGAGAAGCAGTTGGTCGGCCGCTCTCACGAGTGCGATTATCCGCCGGCCATTGCCGGTATTCCGGTCTGCTCCGCGTCGAAGATAGACGCCCAGGCGTCCAGCCGGCGTATCGACGCGCAGGTGCGGGCGCTGGTTGACCAGGCGCTGTCGGTCTACCGGGTGGACGCGGAACTCCTGGATCGCCTGGCGCCCGACCTGATCATCACCCAGTCGCAATGCGAAGTCTGCGCCGTCAGCCTGGCCGACGTGCAGCAGGCGGTGGGTGAACTGGTGTCTTCCAGGCCGGACGTCGTGTCACTGGAACCGATGGACCTGGATGACGTGTGGAAGGACATCCGCCGGGTGGCCCGGGCGCTGGAGGACGCCGGCGGCGGCGAGCAACTGGTGGAAAAACTGACGGCAAGGCTAAGCGACTTGGGGCAGCGGGCAAAGCGGCTTGCGTCACATCCGAGTGTCGCCTGCATCGAGTGGTTGGACCCGCTCATGTTCGCCGCCAACTGGGTGCCGTCCCTCGTCGAATTCGCAGGCGGCCGGATCATGATGGGGGAGGCCGGCCGGCACTCCGGATACTTCGATTTCGGCGAACTTGCTGCCCGCGACCCCGATGTCGTCACCATAATGCCCTGCGGTTTCGATATCGCGCAGTCGATGAAGGAGATGCCGGCACTCACCGGCCGTCCCGAGTGGGACCGGCTCTCGGCGGTGCGAAACGGGCGGGTGTTCGTGACCGACGGGAACCAGTATTTCAATCGGCCGGGGCCCCGGCTGGTGGAGTCGGCGGAAATCCTGGCCGAACTTCTTCACCCCGAGACTTTCGATTTCGGTCACGAAGGAACCGGCTGGGTGCGCTGGTCCGATCCGACCGTCTGACGCCGGAGCGGCCGCTCGAGGGGACTTCTAGCCGGCGGAGCGAACGTCCAGAAGTTCGATTTCAAAGATCAGGGTCGCTCCGGGGCCGATAACCCCTCCGGCCCCGCGGTCGCCGTAAGCAAGCTCCGGCGGAATGAAAAGCATCCACTTGTCGCCGATCTGCATGAGCTGCAGGGCTTCCACCCAGCCCGCGATCAGGCGGTTGGCCGGGAATTGCGCCGGCTGCCCGCGCTGCACGGAACTGTCGAAGACGGTCCCGTCTATCAGCGTGCCGGTGTAATGCACCGTTACCAGGTCGGTCGGGGCCGGACTCGCCCCGTCACCGGAAACGAGCACTTCGTATTGCAACCCTGAAGCGGTGGTGATTACTTCTTCCCGCGCGGCATTGCGGGCCAGGAAGGCCTGTCCTTGATCGGTCATTGCGGCATTCTCCTCGATTTGCGGGGCCGTTTGTGTTTCCTGCGCGCCGGAAGGCGTCTCCCGCGGCGCCTCGCAGCCGAAGCACGACAGCAGGCCGGACAGGCACAAGACTTGCGCTATGGACGCTTGAATTCGACTCATACGGATCCTTGAGTGTCGACTTGCGAAAACAGGTAAAGCATTTCCCGGCTGATCTGCCGGCAGCGCTCATCATACTTGGCGGATTCCAGGTCCGTGCCGTCAAAGGCCTTGGGGTCGTCGTACGGCAGGGCGATGCGATAGTCGGCCCCGCGCACGAGGGGGCAGCTCTCATCGGCCTGCGAGCAGGCCATGATCGCGCAGAAATCCTCCTGCGGGTTGGACTGGTGGAAATAGACCTTCGAGAAAGCCGTCATGGACGGCCGCTCCGGGCCGTTCCCGACGTGGTACCTGGGGTTCCCGCCCCGGCCGGACTTCTCCACCGCGAACCCGGCCCGCTGCATGGCTGCGACCGCCCGGGGGTTGAAGGCGGTGGCCTCCGTTCCGCCGGAATAGGTGTTCGCCCCGGGGATTCCGAAGTATTCGACCGCCGTTTGGGCCCACAGCTGCGACATGTGGCTGCGGCGTGAGTTGTGCGTGCAAATGAAGACAAGCCGTGCCTCCCGGCCGGACTCCAACTGTTCCCGCACGTATCCGGCGATCCTTCGCAGAACCTTTCCGCGGTCCTCGGGTATCTGGTCGAACTCCTCGACAGACGTCCCGATGTATTGACTCAACTGAGCGGAAAAGTCCGTGGCCATCGCAGGGGAACTTATCATCGCACGGGCAACGGGAAGAGCAGATCGAGTCATGAGGAGGCGCTTCCGACGATGCCTTAGACTTTCGAGTTGAACATCGACAGAGTTCGCAAAAGTCGGGGGCAGCATGAACTGGTGGAAACGGACTGCGGCGATTGCCGCGATGACCGTTGTGCATGCCCTGGGAACGCTACTGCCGGCCGTGGCCCAGGAAACCGGCGAAGCGTCCTCGTCGATCGAGGAGATCGTGGTGGTCGGCTCCGCGATCCGCGGCACGCCGATCGACGCGCCGCACGCGGTGAGCGTTGTCGACCGCGAGGCGCTGGAGCAGCAGGGCGCCCCGCTCATGGTCGACCTGTTCAAGCACCTGGGCGCCAGCAACGGCGTCGTCGGCGAGCGCTCGGGTTGGTACAACACCAGCCTGCCGGCAGCGGTCCTGGAGAGCGTCTCCAACGTCAACCTGCGCGGCCTGGGCGCTTCGCGGTCGCTGGTGCTGTTCAACGGGGCCCGGCAGACCTATCTGCCCGCACGGCTGATCGGCGGGCGCTTCGTGGACCTGGGCGTTCTCCCGGCGATCGCCATCGGGCGTATCGAGGTGCTGAAGGAGGGCGCGAGCGCCATCTACGGCTCGGATGCGGTGGGCGGCATCGCCAATTTCGTTACCCGCGGCGATTTCGAGGGACTGGAAGTTATCGCCTCCCACGACAGCTACGAGAGCGCCAGCGACCAGATGGCCGGAGTGATCTGGGGCGCCTCCCTGGGCGACTCCAATCTCGTCATATCGGTCGAGCGCGAGCGGCGGGGGGAGCTCGAGGCGGAGGACCGCGACTGGGTGCTGCGTCCGCTGGTCGATCCCTGGCGGGCAGGCTGGTCCAGCGTCGGCAACCCCGGTTATTTCTGGTTCCCCGAAGGAATCGACACCGCGACGACCCCCAGGGATCTGGTCATCGACACGCTCAAGGACGTTCAGTGGAGCGGCAAGACCGATCCCATGTGCAACGAATTGAACGGCTACCCGGAAAACCCGGCGGTCGATCCCTATTACTGCATTTTCAATTACCAGCCGTTCGACAACCTGATCGAGGAAATGACGCTCACGCGCGTATTCGCCGAACTGAACGGTCCGCTGGGACCGAATGCCGACTACCACCTCGAAGCTTTATGGTCGGACGCGGTGATGCCGAAGTGGCAGACCCAGCCCTCCCATCCCCCGTTCCCCCTGCTGCACCGCGGCGTCATGGAAATCGCTCGGGACCACCCCAACCGGGTTGCTTTCTGCGCCAACGAGGAATTCAGCCGGGACTTTCGCGCCGAGTGCATGAGCAGCGAGAACTGGTACTGGCGGGGCCGGCCGTTCGGCAACGGTGATCCGGCCCGGACGGACCGGCGTGATACGAGTACCTGGCGCGTGGCCGGACGCATGGAGGGAACGTTCGACGGTCCTGGCGGCCGCGAGACCTTCTACGACCTGGGCCTTTCCTGGTCCGGCAGCAAGGGCAACGTCTCGATACCCGCCATTCTCACCGAGCGCCTGTTCCTGGCGTTTCGCGGCTACGGCGGTCCGGACTGCGGTGTAGGCGTGGTGCCCGATGCGGCGTTGGGACCCGGAATGCGGCTGGAAGATACGCAGAAGGCGCCCGGTACGGCCGGCTGCCAGTACTACAACCCGTTCAGCAGCGCGAGCCGGTTTTCCTCCTTGCCCGGTGCGCCGTTCTACGACACGCCCAACCCCTACTACGACCCGGCCCAGGCAAACTCCCCGGAACTGTTTGCGTGGATGAACAGCGTTTCCGATCTCACAAGCGAGACCACCATGCTGGTTGCCGACGCGACCGTCAGCGGCAACTGGCTGAGCGATGTGCTGGGATACGCCGCAGGTTATCAGTTCCGGCGATTCAACGCGCAGGGCAACCCCAATCCGCATGGGGACCTGAGTATCAATCCCTGCGCGGCCCTGGGTGACAGGAGCTGCCTGACCGGCAATTTCGGTCCTTTCACATTCATCAACGCCTACAACCCGTACGACGAGGATCAGGCCGTGCATCGCGTCTTCGCCGAGTTGGCGATCAACTTCAGCGATCGCCTGGACATCCAGGTTGCGGCGAACTACGAGAAATACGACGAGGCCAGCAGCGTCGACCCGAAGCTTGCGGTGCGCTGGAGACTAAGCGAAACGTTGACGCTGCGCGGGTCGGTGCAGACCACTTTCCGGACGCCCTCGGTGGACGACCTTCTTCAGGAAGTGCCGCTTACCGTCACCAATTACGTCAGCCAGGTCGGCGCCTGGATCCCCGTGGACATCTACGGCGATCCTTCGCTGGAACCCGAGAGCGCATTTACCTACAACCTGGGGGTCATTTTCTTCCTCGAGTCCGGAATCGAGATGACCCTGGATTACTGGAACTACGACTTCAAGGACGTCATCGGCAGCCTGCCGCATGACACGATCGACGATCTGTACGCGCATCCCTCCACCGCCCACCAGGTGAGCCAGTACATTTACTGCGCCGACGGGCGGGCAGACAGGCTGTCGCATGCCTGCGGTTCCCGATCCATAACGCGCGTCGAGGTCCCCCTGGTCAACTGGCCCGGCGTAAAGACCTCGGGAATCGACTGGGAGGCGCGCGGCTCCCTCGACGTCGGTCCCGGAACGCTGGATGCCGGCATCAACGGCACCTATACGCTCGAATACGACATCCGCGCGCTGTACCTGGACGAGTTTCTGGTCCAGGACTTCGTCGCGGCGGCCGGCAAGCTGAATTTCGGCAATCCGCTGGCGGTTCCCATTCCAGACTGGAAGGGCCAGGCATATCTCGCGTACCACTGGAATGACTACAGCCTTTCCGCCTACCTGAACCACGTGTCTTCCTACAGGGACGACGGAGCCCACGACGGCTACGGCGGAGTGCCGGTGGAGGGCTTTACGGTGGACGGCTTCACGACCCTGGATCTGAGTTTCCAGTGGCGCCTGCCGCGCTACGGGTTGAACCTGATGTTGTCGGCGCTGAATCTCGCCGACGAAGACCCGCCCTTCGCCAACGTTGAGCACGCCTACGACGGCATGACCCACAACCCCAAGGGGCGCCGCATCAAGCTGATCCTGCGCTACGCTCCCGGCGCCTGAAGGCTCGACCCCTGCGAGCGAGGGCGGGACGCCCTCTCTCCCAGGCTAGCGTCGTCCGCCGATCTCGTCCACTCCGACGCTGGCCTCGCCGGACTTCTTCCTGCGCCGTCGGGCGCGTATCCTCCGAAATATGAACGCGCCTGCGATCAGCGCCACAATCAACAGCGCCAACGCTTCCTGCAGGCCCACGGTCACGCCGCCAGCCGGAAGGTGAGCATGCCGGCCAGCCAGGCGAAGCCGGTCATGTATATCCAGGCGCCCCCGGCCCATCGCCAACTGTTCGTTTCCCTGCCTATGATCGCAACGGTGGAAACGCATTGCAGCGCAAAGGCGTAGAAGACCAATAGCCCCAGCGCCATGGCCAGGGTAAACACGGGGCGCCCGTCCGGCCATCGCGACGCCTGCAGTCGTTCCCTGAGGCCGGCGCTGTCCTCAGCCTCGGAGCCGAGCGCATAGACTGTTCCCATTACGCCGATTACAACCTCGCGCGCCGGAAACCCCGCGACTACGGAAGCCGATACCCGCCAATCCCAACCCAGCGGCCTGAAGACCGGTTCGATGGTCTTGCCTACGCGGCCCAGCAGGCTGTATTCCAGCTGGGCCGCGCGCTCCTCCGCGTTGATACGGCGAAGCCGGGACTGCAGGGCAGCCGGCTCTTCCGTCATCGCGGCCACATTCGCGCGCCGCTGTGCGAAGTCGTCCGCGATCAGGTCCGAACGCGGGAAATAACCCAGCGCCCAGATCATCACGCAGGCCGCGGCAATGACGGTTCCCGCCCGGGTCAGAAACACCCGCACCTTTGCCGTCAGTTTGAGTGCGAGAACTCGTGCGTTCGGCCACCGGAACGGCGGCATCTCCATGAAAAACGAAGCGCCCGCGCCGCGCAACGCAATGCTGCGCGTCAGGAACGCGCTCAAGGCGCCGCCGGCAATTCCCAGCAGGTACAGGCCCAGCAGAATCAGGCCGTGGAGATTGATCCATCCATTCAGGTAGTAAGCGGGAGGCACGAAGCCGGATATGAGCAGAGCGTACACGGGAAGGCGGGCTGAACAGGTCATCAGGGGAATCGCCACGATGGTCGCGAGCCGCGCCCGGCGATCTCCGACCACCCTTGTGGCCATGATGGCGGGAACCGCGCAGGCGAAGCCGGAAAGCAGGGGAATAAACGACTGTCCCGACAGTCCGCAGATTCTCAGCAGCCGGTCCATCAGAAACGAAGCACGGGCCATGTAGCCGCAATCTTCCAGGAACAGAACCAGGGCAAACAGGAATACGATCTGCGGAACGAAAACGACGACCGCGCCCACGCCGGACCACAAGCCGTCGATCAGCAGGCTGGAAAGGGCGCCGGCCGGCAGCTTCGCCAGGGCCAGGGCGCCCGTCGCCTCGAAGAAAGCGCCGATTGCATCCATCAGCGGCGTGGCCCATGCGAACACAGCCTGGAACACCGCGCTCATCACGGCGAGGAACACGATGGGGCCCGTGACGGAATGGCTGACCAGGCGCTCGATCCAGCCGGCCGGGGCCAGGTCGGCCGGCCGGCCGCGCGCTCCGGCTCCTTCCAGCCATCGGTCAACCTGGCCGTAGCGGCGCCGCGCCTCGCGGCTTTGAAGGCTTTCTTCGCCCATTTGCCCCCGCAACCGGCGACGGACTTCCTCCAGCAGTCGACGGGCCCTCCGGCCACCCGCCTTGACCAGGCGCCTTTCAAACTCGCCCCCGGTATCGATGATTGCCCGCTCCAGGCACGGAACTTCGGGTTCCGGCGTGTTCAGGCTTGCCCGCATTTTCACCGCCGCCTCCTTCACCTCCGGCATGGTCGGCGCGGTTGACGGCGAGGATCCGGCGAGCAGTTGCCCGAGGGTCGAACGAAGGCCCGGAATTCCCTTCCCACGGTTCGCCGTTATCGGCACGACGGGGACGGAAAGTTCCTCCGCGAGCGCCACGGAATCCAGTATTTCTCCCTGGCGCTCGGCCACGTCCTGCATGTTCAGCGCGACCGCTACCGGCAGTCCGAGTTCCCGCGTCTGGGAAAAGAGATACAGGCTCCGCCGCAGATTGGTCGCGTCGGCCACCAACAGCAGGGCATCCGGGCGAACCAGTCCCTCGGCCATTCCAAGCACGACATCCAGAGTGATTCCGGACTCCGGACCGTCCGCGGCCAGCGAATAGGTGCCGGGAAGGTCCACCAGTTCCACTTCCTGCCTGTCGAGGCGCGCGACGCCCGTGATCTTCTCGACGGTTACGCCGGGGTAGTTTCCGGTCCGTTGCCGGAGCCCGGTGAGACGGTTGAAAACGGTGCTCTTGCCCGTGTTGGGGCAACCCAGGACCGCGATCAGCGGGCGGCGGGGCATGGCGGGACTCAGGATTCTTGCGTGGCCGCCAGAACGCGAATCAGGCTCGACTGATCCCGCCGCAGGCAGAGAGGATGGCCGCCGGCGACGATTTCGAGGGGATCGCCGCCTATGCCGCGGCGCAGCACCCGGACGCGAACTCCGGGCACCAGCCCCAGCGTCAGTAGCTCCCGGGAGACCCGTCCTTCACCGTTGACGGCGCGGACTTCGCTGCCGCAGCCGGTCGGCAATTCGTCAAGACCGATTTCTCTCGCCAAAGTAGTGTTTCTGCCGAATTAAGCTTCTTGCGAGTCTAACATAAATGAGAATGATTATTATTCGTCTTGAATTACCATCTTCAATCGTTAGGGTGCGAACCGGTATAATTCACCCCGATCATGGCGGCCAAGCCCCTTTATCGCATCAGCTTCCTGAACCAGGGCAAGGTATATGAAATGTACGCCCGTGGGGTTTCGCAGGGCGGAATGTTCGGGTTCGTCGAAGTGGACGGACTGGAGTTCGGGAAGCGCACGTCGCTGGTCGTGGATCCGGGCGAGGAGAAGATCAAGTCCGAGTTCTCCGGAGTGCGCCGCACCTATATCCCCTTGCATTGCGTTTTGCGCATAGACGAAGTAGAGAAGCGCGGCGTGAGCAAGATTTCGTCCGCCGAGGAGGGCAACGTGACGCAGTTTCCGGCGCCCGTGTATGCCCCCGGCGGAACCGGTTCAGATTAGGCGCACCGGCAGGCCATAGGGGATGCTGGCGCTTCCTGGTTCCGGCGCTCTATCCCCGTTCCGACGCAAGCAACTCCTGAGCCGTTTAAGGGCTCTGGAACCGGGCGTGCGGGAAGTAGGCGCGAACTTCCTGCACCTGGTCAGCATCGATCCCCAGCCGAAGGGCGCTCAACTTGACCGCCTGCGCGAACTGCTGAACTACGGGCCGGATTGGCCGCAGCCGCAGTTCGACGGCTCGGAGGAGGTCCTCCTTGCACTTCCGCGCCGCGGCAGCATCTCGCCATGGTCCACCAAGGCTACCGAGATCGCGCGCCTGTGCGGTTTCCCCAATACCCATCGAATCGAACGCGCGGTGCGCTACCGGATCGCAGCTTCGGGGCCCGTGGGCCCGGAATCCCGGGCCGAAATGTTTGACCGCATGACCCAGGAACTGTTGCCCGAGGGCGGTCCTCTGGAGGAACTGTTCGCTACGGAAGACCCCCGCCCGCCCGAAGCGGTCCCCCTGCTGTCGGAAGGCCGCACGGCGCTGGAGCGCGCCAACCGCGACATGGCCCTGGCGCTGTCGCCGGAAGAGATTTCTTACCTGGAAGCGGGTTTCATGGGGCTGAAGCGGGACCCGACGGACACCGAGCTGATGATGTTCGCGCAGGTCAACTCGGAGCATTGCCGGCACAAGATTTTCAACGCCGACTGGCGCTACGGAGAGGATCAGCTTGAGCATTCGCTTTTCGACCTCATCCGCCAGACTTCGGCGCGCAGTCCGGAGGGATTGCTGTCGGCGTACGTCGACAACGCCGCAGTCATTTCGGGCGGGAGAGCCAGCCGACTCTACGTGGCGGGACGGGAGCGCGAATACACCGTCGTGGTGGAACCCGCACATACCTGCATCAAGGTCGAGACCCACAACCACCCGACGGCGATTTCGCCGTTTCCGGGCGCGGCGACGGGATCCGGCGGTGAGATCCGCGACGGAGCCGCCACGGGACGCGGTGCGCGCCCCAAGGCCGGAATCACCGGATTTACGGTTTCCGATCTCAGGGTTCCCGGTGCAGCAAGGCCCTGGGAGAACGATCTTCACCGGCCCGGCCGCCTTGCTTCTCCCCTGCAGATCATGCTGGAGGCGCCGATCGGCGCGGCGTCCTTCAATAACGAGTTCGGCCGCCCGGCGGTATCGGGGTATTTCCGCTGCTTCGAGCAGGACGGCGAGCGCCACTGGGGTTACCACAAGCCGATTATGGTCGCTGGCGGCGTTAGCGCCGTTCGCGATCCGGACGTGCAAAAGCGAAAGTCCCCGCCGGGCACGCTGGTGGTGGTCCTGGGCGGACCAGCCATGCGGATCGGCGTGGGCGGCGGTTCTGCATCGTCCAGGGGCAGCGGCGCCGATCACGAGGAACTCGATTACGCTTCTGTGCAGCGCGGCAACGCCGAGATGCAAAGGCGCGCCCAGGAGGTAATTGACCGCTGCTGCGAACTGGGGCTCGCGAAGGGTGGCGGGAACCCGATCCTGGGGATCCACGACGTTGGCGCCGGCGGACTATCGAACGCGATCCCGGAATTGCTGCACGACAGCGAACGGGGAGCGGATCTTTCCTATGATGCGATCCCGAGTGCGGACCCCGGGATGTCACCGCTGGAAACCTGGTGCAACGAGGCGCAGGAACGCTACATGCTGGCATTGGAAGGTGCGCGGCTGGCGGAATTCGAGGAAATTTGCCGGCGTGAGCGCTGTCCATGGTCGCTGCTCGGCCGGATGGACGACAACGGCCGGATCAGGTTGCTGCGCGATTCAGGGCCGCCGCCCGTGGACATGCCGCTTGATCTGCTGTTCGGAGGCGCATCTAACGTGACCATGCGCCTGTCGGAATCCGGAACGGGCGTGGATGTGCTGGACCTGGCCGGAATCCAGGTCGAGGAGGCCGTGAGGCGCGTTCTGGCGATGCCCGCGGTAGCCGACAAGTCTTTCCTGATCCACATCGGGGATCGGACCGTGGGTGGATTGGTAGCGCGCGATCAACTGGTCGGGCCGTGGCAGGTTCCGGTCAGCGACGTGGCCGTGACGGCCCGGGACTTCTTCGGTCATGCCGGCGAAGCGATGGCGGTCGGGGAGCGCACGCCGGTGGCCGTAATCGACCCTGCAGCCGCCAGCCGCGTGGCGCTGGCCGAGGCATTGACGAATATTGCGGCGGCTGACATCGGACAGGCGTCCCGCGTTCGCATTTCAGCCAACTGGATGGCGGCGCCGGCCGAGCCGGGTCAGGCGTCGGCGCTGCGCAAAGCCGTAGAGGCGCTTTCAGCCTGTTGCCAGGAGTTGAAGGTTGCGGCGCCGGTGGGCAAGGACTCGCTTTCGATGCGAACTTCCTGGAATGGCGCCGACGGCCGGGAACACCTGGTTACCGCGCCGGTCTCGCTGGTTGTAACGGCGTTCGCCCCGGTAACGGACATACGCCGGACCCTGACGCCCGAACTGGCGGACCGTCCCGGAACCCGTCTCCTGCTGCTTGATCTGTCGCTCGGCCGCGACCGGCTTGGAGGAAGCTGCCTGGCCCAGGCATTCGGCCGACACGGCGGCCAGCCTGCCGATCTGGACGATCCCGGACTGCTGGCCGCACTGGTGAGGACCTTGCGCGAGTTGGCCGGCGAAGGCATTGCGCTGGCGTGGCACGACCGGTCCGACGGAGGGCTCTTCGTTACCTTGTGCGAAATGGCGTTTGCCGGACGCCTCGGCCTGCAACTGGAAATGCCCGAGGCCGGAGGCTCGGCTCTCCTGGCGCGGTTGTTTGCCGAGGAGCCGGGCGGCGTGCTGCAGGTCCATGAGGACCAGTTGGCGAAGGTCCGGTCGCTGTGCCGGAGAAACGGCCTGGAAGAATGCCTGCTGGACCTGGGCGAAGTAACGCCCTCGGTAGGCGATTCGCCGCGCCCGCGCGAAATCCGGATTCGGCACCGGGACGGTTTGCTGGAATTCGACCGCGTGGAGTTGCACCGGCGCTGGTCGGAGTTGACTTACCGCATGCAGTCCCTGCGGGACAATCCCGAGACGGCCGAGGAGCAGTACCGAAGCCTGCTCGACAAGAGCGATCCGGGGTTGACGATTGTAGCCGGCTACCCGCCGCGGGCGCCGGACAATGCGCGCGTGGCGCCCGGGGGCGGCGCAAGGCCCCGGGTGGCCATACTGCGCGAGCAGGGCGTGAACGGTCAGGCGGAGATGGCCGCGGCCTTCACGCAGGCCGGCTTTCTGGCCGTGGACGTGCACATGTCGGACATCCTGGCCGGCAGGGAGGACCTGAGCGGGTTCCAGGGCCTGGCGGCCTGCGGCGGATTCTCCTACGGCGACGTTCTCGGAGCCGGCGGTGGCTGGGCGCGCTCCATCCTGATGAATGAACGGGCGCGCGAGGCGTTTGCGCGGTATTTCGAGGCCCCGGACCGGTTCACGCTGGGCGTATGCAATGGTTGCCAGATGCTGAGCCTGATCTCGGAACTGATTCCGGGATGCGAGCACTGGCCACGCTTTACCCGCAACCGTTCCGAGCAGTTCGAGGCGCGGCTCAGCATCGTCCGGGTCGAGCCCAGCCCCTCCTTGCTGCTGGCGGGCATGGAGGATTCCCTGCTGATGATTGCAACCTCGCACGGCGAGGGGCGGGCCGAATTCGCCACGCCCGGGCAGCGCAGGCAGTGCGAGGAGGGCAAACTGACCGCCTGTCGATTCGTGGACGGCAACGGAGCGCCTGCCGAAGCCTACCCGGCCAATCCGAACGGCTCGCCCGGGGGACTGGCCGGTCTGGCATCCAGCGACGGACGGGTGACCGCCCTGATGCCGCACCCGGAACGGCTGTTCAGGACGGTGCAGCACTCCTGGCATCCGCCGGACTGGGGGGAGCATGGTCCGTGGATGCAAATGTTCCTCAACGCGCGTTCCGCCATCGACTGAGCCGTACCGCATGCTTCCGACACTGGTCATGGGCGGCGAACAATTGTCCGCTTACGGGTGGTCCGGAGATCATCCCTTCGGGCTGGACCGGCACGGCGCCTTTGAGCAGGCGATGCGGAAACTCGATTTCGGAAGCGCCGTCAGGTTCGAGTCCGCCGCGCCCGCCGGTCTGGAAGAACTGGAACGCTTCCACAGCCGTGACTATCTTGAGTTCGCCAGACAGCGCTGCGAGGAGGACCGGGGGTTCCTGGACGGTGGCGACACGCCGGCCCGCAGCGGGCTGTTCGAGGCCGCCCGCCATGTTGTGGGCGCCGCGCTGCACGCCACCGACGCAATCATGCAAGGGAGGGTCGGCAATGCCTTCCTGCCCATAGGGGGCCTGCATCACGCCGGCAGGGAGCACGCCGCGGGCTTTTGCGTGCTCAATGACATCGGCGTGGTCATCGAGACCCTGCGCTCGGTCCACGGCGTGCAGCGCATCGCCTACGTGGATATCGACGTGCATCACGGCGACGGCGTCTACTACGCCTACGAAGAGGATCCGCTCCTGTTCTTCGCGGACATTCACGAGGACGGACGTTGGCAGTATCCCGGTACGGGCGGCGAGAACGAGCGGGGCAAGGGCGCCGCCCACGGCAGCAAGATCAACCTTTGCCTGGAACCGGGAGACGGCGATTCCCAATTTCTGGCCGCATTCGAAAAGGTCGAGGTGCACGTTCGGGAATGCGCGCCGGAGTTCATACTGCTGCAGTGCGGCGCCGACGGCTTGCGGGGAGACCCGCTTGGCAGGCTGAATTACAGTTCCGGAACGCACGCTCATGCGGCGCAAAGCCTGTGCGAGCTGGCGCGCTCCGCCTGCCGGGGGAGGATCCTGGCCATGGGTGGGGGCGGCTACTCGCGCGAAAACCTGGCTGCCGCCTGGACCGAGGTGGTCAGGAGCCTGGTGGAAGGCCGATAACGCCCCGAGTCGGCGCCGTTGCCGGTACACTTGCCTGCAACGGAGCCGCCCGCATTTCATTACGCCGGGATGTCCCGGGAACTGACGCACACGACGGAGACCCATGGCCACTGAATATCCCGAAATTGCGCGATTCGATCCGCAGCTTGCCGAAGCCCTGCAAGCCGAAGTGAAGCGGCAGGAGGACTTTGTCGAGCTCATTGCCTCGGAAAACTATGCCAGCCGCCGCGTGATGGAAGCGCAGGGTTCGGTACTCACCAACAAGTACGCCGAGGGCTACCCGGGCCGCCGCTATTACGGCGGCTGCGAGCATGTGGACGTGGCCGAATCGCTGGCCATAGAGCGGGCTTCACGCCTGTTCGGAGCGGACTACGCGAACGTGCAGCCGCACTCGGGGACGCAGGCCAATACGGCGGCGTACCTCGCGCTCCTTAAGCCCGGAGACGGCATTCTCGGCATGGACCTGAGCCACGGCGGCCATCTCACGCACGGGTCGCCGGTGAACATCTCGGGCAAGCTGTTCAAGGTTTCGAGTTACGGCCTCGACCCGAAGACCGAACTGATCGATTACGACCAGCTGCGCGACCAGGCGCGCAAGAACCGGCCGCGCATGATAGTGGGCGGATTCTCGGCTTATTCCCGGGTTGCCGACTGGAAGGTATTCCGCGAAGTCGCCGACGAGGTCGGCGCCTACCTGATGGTGGACATGGCGCATGTGGCGGGGCTGGTTGCGGTGGATGAATACCCCAATCCGACTCCGCTGGCGGACGTCGTGACGAGCACTACGCACAAGACCCTGCGAGGGCCGCGCGGCGGACTGATCCTGGCGCGCGACAATCCGGAAATCGTCAAGCGCTTGCGCTCGCTGGTTTTTCCCGGTACCCAGGGCGGACCGCTGATGCATGCCATCGCGGCCAAGGCCGTGGCCTTCGAGGAGGCCCTGCAGCCGGATTTCCGTGACTATCAGCGGCAGGTGAAGCGCAACGCCGCCGCTCTCGCCGATGGTTTGGCCGAGAGAGGATTGCGAATCGTTTCCGGCAAGACCGAAAACCACCTGTTTCTCGTTGACCTTGGCGCAACGGGAGTGACCGGCGCCCAGGCGGAGGAGGCGCTGGACCGGGCCAACATCACGGTCAACAAGAATGCCGTGCCGAACGACCCCCGCAAGCCCATGGTCACCAGCGGTTTGCGCCTGGGAACGCCGGCCTGCACGACGCGCGGTTTCCGCGAGCCGGAAATCGCGATGCTGGTGGATTCGATCGCCTCGGTGGTGAACAGTCCCGATGATGAAGCCCTGATTGCGCGCGTGCGGGAACGGGTGCTGGAGACCTGTCGGCGTTTTCCGGTGTATTCCTAGTGTCGCGTTCGGCGCAGAATGCCAGACCCGTCCAATCCGCCGATCCACGCGCCGACCGGCGCTGGATGCAGGAAGCGCTGGAGCTTGCCGGCAGGGGACTGAATACCACGGATCCCAACCCCCGCGTCGGCTGCGTCCTGGTAAGGGACGGGGAGCTCGTTGGCGGCGGTTGGCATCGCCGCGCAGGGGAAGATCACGCTGAAATCCGCGCGCTGAAGGAGGCCGGAGCGGCGGCGAAGGGCGCCACCTGCTACGTAACCCTCGAGCCTTGCTCGCACAGCGGGCGCACCGGCCCCTGCGCGGATGCCCTGGCGGCCGCCGGCGTGAATCGTGTGGTATTCGCCGTAACGGACCCGAACGCGAGCGTTCGGGGCGCCGGCGCGAAGCGCCTGCGCGCAGCCGGCGTCGAGGCCCAGGGCGGATTGCTGGAAGCGGAAGCCCGGGAGCTGAATCCCGGCTACCTTTCACGCTGGGAACGCGGCCGACCGTGGCTGCGAGTGAAGCTGGCCGCCAGCCTCGATGGCCGCACAGCGCTGGCGAACCGCGTGAGCCAGTGGATTACCTCTCCCGAGGCGCGCCGCGACGGACACGGCTGGCGGGCCCGCAGTTCGGCCGTTCTGACGGGCATCGGGACGCTGCTGGCGGACGATCCCCGCCTTGATGCGCGGCGCGAGGACCTGGGCGAAATAAAGCCACCGGCCCGCGTTGTGCTGGACTCGAAACTGCGGACGCCGCCCGGCGCCCGCCTGTTCGAGCGTCCCGGCGACATCCACGTGTTGCACTGCGCACCGGACGACGAAGCCGCCCGGCGCCGGGCAAGGGACTTGTCGGAAGCCGGGGCGGCCTTGAGCAGGCTGCCGGCGGGAAGCGATGGACGGGTTTCTCTCCCCGCCGCGATGGGATTTCTGGCGGACATGGAATTCAACGAGATCCACGTGGAGGCAGGCGCCGTTTTGTGCGGCGCGCTGCTGGGAGAGAAACTTGTCGACGAGGTGGTCCTGTACACCGCGCCGGTGCTCCTGGGCGACGGCGCCGCCGGACTGTTCCGGCTGGCGCCGCTGGAGGACATGAGCCAGCGGCCGTCGTTCCGGGTGCTGGAAGCGGGCAGGGTGGGGCCGGACGTGCGGCTGATACTGGCGCCGGCGGAGGGCTGAAGTGTTCACGGGCATTGTTCAGGCGGTCGGCACGGTCCGAGAGGTCGTAACCCGCAAAGGCGGCGACCGGCGGCTGCGTATCGACGCCCGGGGAATTGCCGCGCCGGCGCTGGAAATCGGCGCCAGCCTGTGCGTTGGCGGCGTTTGCCTGACGATCGTGGAGACCGTGAAGGGCCTCGTGGCCATGGATGTCTCGGCTAGAACCCTTGCCGACACCGTGCTCGGGCAATGGGTTGTCGGACAGAGCGTCAACCTGGAGCCGGCCCTCGCGGCCGGAGACGCGCTGGGTGGACATTTCGTGACGGGCCACGTTGACGGCGCCGCCGAGGTGGTTCGAGTTCGCGAGGACGGCCGCTCCGTCGAGCTGGTCCTGTCCGCTGCCCGGGAGCTGAACAAGTTCATCGCACCCAAGGGATCGGTTGCGCTGGACGGTGTGAGCCTGACGGTCAATGACGTTTCGAAGGGCCGGTTTTCGGTGAACCTGGTGCCCCACACGCTCAGGGAGACCACGCTGTCCGATTGCGGCGCCGGGAGCCGCCTGAACCTGGAAGTCGATATCATTGCGCGCTACGCCGCACGATTGCTAGGAACCAACTGAAGGGCCGAACCCACGATGTTTTCCAGCACCGAAGAAATCATCGCCGACATCGGCGCGGGCCGCATGGTCATCATTGTCGATGACGAGGACCGTGAGAATGAGGGCGACCTGGTGATGGCCGCATCCAGGGTCACGGCCCCCGACATCAACTACATGAGTATGCATGGCCGCGGGCTGATCTGCCTTACCGTTACGCCCGAACACTGCCGGCGCCTGCGCCTGCCCCTGATGGTGGCGGACACCAACGTCCAGCGCAGCACCAATTTCACGGTCTCGATCGAAGCGGCCGAGGGGGTTACCACCGGGATATCCGCACACGACCGGGCCCATACCATAAGGGTTGCGGCCGCGCCGGGCGCGCGGCCGGAGGATCTGCGCCAGCCGGGGCACGTCTTCCCGGTCATGGCCCAGCCTGGCGGCGTTCTCAGCCGCGCGGGCCACACCGAGGCGGGATGCGACCTCGCGCGCCTGGCCGGATTGCCGCCCTCCGCGGCGATCGTCGAGATCCTCAACGAGGACGGCAGCATGGCGAGACGCCCTCAACTGGAGAAATTTGCCGCCAAGCGGGGCCTGAAGATCGGCAGCATCGCCGACCTGATCCGCTACCGCCTTGAAAAGGACAAGTTCGTGGAACGCCTCGAAGAGCGGAACGCCCGCACGCGCTTCGGCCCCTGCAGGCTGATCGCCTACGAGGACCAGGTTGCCCGCACCGTACACCTGGCCCTGGTACACGGCGATCTCGGCAAGACCGACGCGCCGCTGGTTCGGGTTCACGTGCACAACACGCTGCGCGATGCGGCAGGCGTGCAGGCCGACCTGGGCTGGCCATTCGACGCCGCGCTGAACCAGATCTATGCATCCGGCGCGGGTGTGGCCGTCCTGTTGTGCTACGAGGAATCGCCGCGAAGCATGATGGCCGCCATGTCGTCGCTGAACGGCCCGCCCAAAGCCGCCGGCGAGGAAGTCACCGACTTGCGCACGATCGGCGTCGGTGCACAGATCCTTCGCGACCTGGGGGTGACGCGCATGCGGGTGCTGGGCGCTCCCCGCAATATCCATGCGCTGTCGGGCTTCGGTCTGGAAGTCGTCAAGTTCGTCGATGCGGGAGACTAGTTGCCGTGGCTGCCAGCACGTCCGGACTCACGGTTCTTATCGTTACCGCGGATTACTACGAGGACCTCGGCGCGCGCCTGGAGCAGGCCGCCCGCGAACGCCTGCTGGAGGCGGGGGTGGCCGACGAACGGATCCTGCTGCGGCGAGTGCCGGGTTGCTGGGAACTGCCGCTGCAGGTCCGGCGCCTGGTACGCCGTCATGCGCCGGACGCCGTGGCCGCGCTGGGCGTGCTTATTCGCGGTGAGACCGACCACTACGACCATATCGCGCGGGAGTGCTGCGCCGGACTGATGCGCGTGGGCCTCGAGGAGGACGTCCACGTCGCCCTCGGCGTGCTGACCTGCGGGAACCGGACCCAGGCCGAAGACCGTTGCGGCGTGCGGGATCCAGAGCGCAACAAGGGGCGCGAGGCCGCCAACGCAATCCTTCGGATTCTGCCCACGGATTCGGGCTGAGCCGTGCGCTGGAAACGCCGCCGCCGGGCCCGCCGGCTACTCGTGCAGGCGCTGTACCAGCAGCAGCTCGCCGGTTCCGATGCGGAAGAAATACTGGCGCAGTTCCGCCTGTGCGAGGACTACAGCCATGCCGATACGGAGTTCTTCGGTGATCTCCTGCGCGCAGCAGTGGCGCATCGCGATGAGCTGGACCGGCAGATCCTGGCCGCCAGCGATATTCCCATCGAACGAATCGACCCTGTTGAGCGCGCGGTTCTCTGGACTGCACTGGCAGAGATGCAGCGCCGTGATACGCGGCGCGCCGTAGTCATCAACGAGGCGATCGAGCTGGCGCGCGAGTTCGGTGCCGATCAGGGTTACCGCTTCGTCAACGCGGTGCTGGACCGCTGGGCCAGGGCCACTCCCTCCGGCCAGGCCGATTCGGACGCCGATCATGCCGAGTGAGCAGGAAGACCGGCTGATCGAGACCTTGTTTGCCCGTCATTCGGCGGATGGCGACGACGTATTGATCGGACCGGGAGATGACGCCGCGATGCTCCGTTGTCCCCCGGGAGAGCAGTTGCTGATCACTACGGACACACTCAACGAGGGGGTGCATTTCCCTGCGGGCACCCCGGCCCGTTCCGTCGGTTACCGAGCCCTGGCGGTCAGCCTCAGCGACCTGGCCGCCATGGCCGCCCGACCGCTATGGGCAGTCGTCACGCTTTCGGTTCCGGCCGCCGACGAGGGTTGGCTGGGCGGATTCGCCGACGGACTTTACTCGCTGGCGGATGAACACGGCGTTCGGGTGGTGGGCGGCGACTTCGTGCGGGGTCCGCTCAACATCACGGTGACGGCTCATGGTTCCGCGCGACAAAACGCGGTATTGCGCCGTGGCGGCGGCAGTGCGGGCGATGGGATCTGGGTGTCCGGCTTCCTCGGGGACGCCGCGGGCGGCCTTGAGGTCCTGACACAACGTTTGGAGGGGACGCACTCTTCTCCGGGGGTCCGCCGCGAATCCCCGGAAGACGCACTGGTCCGCCGTTTCTGCTATCCGCAGCCGCGGATCGAGTTGGGCAGGCGGCTCAGCGGGATCGCAACGGCCTGCATGGACCTGTCGGACGGTTTATTGACGGATTTGCCGCGCTTGTTGCGACACGGCGGACTTCAGGGACGCATAGAGACCGACAGCCTGCCGATTTCAGCCGCGTTGCGGGAGTTTGCCGATCCGGACGATGCCCGCCGGCTGGCGCTGTCGGGCGGCGACGATTACGAACTTTGCTTTACGGCTCCCCGGGAGAAAGAGCATCGGCTCAAGGGCCTGTCATCGCGGGAAGTTCCTCTTACCCGTATCGGCGACCTGAACCACGGAGAAGGACTGGTACTGACGCGCGGCGGAAGTTCCTGGGAGCCCTCCGTCTCCGGTTTTAGGCATTTTTCATGACAGCGCGCCTTGTTCGACTTGCCGGATCCGGCCTTGGCCTGGGCTACCTGCCCGTCGCGCCCGGCACCTGGGGCTCGGCCGGCGGCCTGTTGATCTGGTGGCTGACTCTGCCCATGGGCCGGGGACTGCAGGCGCTGTTGCTCATACTGGCCGTCGTGCCGGCCGCCCTGGCCTGCGGCGCCTGCGCCCGCGCGTCGGGGCGCGACGATCCTTCTTTCGTCGTTCTCGACGAAGTGCTGGGCATGTACCTGGCCCTGGTGTTCCTGAGTCCGTCACTGCCGTGGGTGGCGGCGGCTTTCGTGTTGTTCCGACTGCTCGATATCTTCAAGCCCTGGCCGGTGAGCATGATGGAGAAGCGATTTTCCGGGGGCGCCGCAATCCTGCTTGATGATCTTCTGGCAGGGGCAATAACAGCATTTGTATTGTCTATATTACAGATACTTATAACTATTATTTAATGTCTGAAGTAAGTAAGGCGAGCACCGGAACAATCATCGTCATCGTTACGGTGATTCATGCGCTGAGTCCTCTTGCGATGCAGATCTTCGTACCGGCGCTCCCAAGTATCCGGGAGAGCTTTTCCGCGACCGTCGCGGACACGCAATGGGTCATATCCGGTTTCTCCGCG
This sequence comes from uncultured Gammaproteobacteria bacterium, assembly GCA_964392625.1. GTDB lineage: Bacteria > Pseudomonadota > Gammaproteobacteria > Steroidobacterales > Foliamicaceae > Foliamicus. Next base: position 32,041 of record CAYMQG010000006.1, on the reverse strand, counting down.
GCGCTTGCCTTCGCCATGCTGGCCTATGGGCCGGTTTCCGACCGCTTCGGGCGGAGGCGGGTGGTGTTGCTGGGGCTGACGGTGTTCTGCATCGGTTCCGCCGTCAGTTACTGGGCCACGTCACTCGGCATGCTGGTTCTGGGCCGTGTCGTGCAGGCGGTCGGCGTAGCGGCGGGGTCGACCATGGGACGTGCGGTGGCGGCGGACGTGATGCCACCGGAGAAACTGGCCCGGGCGGTGAGCTTCATGACCATGGCGCTTGTCATGGGCCCGATGCTGGCGCCGGTAATCGCCGGCTATCTGGTATCCGCCGTGGGCTGGCGCAGCATACCGCTGCTGTTGGGCGCATGCTCGGCACTGTTGCTTCTCATGGCGATCAAGTGGATGCCGGAAACGCACAGGCCCGGCAAAGGAAAATCGGCTGTCGCAGGCGGGAACGGCGGCGCTGCGGTCGGCAAGTCTCCGTTCCTCACGACCACCTTTATCGGTCATCTGACGGTCCTGATCGCCGTTCAGGTGGGTGTCTACGGCTATCTGTCCGCCTCTCCCTATCTGGTCATAGACATGTTGGGCTACGAGCCGTTCCACTTCGGCTACGTGTTCGTCTACCTGACCCTGGGCTACCTGTTGGGCAACGCGTTCTCAGGCTGGGGCGTGCTGGCCAGTCGCGGGCTGCTGGCGTGCGGAATCCTGTCCTACGCGATCGGTGGCGGCTTGATGCTGGGGCTTGTCATGAATGGCGTGGTAAACCTTTACTCCATCGTCGGCCCGGCCGCAATGCTCAGTTTCGCCAACGGCATATCCCAGCCTCAATGCATGGCCGCCGCTTTGTCCGCCGCTCCCACGAGGCGCGGCGCGGCCTCCAGCATTGTCGGCTTTTCGCAGATCATGGCGGGCGGTGTGGGCTTCCAGTTGATGGGCTGGTTGCCGAACGGCTCCCCGGCGCCGATGACCATGCTCATTTGCGCCTGCGCGCTGACCGGCGGCATCGGCCTGCTGATGATCTACCGCGGCTCCTGAGAGCAGAGGCTACTCGGGGACGATGGTGTTCACCAGGCTCCCGATGCCCTCGATGCGAACTTCGACCGTATCGCCCGGCTCGACGTCGGACAGACCGTGCGGGGTGCCGGTGGAGATGATCGCACCCGGCGCCAGCGTCATGAACGCTGAAAACCACTCGATCAGCGTGGGAATGTCGAATATCAGCTCGCGCGTGTTGCCGTCCTGACGCAACTCGCCGTTCACGCGGGTCTGAATGGAGATCTCGTGCGGATTGGCGATGTCGGCCGCATCGACGATCCACGGACCGACCGGACCGAAGGTGTCGAATCCCTTGGCCTTGACGGGCGGTCGATAGAAATTGCCGACAAAGTCGCGCACCGTGAAGTCGTTGCAGATGGTGTAGCCGGACACGTAGCCCATCGCGTCGTCACGGCTGACCCGCCGGGCCGCGCGGCCGATCACGACGCCCAGTTCACCTTCGTAGTGCATGTACCGCACTCCCGCCGGCCGGACGACGTCCGCCAGGTGGCCCACGACCGAGGACGGATTCTTGATGAAAGGTATGGGTTCCGTGGGCAATTCCGCAAACTTCAGCTCGCGGGCATGGTCGGCGAAATTAAGGGCCAGGCCGTAAATGACCGTGTGGGCCGGCGGAAGCCATCGCCAGGCCCCGGGTTCAAACCGCTCCCCACTGGCCAGGCGGAAACTGCCGTCCGCCGCCACCGTTACGTCCCGGGCCTGTCCGTCGACTTCGATGCGCGCCTTCTTCATGCCAGTTCCTTTTCCAGTCCGGCGAAAAACTTCAGCGATTCGGGGTTCGCCAGGGCCTTGCGGTTGCCGACTTCGCGGCCGTGTATGACCTCCCGGACCGCCAGTTCGCTGATTTTCCCACTGACGGTTCGCGGAAGATCGGGGGCAATGACTATCCTCGAAGGCACGTGGCGGGGGCTGGCGTCAATGCGCAGCGCTTCGCGCACCCGCTTCTTCAGCGATTCCCGATCGACCGCATCATCGGTCAATCGCAGGAACAGGACGATGCGAACATCGCCGTCGTATTCCTGGCCGACGGCCAGCGCCTCCGCGACTTCGTCCAGCGCCTCCACCACGCGATAGATTTCGGCGGTGCCGATCCGGATCCCGCGCGGATTCAGCACCGCGTCGGACCGCCCGTGGATCACCATGCCGCCGGTGCCGGTAATCTCGGCGTAGTCGCCATGCGCCCAAACGCCGGGGAATCTCGCAAAATAAGCCTGGTGATATTTCCTGCCGCCGGGATCGTCGAGAAAACCCAGCGGCATTGACGGGAACGGGCGCGTGCAGACCAGCTCACCGGTCCGTTTGCGAACCGGCCGACCGTCGGAATCGAAGACGTCAACCGCCATTCCCAGCGCCCGGCACTGCATTTCCCCGCGATAAACGCTCAGCATGGGGTTGCCCGAGATAAAGCAGCCCAGCAGGTCCGTTCCGCCGGCAATGGATGCGAGCATGATGTCGCTTTTCACTTCCCGGTAAACGTAATCGAAGCTCTGAGGCGCCAGAGGCGAACCCGTCGATAGAAGCGCCCGCAAGCGGGACAGGTCGGAAACCGCTCCCGGCCGCACTGCGGCGTTTTCCATGGCCTTGAGGTAGGCGGCGCTGGCGCCGAACACGGTCACCTTCTCCTCTCCGGCGATCTTCCACAGGGCGTCCGGCGATGGGTGCAGGGGCGAACCCTCGTACAGAAGCACGGTGCAACCCGACGCCAGGCCGCTCACCAGCCAGTTCCACATCATCCAGCCGCAGTTGGTGAGGTAGAACAGCCGGTCCTCGGGGCCGATATCTGCGTGCAGCCGATGTTCCTTCACATGCTGAAGCAATGCTCCGCCGGCGCGATGCACGATGCACTTGGGAGCCCCGGTCGTGCCGGAGGAGAACACCACGTAGAGCGGGTGGTCGAAGGGCAGCTGTTCATGGGATGGAGCTGATTGCCCGCCCAGATCTTCGTACAGGACGGTCTGCGCATCCAGGGGAATTGCCGAGGCGCCGTAGAGGTTGGGCGCCATTACGGTCGCCTGCAGCTCCGGCAGGCCTCTGCGTATTTCCTGAAGTTCCGTCAGGCGGTCGACGGGCCGTCCCCGCCAGTGATAGCCGTCCGCGGCCAGCAACACCCTGGGCCGCAAGCGCCCAAACCTCTCGACGACCGCCGGCACACCGAACTCCTGCGAACAGGAACTGAACACGGCCCCGATGCTCGCCGCGGCCAGCATGAAGACGATGGTTTCCGGCACGTTTGGCATCCAGGCCGCCACGCCGTGGCCGCGCTCCACTCCAAGGCCGCGGAGACCGGCTTCGACGCGCCCAACCTCTTCGCGCAGCCGCCCGTAGTTCATTTCCCGGCGCCGGCCGGCTTCGTCGCGGTAGATCAGCGCAAGCCGGCCATTTTCCTGCCACAGAAGGTTCTCGGCGAAGTTCAGGCGGGCGCCCGAGAACCACTTGGCGTCCTGAATCCGTTCGCCTTCTCGGAGAACTTCCTCGAAATCGCGGCTGTAGCGAATCGCGCAGAATCGCCACAGCCGTGTCCAGAACGCCCCGGGGTCGTCAATCGACCAGCGATGCAGGGCCGGATAGTCGGCGAATCCCGCCTCCCTCATGAACCGGGCCATGGCGCTGGCGCGCGCCCGTTCGGGCGGCGGGGTCCAGAGGCATGCGCTCACGGCGCAACAGTTACCGGGAGGGCGCGCGCCCTCCCGGTAACGGGAATCAGAAGCTCCAGTCCACCTGTATTCCGGCGGACCGCAGGTCCTGCGGCGCCACCATGACGCCGTGGATGTTGAACCGGAAGCCCGTGAACTGCGTGAAATTCGTATTTCTGACGGCAGCGACCCAGGTGTCCTGCTCCAGGACGTTGTTGACGAAAAACTCCACGCGCAGGTTGTCCCGCTCGACTCCGGCCCGGATGTTGGTCAGCCAATAGCCGTCCAGCCTGGCCAGGTTACCGCCGTTGCCCGCCCAGGACTTGCCGTAATACATGAAGTCCCCGCGAGCGAAGAAGTCCCAGTCGGCCGTCAGCGTGTCCATATAGGTCAGGCTGGCGTTACCCATCAGTTCCGGGTAGCGTCCCGATTGATTGCCGGCCAGGTTGCGGCTGCCGGTGATGTCCTGCACGAAGGTCGCGGCGAAGGTCGTGTATTCGTTGTCCTGCCATGCGGCGTTGGCGCCGATCATCCAGTTCTCCGTCAGCGCCCATGAACTCTCCACTTCGATTCCCCACAGCTTCGAGTCCCCCGGAAAGTTGAATTCCAGCGTGCGGGGCTGCTGCTGCGGGCCGGCTACGCCATCGCGATTGGCGGGGTTTTCATCATCCTGGTAATAGACCACGAAGTTGGTAAACAACTGCGCTACCCACTCGTAGTAATAGGCGGCCGCGTTGATCTGGCCCCGTCCGTCCATCAGGGACGCCTTGATGCCGATCTCGACCGCATCCAGTTCCTGCGTCGGGGTGGATTCCCCGGCCTCCGGGGCCTTGCGCCGGATCTGGTCGTACTCCGATTCGGTGCTCGGCATTCCCGTATCGCGATCCACGTAGGGTTCCACGAACGGATCCCGCGATGCATTGATCAGGTTGGTGTTCAGGACACCGGGAAGGACTCCGCGCGAAAAACTGGCATAAACATTGATGTTGTCATTGGGATGCCAGCGGAGGATTACCCGCGGCACGATCTCGTTGTAGTCCTCGGCGAGTCCTCCGGTCACCCGCTGGTCCGCCATGTAGCGGGCCTCCACGTCAACCGCAAACTGGTCTCCAAGGGGAATCGTCGTGGCCGCAAAAATGCCGCGTGTCTTGGCGGTTTCGCCCTGGGTGGGGGGCAGCGACACGAACAGCGGCCCGAAGCAACCGATGGCTTCGGGCAGGAAGCATGCCACCACCACGTCTCCGCCGACGCCGGATAGCGCGATTTCCTGCTCGGTGTAGCTCGCTCCCACCATCCAGCTGATCCGGCTGTCCGGTGAGGAGGTCAGGCGCAGTTCGGCGCCCTTGTCTTCGTTCCGTTGCGGGTCGGAAGTCCAGAAGGATTCGAAATCGGTCATGTCGAAGTCACGAATCCAGTTCACGCCATGGTCGTTATAGGAAGCCTTGAACGACAGGTCCATGCCGTTGGCGAGTCCGTAGTCCAGTTCGATGCTGGAGCGGAAGATTTCCCGGCTCATGCCCATCGTGGTGCGGGAGGGCACGCCGTCCAGAGTCGTGTTGTTCACGAGGTTCTGCACCAGCCAGTTGGAGCAATCCTCCGGACAGCGCGTCGGGTGCGTTATCCGCGTGAAGATTTGCGGAAACAGCGTGGTGTTTACGGAAATATCGGGCGCGCCCGGCTCACCTGGCAGGGGTACCCGGCCGCAGATGTACTGCGTGGGACTAAGCGTCGTGATGTTGCCGTCATTGTCCGGGCGTCTGATGGTCGTGCCGGTGCAGGTGTCCCAGTCGGAACCGGGCAGGTAGGCGACCGCGGGCGGCCCATCGTCGTCCTCGTGATTGAAGAGGCGGAGGCGCACGGTGAAATTGTCGCTCGGCGCGGCAAGGAGCGTCAGGCTCATGGAATCGGAGGATTCCTTGCCCAGCTCGCCGCCGTCGTTGGCGGTGTACATGGAGCCCTTGTTGTAGTCGCTGAAACCGACCTGGAAAGCCAGTCTGTCCTGGATGATCGGCCCGCCGTAACTCGCGGCGAGGTTGTACTGGCTGTATTGCCCCGCGGTGGCCCGCACCTTGCCTTCAAATTCCGTCAGGCTCGGATTGCGGGTTACGTAATTGATGGCGCCCGAAAACGTGTTGCGCCCGAAGAACGCGGACTGCGGGCCCTTGATGACTTCCACGCGCTCCACGTCCAGCATGGGAATGGATTGCGAACCGCCCGTGACGAACACGCCGTCCACGAACAGGCCGGCGAGTTGCTGGTGGGGCGATCCTCTGGGAGGAGACATTCCGCGAAAGCGGATCACCGTGTTCTGCCGTCCGGGCCGATTGCTGGCGATGTTGTCCTGGAAGGACAGCCCGGTTGTTTGCAGGGCGATGTCCCCAAGCGTTTCCAGTCCGGCCCGGCTGAGATCCTCGGCCGAGAACACGGTGATCGACAGCGGAGCTTCCAGCAGCGATTCGTCGCGCTTACGGGCGGTAACGATGATTTCCTCGAGTTCCTGTGCGCCGGCTCCCAATGGAATGCACAGGGCGAGTGTCGGGATTGCGACGCCAAGCAGGCGCCAGCGTAGCTTGCGGACCATAGAGTCCCCTCCAATTCGAATGGACGACCGCGCGCGATAATAGCATGCAGGCGGAAATCGCGCCTGCGGTTGCGCCGCCGAACGTGGCGCCGTGTACACTGCCAGCGCCATGAGCGTGCGGGAAAGCATGGAATTCGACGTCATCGTCGTCGGCGCAGGGCCCTGCGGTCTGGCGGCTTCAATCCGGCTCGCCCAGCTTGGCCGGGACAACGGGCGCGAACTGAGCATCTGCCTGCTGGAAAAGGGCGCGGAAATCGGCGCGCACATCGTTTCGGGGGCCGTGCTTGAAACACGCGCGCTGGATGAACTGTTGCCCGGCTGGCGTGATCAGGGAGCGCCGCCCGCAACGCCGGTGGATACGGACGATTTTCATTTCCTCCTGTCTCCCCGCAGGTCCCTGCGCCTGCCCGGCACATTCATTCCGCATCCCATGCGCAACCACGGCAATTGCATCGTCAGCCTGGGTGCGCTGTGCCAGTGGATGGGGACACAGGCGGAGAACCTGGGAGTCAACGTGTTTCCCGGGTATCCGGCTTCCGGCATCGTGTACGAGAACGGCCGGGTCGCGGGAGTGGTCACGGGGGAGATGGGCCGCGCCCGTGACGGCAGCGAAAAGCCCGGCTACGACCCCGGGATCGAGCTGCGCGCACCGTATACGATCTTCGCCGAAGGCTGCCGCGGCCATCTCGGCAAGGAATTGATGCACCGCTTCGAGCTGCGCAGGGACAGCGATCCGCAGCATTACGGCATCGGAATCAAGGAGGTCTGGCGGGCGCCGGAGAGCCGTCGCCGCCCCGGCGCCGTCGTGCATACCCTGGGCTGGCCGCTCGGGCAGACGACCGAGGGCGGCGGGTTCCTCTACCACGCGCATGACGGCCTTGTTTATCTCGGCTTTATCGTTGCGCTGAACTATCGCAATCCGTACCTCGATCCGTACGAGGAATTCCAGCGCTGGAAGCACCACCCGCGCATTCGTGAGGTCATCGAGGACGGTGAAAGGATTTCCTGGGGAGCGCGCGCGGTCAACAAGGGGGGGCTGCAGTCGCTTCCGAAGCTGGTCTTTCCCGGGGGGCTGCTGGCCGGATGCGATGCGGGCTTCCTGAACGGGGCCAAGATAAAGGGCAGCCATACGGCAATGAAGACCGGCATGCTGGCCGCCGAAGCCGTATTCGATGCGCTCTCCGGCGATTCGCCGCCGGCGGTCCTGACGGACTACGAAGACCGGGTCAGCCGGTCCTGGGTGCACGAAGAGCTGTTCCGGGCGCGAAATTTCGGTCCGGCCCAGCACCGGTTCGGCCTGCTCGCGGGCTCTGCGTTCACCTGGCTGGACCTGAACATCTTCCGGGGGCGGCTGCCGTTCACGCTGCATAACCGCAAGTCGGACCACGACGAATTGCTGCCGGCATCGCGCGCCCGCCGCATCGATTACCCCAAGCCGGACGGAAAGATAAGCTTCGACAGGCTCTCTTCGGTCTACCTGTCGGCGACGAACCACGACGAGGACCAGCCCTGCCACCTGGTCCTGGAGGACGCGGACTTGCCGATACGGGACAACCTGCCGGGCTTCGCGGAGCCCGCGCAACGCTACTGTCCGGCGGCCGTTTACGAAGTGGCCTGGGAGGGCGACAGGCCGCGTTTCGTCATCAATGCGCCGAACTGCATCCATTGCAAGACCTGCGACATCAAGGACCCGGCGCAGAACATCAACTGGGTTACGCCGGAAGGCGGCGGAGGCCCCAACTACGCGGGCATGTAGGCCCGGGAGCGAGCGCGTCTCGCCCTCGTGGAGGGCGAGACGCCCTTTCCCAGGGATCAGGGAATTTCGATGGCGACGGCGACGGCTTCTCCGCCGCCGATGCAAAGGGCGGCGACGCCGCGGCCGCCGCCGCGGTCCCGCAGAGCGTGGATCAGCGTGACCAGGATGCGGGCGCCGCTGGCGCCGATCGGGTGGCCCAGCGCGCAGGCGCCGCCGCGCACGTTCACCTTGTCGTGCGGCAGGCCCAGGTCGCGCATGGCGGCCATGGTGACGCAGGCAAAGGCCTCGTTGATCTCGAACAGGTCCACGTCGCTTACGGCCCAACCGGCTCGCGCCAGCACCTTCTCGATGGCCGGCCCGGGCGCGGTGGTGAACCACTGAGGTTCGTGCGCGTGGGTGGCGTGGGCGGCCACGCGGGCCAACGGCTCGGCGCCCAACTCGCCGGCACGCCTTTCACTCAGCAGGACCAGGGCCGCGGCGCCGTCCGAAATCGAGGAACTGGAGGCGGCCGTGACCGTGCCGTCCCGTGCAAAGGCCGGCCGCATGGCGGGTATCTTTTCCAGGTCGCATCGGCCCGGCTCCTCGTCCTCACTCACCGTAATCGTCTTGCCCCGATGCATGTACTTGACTTCAATAATTTCGGTCGCGAAGGCCTCGCGCGACGCCAGCGCGCGCTTGACGGACTCGACGGCGAACTCGTCCTGCTCGCGCCGGTCGAACCGGTAGCGGCGGGCGGTCTCCTCGGCAAAGAAGCCCATCATCCGTCCGTCATACGGGTTCTGCAGACCGTCAAGGAACATGTGGTCGCGCAATTCCTTGTGCCCCATCCGCAGGCCGTCGCGCGCCTTCTCGACCAGGTACGGCGCGTTGGACATGGATTCCATGCCCCCGGCCACGATGACCATGCCGGGATCGGCCAGAATCCGGTCGTGCGCCAGCATCACCGAGAACAGTCCGGATCCGCACACCTTGCTGATCGTGGCGCAGGGGGTCGCGCTGTCGAGGCCGGCTCCGAGGGCGGCCTGGCGCGCCGGCGCCTGGCCGAGGCCGGCGGGCAATACGCAGCCCATCAGCACTTCGCCGATTGCGCCGGACGGCAGGCCGCTGTCGCCGATGCCGGAGCGGATTGCGGCGGCCCCCAGATCCGTCGCGGAAACCGGGGACAGCCCGCCCAGCATGGCGCCTATGGGAGTCCGCCGCGCCGCGGCGATTACAGCTTTTTCTGTGCTCATGATCGATCAGCCGGCAACCTTGTGAGTGAAACGGAAACGGATATGTTATTTTGGCCGTTCGAAAAAGGGTAGGTGGGGAGCAAAATGCACTATCACGTTTTTGGGACAGGACGCGCATCCTGGTCCGCGGTCGTTGCGTGCGGGCTTTGCCTGTGCGCCGGCCCGGCGGCCGGGGACCAGCGCGTCAACGAGATGCTGGCGGTACAGCAGGGCGCCACGGCCGACGACCGCCAGGCGCAGGCCGAGGTGAACGCCCTGGCCGATGAGACGCAGGAGGCGGTCGGCGAGTACCGGGTGCGGCTGCAGGAGCTGGACCGCATTCGCCGCTATAACGACAACCTGCAGCGCACGATAGACGACCAGGAGCGCGAGAAGACTTCGCTCAACAGGCAGATCAACGAATTCGGCGATCTGGAGCAGGGAATCGTTCCGCTGCTGATGGACATGGTCGAGGATCTGGACCGTTTCATTTCGCTCGACGTTCCGTTCCTGATGGAAACGCGGCGCGACATGCTCACGGACCTGCGCGACCTGATGGACCGCTCCGACGTCAGCATTGCCGAAAAATACCGAAGGGTGATGGGCGCGTACCAGACGGAGGCGGCGATCGGACGCAACATGGAGTCCTATCCCGGCGAACTGGACATCGGTGGGGTCAGCCGCAAGGTGGACTATCTGCGCGTCGGCCGCGTACTCCTGGCCTACCAGACACCCGACCGCGAGGAAACCGGCTACTGGGACACGCGCGCGCAGGAGTGGCGTTCGCTGGACGACAGCTATCGCAGCCCGATAACGACGGGGATACGTATGGCGCGCCGGCTGGCGCCGCCTGACATACTGACCCTTCCCATCGCGGCGCCCGAAGGAGGTGGGTCATGAACCGTTTACTGGGACTTTCCGCTCTGGCGATCATTCTGGCAGGGCCCGCCACGGGCCAGGAAGAGTCGCAACCGGCGGCTCCCGCCGAACAGGCCGATTCCGTACTTGAACTCCTCGAAATGGTCCGGCTGGAGGCCCGCGAAGGATCCCGCCTCAACCGCGAGCGGGTGGAACGCTTTCGCCAGGCGCGCGACCAGCGCCAGAGCATGCTGGAGGAAGTTTCGCGCGAACTGGCCGCCGAGGAACGCCGCAGCACCACGCTGAACCGGCGCTACGAGCTGAACGAAACAGAACTCGCGGATCTGGAGGAACGGCTGCAGATCCGGATCGGAAACTTCGGCGAGCTGTTCGGCGTCGTCCGCGACGTGGCCGGCGATACCGTCAGCCAGGTCGTGACGTCGCTGGTCTCGGCGCAGTACCCGGACCGCCTCGGCCTGGTCCGCGATATGGCCGAGGCGAAGGAGCTGCCCAGCCTGGCGGACCTGCGCGGCCTGCAGTTGATGCTGCTGGAGGAAATGGCGCAATCCGGGCAGGTCGTTCGTTTCGATGCGGATATTACCGACCCTTCCGGCCAGACGAGCGCGGGCAACGTGATCCGCGTCGGCGCCTTCAACCTGGTCCACGACGGCAAGTTCCTGACCCGCGACGACGGCACCGGCGCATTGCAGATTCTGCCTCGCCAGCCCGCGGGGCGCTATCTCAACATGGCTGAAGACCTCGGCGAGGCGACTTCGGGCCCGGTGGAAATGGCGGTCGATCCGACTCGCGGCCAACTCCTGGGGATGCTGATTCAGGCTCCCGATATAGGCGAGCGTCTGCAGCAGGGTGGATACGTGGGTTACACGATCGTCGGAATGGGCGTAATCGGCCTGCTGATCGCGATTTGGAGGCTGGTCGTGTTGCAAGGCGCGGGCCGGCGAATCCGTGCGCAGCTCAAGAGTTCGAGCGCAAACAAGGGCAACGCCCTGGGCCGGATCCTGGCCGTCTACGAGGAACACCGGACCGGCAACCTGGATGCTCTGGCGCTCAAGCTCGATGAAGCGATCATGCGCGAAGCGCCGATACTCGAACGCTACCAGGGCATACTCAAGGTGTTTGCCGCGGTCGCCCCGCTGTTGGGCCTGCTGGGTACGGTGGTCGGCATGATCATCACCTTCCAGCAGTTGACGCTGTTCGGGACCGGCGACCCCAAACTGATGGCCGGAGGCATTTCGCAGGCCCTGATCACGACCGTTCTGGGCCTGATCGTGGCCATCCCGCTGGTGCTGTTGCACAGTGTGGTTTCCAGTTCCAGCCAGGCGCTGGTGGAAATCCTGGAAGAGCAGAGCGCCGGCCTGATCGCGCGCAGGGCCGAAGGCGATACGGCCGCGGCGGAGGCTTGAGGAGGGCGAGGCAGGAGACCGGGAGATGACTTTCCTGTTCGAAGCCTGGGCTTCCATCCGCGGCTTTTTCGAGCTGGGCGGACCGGTGCTTTATGGAATCCTGGCCGTCACCATGCTGATGTGGACGCTGATCGTCGAGCGGCTGTGGTATTTCTTCGGCGTTCTTCCCGGTGAAATGCGCGGCGCGCGGCAGTTGTGGGAAAGCGGACGCCGCGACGGTTCGTGGTTCGCCGCGAACCTTCGGCGCCTGATTCTTTCCGAGGTCGGCCTGAGCGCCCGGCGCAACCTGGGGCTGATACAGACGCTCATGCAGATACTGCCGCTGCTGGGCCTGCTTGGCACGGTGTGGGGCATGGTCCAGGTGTTCGAGATCATGACGGTGTTCGGGACCGGCAACGCCCGCCTGATGGCGGGCGGCGTCTCGCAGGCCACAATTCCCACGATGTCGGGGCTGGTCGCCGCGCTGTCGGGCCTGTACCTTTCAGCCTGGCTCAGGCAGCGGGCCAAGCTCAAGATGGAGGAACTCGAGGATGCCCTGGAAATGCAGTTCGAGGACCCCGGTGAGGCAGCCGCATGATTGAACGCAAGCACCGCAAGCGATCGCAGGAGGAAGCCGAGATCAACATCACGCCGATGCTCGATATCGTATTCATCATGCTGATCTTTTTCATCGTCACCACGTCCTTCGTGAAGGAGCTGGGCGTGGACCTGGACCGGCCGTCGAACGCGCCGGTACAGGAGCAGAAGCGTTCCGAGGTGATCCCGGTCCGGATAGACGCCGGCGGACAGGTCTTCGTCGAAGACCGGCTTGTGCATGTGGGCGCGATCCGCGCCAACATTGTCTCGGGGCTGGCCGGCAAGCCGGACGCCACGGTGGTGGTGATCGCGGACCGCAACGCGGATTCCGGCTTTATCGTCACGGTGGTCGACCAGGCGCGGGTGGCTGGCGCCGCGAAGGTTTCGCTGGCAGCCGCATCGAACTAGGAGCAAGGCGCGATGCCGCAGATACGAAGACGAAAACCGGAAGAAGAGGGCGAAATCAATATCACGCCCATGCTCGACATCGTGTTCATCATGCTGATCTTCTTCATCGTGACCACGTCGTTCGTTAAGGAGCCGGGCATCAATCCTTCCCGTCCCTTCGCGCAGACGGCGGCCACCAAGGAGCGGGGCAACATCATGATCGCGGTTTCGCGCGACGATCAGATCTGGATGAACAAGAATCGCGTGGAACTGACGGGGGTCCGCCAGCTGGTTGAAGCCGCGCGGGCGGAGAACCCGGAAAGCAGCGTTATTATCGTAGCGGATCAATCCGCGTCCACCGGTACGGTGATCGACCTGATGGACCAGGTCCGGGTTGCCGGCGTGACCAGCATTGCATTGGCTGCGGAAGGCGAGGAGTAGCGATGAACCAGACAAGATGGCGTATGGTCGGGTCGATAGGCGGCGGCATATTCGTTGCGCTGGTGCTTTTTCTGTTCATGAACACCCTGATAACGGGTGGGCGCGGGCAGCAGGGCGCGGCCACGGCCGGACAGATCGTGGACCTGATACGCGTTCAGGAGGACGAGATCGTCCAGACCAAGAAACGGGTCAGGCCCAAGAAGCCGCCACCGCCCAAGGATCCGCCGCCACCGCCGAAGCTGAAGGTATCCAGCGAGGCCAAGCCGCAAAAGAATCCCATGCGCCTCGATCTCCCCAAGATCGATGTTTCAGGGGCTGCCGGCGGTGGTCCTTTCATCGGCAGGTGGGACCCGGGAGACCCGGCGGCCGAGGGCGAGGCGGTGCCGATAGTGCGCATCGACCCGCAGTGGCCGCGCGAGGCCCTGATGGACGGCACCGAAGGCTACGTCAGGTGCAGAGTGCTGATTGGTCCGGACGGCAGCGTGCTGGACGTAGAGGTGATCGAGGCCGCTCCGGGCCGTCTGTTCGTGCGCAACGCGGTGCGGGCCGTGCGGCGCTGGAAATTCAAGCCGCGAGTAGTGGATGGCGTCGCCGTGGAACGGTGGGCCACGACGAGCATCGTTTTCCAACTGGATGGCTAGCGGGGCTGCGGGACAGCTCACGAGGGCCTTTTGACGAAAATGGGTAAACGCCTCGCAGTGCTGTCGGCATTGCTGATGCTGGCGCCGCCTGCGGCTGCGCAGAACGACCTCGGCAATCTGCCGCAGTGGCACCCGCTGCGGCCGGACCGTGCAGTGGAAGAACGGGAGGAGCCGCCCGCGTCAATGAGCGAGAGCTTCTACCGGAGGCTTTCCCGCACTCATGAACTTCTGGACGAGGACAATCTGACCGAAGCGCTGGACCTGATGGACCGCATCCGGACCGACCGCATAAGCGAATATGAGGCGGCCCAGCTCTATCAGACCTACGGTTTCGTCTACTCGCAAATGGAAAGGGAAGAAGAGGCATTTGAAGCATTCGAGAAGTGCCTTGAGCTGGACGCCCTGCCGACCATGGTGCAGCAGGGCATCGTGTACTCGGTAGCCGGCTACTACTCGGGCCAGGAACGCTTCGAGGAATCCAACGACACACTGTTGCGCTGGTTCCGTTACGAAGCGGAACCGCGGTCCGAGGCCTACATTCTGATGGGCGCCAATTTCGCCCAGCAGGAAATGATGGGCGACGCCTTGCCCTACGTTGTCCGCGCCAATGAACTGGCCGAGGCGCCGAATGAGAGTTGGCGGAATCTGCAACTGGCCATACACATTGAATTGCGTCAGGTTCCCGAAGCCATCGAGCTTCTGAAGGAAAACATCGGAATCTGGCCCGAGCGGCTGCGCTTCTACCAGGTGCTGTCCGGGTTGTACATGGAGGTCAACAACGACGAAGGCGCACTTTCCGCGCTGACCATTCCCTGGTATCGCGGCATGCTGGAAACCGAATCGGACATTCTGAACCTTGCCCGGCTCAACCTCTTTCTCGAGAACCCGGCCCGCGCCGGTGAAATCCTGAGTCAGGCAATGGAGCGGGGCCATGTCGAAGAGAACCTGGATAACCTCGGACTGCTGCTGAACTCGTGGACCATGGCGCGCGAAATGGACCGTGCCGTGGACGCCATCGACAAACTGGCCGAGCTCTCGGACGACGGCGAGTTCTTCCATCGCAAGGCCATGCTTCTGAACGAGACCGGCGACTGGGACGGGGTGGTGAACTCATGCCGCAGCGCGCTCGAAAAAGGCGGGCTGGAGAATCCCGGCGAGGTATGGATACTGCAGGGCGTTGCGCTGGCGGAACTGCGGCGCTTCGACGAGGCCATCGACGCCTTCGAAAGCGCAAAACGTGACGGATCCGACAACATTCGCCGCAACGCCAACGCCTGGATAGGCTACGTCAGGGACCGGACCGGAGATACTTCTTCCTGAACTGATTCGGACCGGGCAACCGCGCCGGCGGGAATCAACCCCGCGTCAGCGCGGCCTTCATGGCCCTCCTGCATTCCTGCGCGAGCCGCTCGGCCTGTCGGGAACGGGACCCGCCTCCCGTTACCCTGATCGGATCCAGGAAGCGCACTTCGATTCTTGAAGGCGTGAACAGCCAGGAACCCGACGGCAGCAGGCGACGGCAGCCGCTAATCGCCACGGGAACGACCGGCAGTCCACCCGCTGCTGCTGCGGCAAAGGCCCCGGACCGGAAGGGCAGCAGTCCGGGTTCCGGGCGAAAAGTCCCCTCCGGGAAAATCGCCAGCGACTGTCCGGCGCGGGCGGCCCTGAGCATGGTCCGCACATCGGCGATCCGCTCCTTCCCCTGCTCCCGTTCCACGAACACGGCGCCGATGCGGCTGAGCATTCGGCCGGCCAGCAGCACGGAGCGCATCTCGCGCTTGATGACCAGCCTGAAGCTAGGAGGCAGCAGGGCGCAGAGCAGAATCCCGTCGGCGAAACTTTCGTGATTGGCGGCGACCACGCATGGTTCCGCCGGCAGCTTCTCAAGCCCGTACACCCGGGGACGGGCGCCGCCAAGGCGGAAGATGACCCGCGAAGCCTTGCGGGCCAGGCTGCTGCAGCGGTCCACTCCGGGCAGCACCAGGATCACCAGCGAGGTGGTCAGCGCAATCGTGCAGAACACGGTCCAACCCCAAAGCGTGTAAGGGATTTTCCGGAGCCGCGTCATAATTGGAAATTCTATGGCCAGCACCGGACTTATTGATCGATTTCTTGACGCGATGTGGTCGGAACAGGGTCTTGCCCGCAACACGCTGGCCGCATACGGCGCCGACCTCCGGCTGCTGCAACGGTGGCTGGGCAGGCGCAGCAAGGGCTTGACGGACGCGGGCAAACCGGACCTCCTGGCCTTCATCGGCGATCGGACCGCGGAAGGGGTCAATGCGCGCACGCTGTCGCGGCAACTGTCGACGACCCGGCGCTTCTACGGCTATCTGGTACGGGAGGGTCTGATTGACCGCGATCCTTCCGCCCAAATCGCCACCCCGCGCATGGCGCGCCCGCTGCCGCATTCCCTTACGGAAAGCGAGGTGGAAGAACTGCTGGCCGCGCCCTCGTTGTCCGACCCGCTGGGAGTGCGCGACCGGTGCATGCTGGAGGTGCTGTACGCGACCGGCCTGCGTGTCAGCGAGCTGGTCAACCTGACCCTGGCCCAGTTGAACCTGGCCAATGGAGTTCTTCGGGTCGAGGGAAAGGGCTCGAAGGAGAGACTGGTCCCGCTGGGGGAGGAGGCCGCCGATTGGGTACGGAAATTCCTGGAGGGCGCCCGCCGCGAAATCCTGGGAGAGAGGGTGAGCGATGCGCTGTTTCCCACTCGCCGGGGCACGGCCATGACCCGGCAGGCGTTCTGGCAGCGCTTGCGCAAGCACGGAGCCGCCGCGGGTATCACGGAAGGCCTGACGCCGCATACCTTGCGGCACGCCTTCGCTACGCATCTGCTGGACCATGGCGCCGACCTGAGGGTCGTGCAATTGCTGTTGGGGCACAGCAGCCTGTCGACGACGCAAATCTACACGCAGGTGGCGCGCAAGCGCCTGCGGGACCTGCACCGCAAGCACCATCCCCGAGCCTAGCCGGCGGGGTTTTCAGCTCCACGCGGGAAGGCTAGTCGATGGTGAGGACCAGCTTGCCCTTGGTCAGGTTGGCCTCCATCATGGCGTGCGCCGCTTCGGCCTGTTCCAGCGGAAATGAGCGTTGCACGACGGGACGAAGCTCGCCCGTTTCCAGCAGCGGCCACAGCCGCTGCCGCACCGCGTCGGCGATCTGCGCCTTCTCTTCGTTCGAACGTGGCCGCAGCGTAGAGCCGGTAATCCAGAGATGCGACATCATTACCCGGCGGACATCAAGTTCCGCCTTCGGTCCGCCCAGCGCCGCAATCAGTACCAGCCGGCCGCCGGGCTTGAGACTGCGTAGATTGTCGCGAAGATAGGGCGCGCCCACCATGCACAGAACGACATCCACGCCCTTGCCGCCGGTGGCGGTTTTCACTGCCGCGGGCCAGTCCCCGGTCCGATAGCACGCGCCGTCCCAGGCGCCCAGGTCCCGGCAGAACTGCACTTTCTCCTCGCTGCCGGCGGTCACGAAGACACGTGCGCCATGGGCGTTGCCGATCCCGATGGCGGCGGTGCCGATTCCGCTGGCGCCCCCGTGCGCCAGAACGGTGTCGCCCACCTGTAGCCGGCCCGCGTCCACCAGGTTGGTCCAGACGGTGAACCAGGTTTCCGGAATGGCCGCGGCCTCCGCCATGGAAACGCCGTTCGGGACCGGAAGGCAGAGCGCAGCCGGCGCCACGCAAAAATCGGCGTATCCTCCACCCGCAACCAGTGCGCAGACGGGCTCCCCCACGACCGGGTTCTTCACCCCATCGCCAACCGCGTCGACATGACCCGCCACCTCCAGCCCCGGCCATTCCGGCGCGCCCGGGGGCGGCGGATAGATGCCCTGGCGCTGCATGCAATCCGGCCGGTTGACGCCGGCGGCGGCCACCCGGATGAGTACTTCCCCGGGCCCCGGAACCGGACGTGGCCGCTCTTCGACAACCAGGACTTCGGGGCCGCCCGGCCTGGAAATGGCAACTACGCGCATGTCTTAAGATTAGCGTATGCAGAAACCACTCGGGAGCGATGCCGGCGTCTTTGAATTGCGCTCGGGCGTGCGTGACACGCTGGGCCGGCCGTTGCGGGACCTGCGCATTTCGGTGATGGACCGGTGCAATTTCCGCTGCCCCTATTGCATGCCGGAAGACATCTACGATCGCAATTTCCGGTTTCTCTCCAGCCGGGAACGCCTGTCGTTTTCGGAAATTGTGCGGCTCACCCGATTGTTCGCCCGGATCGGCGCCTGCAAGCTGCGTATTACCGGCGGAGAGCCGCTGTTGCGCGCGGGCCTGGCCGACCTGATCGGGGACCTTTCGCGGCTTGATGGAGTCGAGGATATCGCGCTGACCACCAACGGCGTGCTGCTGGCTCAGCAGGCGGCGGCGCTCACCGCCGCCGGGCTGGACCGCGTAACGGTCAGCCTGGATGCCGTGGAGGAAGAGCTGTTCCGGCGCATGAGCGGGGGCAGGGGACGCCTCGAGGCCGTGCTTGAAGGCATCTCCGAGGCGCGCGCGGCCGGACTGAACCCGGTAAAGATCAACGCGGTAATTCAGCGCGGCGTCAACGACGGCCATGTGCCCGAGCTGGTCGAGCACTTCCGGGGTACCGGAATGATCCTCCGGTTCATCGAGTACATGGACGTGGGCACGATCAACAACTGGAGCGCAACGCAGACCGTGCCGGCGGCGGAGATTGTGGAAATGATCCATCAGCGCTGGCCGCTGCGGCCGCTGGAAGCCAACTATCACGGCGAGGTTGCCCGGCGCTACGAATTCGTGGACGGACAAGGGGAGCTGGGATTCATTACCTCCGTCTCCCAACCGTTTTGCGGTTCCTGCAACCGCGCCCGGCTGTCCTCCGACGGGCGGTTCTTTACCTGCCTGTTCGCCTCGGAGGGGCTGGATCTGCGCGGCCCGATGCGCGACGGCGCGACGGACGATTCGCTGCTGGACCTGATGCGAGGCCGCTGGTCCCGGCGCGCGGACCGCTACAGCGAATTGCGGAATTCGGGCCGCGCTGGAGGGGCGCCTGACCGAAAAGTGGAAATGTATTACATCGGCGGTTAGTATGCGCGCGGGGGACTCATTTGAGTTCGCGATATCATTCACACCTCAGCGCTACAGGGGGAAGGAAGACATGGCGCTAAGAATACGAATTCTTTCCGCAACTGTTCTGGTTGCATTTGCCGGTTTCACGGGCATGGCCGGCGCACAGGAGGAATCCTCGATATCCGCCAACCTGGCCGTAACGACGGACTACGTATTCCGCGGATATACGCAGACAGGCGAGGATCCGGCCGTGCAGGGCGGCCTGGACTGGGCGGATTCCAGCGGCTGGTACGTGGGCACCTGGGCATCCAATATCGATTTCGGTCCGGGCGATGACGCCTCCATCGAAGTGGACGTTTACGGCGGATATGCCTGGGAAGCGAACGATATGAGTTATGACGTCGGTTTGCTCTACTACGCCTACCCGGGCGCCGACAGCAGTTCCGGCTACGACTTCATCGAGGCTTACGCCAGCCTGGGAACGGATCTGGGCGGGGTTTCGCTGTCGGGGGCCGTGCATTTCACGCCGGACAATTTCGGCGAAACCGGTACCGGTTGGTACGTGACCGGCGGTCTCTCGAGCGGGCTGACGGACGCCCTGAGCGTGGATGCAAACGTGGGCTTCTCGCAAGTGACCGAAGATTTCGGCGAAGACTACCTGGACTGGAACCTTGGACTGAGCTATTCGTTCTCCCGGCTCGCGCTCGATCTCCGGTATCACGATACGGACGCGCCCGACTGTGCGGGATCGTGCGACGCGCGGGTAGTGCTTAGTCTGTCGGCGGGGTTTTGATTCATGAATACCGACTTTGTCCTGAATACCTTCGCGTTCCTCGTCTGGGGAGCGCTGATCATGTGGATGTGCGCCGGCTTCACCATGCTGGAAGCCGGCTCCGTGCGGACCAAGAACGCATCGGTCATCTGCCTCAAGAACATCGGCCTTTATTCCATTGCCGGCCTGACCTTCTACCTGGTCGGATACAACCTGATGTACCTGGACGTGGGCAGCGTCATCGGAACACTCAGTTTCGGCTACGGGCCGTCTGCCGAGGAGCTGGCGCTGCTTGAGGCGGTGGGCGCGGAAGCCCCTGCGCCGGAAATCGCGGCGGCGGCCGAAGCGGCCGCGGCGAACCAGTATTCCGTCATGTCGGACTGGTTTTTCCAGATGGTCTTCGTGGCGACTACCGCGTCGATCGTTTCCGGCACGCTGGCGGAACGCGTGAAGCTCTGGTCCTTTTTCGTTTTCACCGCGGCGCTGACCATGATCATCTACCCCGTGGTGGGCGCCTGGACCTGGGGCGGCGGCTGGCTGAGCCAGCTGGGCTTCAGCGATTTTGCCGGTTCCACCATCGTGCACTCAACCGGAGGCTGGGCCGCACTGGCGGGCGCCATCGTCGTGGGTCCGCGTCTGGGCAAGTTCCGCGCCGCCGGCGGTGTGAAGCCGACTCCGCCTTCCAACGTGCCCGCGGTCACGCTGGGCGTCTTCATACTCTGGCTGGGCTGGTTCGGATTCAACGGCGGCTCGCAACTGGCGTTGGGCGGCGTGGAGAATGCAGTGGCGATGAGCATCGTGCTGGTCAACACGAACCTGGCCGCAGCCGGGGGCGTGCTGGCCGCCCTGATCGTATCGCGCCCGCTGCTCAAGCGCGTGGACCTGCTGGCCGTGCTGAACGGCGCGATCGCGGGCCTGGTTTCCATTACCGCGGGCCCCGACGTGCTCCCGCATGGGCTGGCCATCCTGATCGGCGCCGTCGGGGGCGTGATCTGTACCGCCGGAATAATGCTGCTGGAACGCCTGCGTATAGACGATGTGGTGGGGGCCGTTCCCGCTCACCTGTTCGCGGGCATATGGGGCACGCTCGCGGTCTGCATTGCCGGAGGCTACAGCTTCGGAGTACAATTGCTCGGTGTCGTGGCCATCGGAGTGTTCGTTTTCGGCACTTCGTGGGTCACTTGGACGCTGATTGCAAAAGCCATGGGGGCTCGGGTGTCCGAGACGGTGGAGGAACTGGGCCAGGATGTTGCCGAACTGGGCATCGAGGCCTATCCTGAATTCGTGCTGATGCCCGACAGTGATTGATTGGCCTGCTGTGCTACGATCCGAAGGAATCCATCGCAGCTAGTGCGACCAGAAATCAGGAGCAAGAATGGACATCCCAATTGAGCGCAACAACGGAACCCTGATCGCCGCGCCGTCGGGGCGCATAGACGGCTTCAACGCCCAGGATTTTCACCAGACCCTGACCGGCGCCATCAGCGGTGACGACAAGGCGGTGCTGGTCGACATGAGCGGTCTGAACTACATAAGCAGTGCGGGTTTGCGGGCCGTTCTCATGATTGCCAAGGCCCTTTGGCAACGCAAGGCCAAGTTCATGTTGTGCTCCCTGTCGGGCTCCATAGGCGAAGTGTTCAAGATGAGCGGCTTCGACAAGATCATCGAGATCCACGACAGCAAGGACGACGCGCTGGCAAAACTGGGATAGGCCCGCCGGCCCGTCAGGAGTCTTCGACCTCCAGAGCAAGCGGGAGCCTTACAACCATCCGGGTCGATTCCCCCGGTTCGGTATCGACTGCAATCTCGCCGCCATGCTGGCGCACGATGTCGTTCGACAGCGCCAGGCCCAGGCCGGTCCCCTGGTCGGTCGGCTTGGTCGTGAAGAACGGATTGAAGATCTTTCCGACAATGTCGTCCGGAATTCCTCCGCCGTTGTCGAGAATGGCAACCTCGACACCGTCTGAAGTCCGGCGTGTGGACAGCTTGAGGAGCGGTTCGTAGGCACCGTTGCCGCCCTCGGCGTTTTCCCTGACCCGGCGATCGTGCGTCGCGTGGCAGGCATTGGTCACCATGTTCAGGAACACCCGTCCCAGGTCCTGGGGCACAACGTTCAGTTCCCTCATTTCGGGGCTGTAATCTTCCTCGATGGTCAGGTTGAAGTTGGTATCGGACGCGCGGGCGCTGTG
This sequence comes from uncultured Gammaproteobacteria bacterium, assembly GCA_964392625.1. Lineage (GTDB taxonomy): Bacteria > Pseudomonadota > Gammaproteobacteria > Steroidobacterales > Foliamicaceae > Foliamicus. The sequence continues at coordinate 10,487 of CAYMQG010000006.1, read as the reverse complement.
GTAGGCAAGCCTCGCATGTTCCTCCAGCAGGGCATTGATATCGGTCGGCTGAGCATCGCCGGAACCGCGCCCCATCTTGAGCATGTCGCGTACGATCCGGTTGGCGCGCAGGCCATGATGGGTGATCCGCTCCAGGTTGGAACCAAGGTCGCCGCAGATTTCATCGACCAGGCCCCTGTCGTCCTCGCTCAGGGTTCCGTCGCCTTCGTCGAAGACTTCCTTTAATTCCACCACCAGCTCCGACGATACTTCGGAGAAGTTCTTGACGAAATTGAGCGGGTTCTGAATCTCGTGCGCCACACCCGCCGTCAATTCCCCAAGTTCCGCCAGCTTTTCGCGCATGACGATCTGGTTCTGGGCCCGCTTCAGGTCCTCCAGGACCTGTTCCAGTTCCTCGTTCTTGTCCCGCAGTTCCTGCGCCATGCGTTCCACCAGGTCCAGCCTTTGCGCCTTGAGGGAGGCTTCGCGGAACACCTCCAGCGCCGCGGCCATGTCCGCCACCTCGTCGCGTCCGCTGACTTCCACCTTGGTCTTGAGGTCGCCGGCGGCCATGCGGCGCATACGGCTGGAAAGGCCCTCCAGCCGGCGCAGCAGGCTGCCGATGAACAGCGACCCCATGAGCAGCGCTGCGACGATCGCCACTCCGGTCACGCTCAGCAACAGGACCTGGCCCGTGTCGATGGCCTCATTGGCGATATCGGTCGATTCCCGCGCGCTGTCGCGGGCGCCGCTCACCATGCTCTCGGCCTCGGCGCCCAGTTCGATCTCCAGTGTGCGGTTGTCGGCCAGAAGGCGCCTTTCCTGGGTAGCCAGATCGAGCTCCCGCCGGCGCAGGGCAAATGCCGCGTCCCGGCCGCTGCCCAGTTCATGCAGGCGCCCGGTAGCGGCCATCAACTCCGCCGGTTGAGGCGGATCGCGCAGCGCCGCCAGGTTTCTGGTAATCGCCTCCGATGCCGATTCGAAGCTCTCAAGCAGAGGCTCCAGCAATTGCGGGTCGCCGACGATAAAGGCCCGATCCAGCAATTGCACTGCGTTGTCCACGTTCACCTTGAGATCGGCCAGCCGCCTGTAGCGGGCCAGTTCGCCCTCCGAGATGTGCTGCTCTCTGGGGACCGGTTCCGAATCCAGTTCCCGGTAGCCGGTCACGGTGAAGAAATACTGATCGTCGATGGCGGGACCCAGGAGCCGTTGCAGGCGCTCGTGCAGCACCGGAACTTCCTGCTGGAGCCTGCCGGCCTGATCGGCGATCAGAAATCGTTCCTCCACCGACCGATCCAACTGCTCGATATTGGCCAGCAGGGCCCCGGCCCGGTCGCGCATGCGCTGAATGACCGGATCGTTGCTGGCCTGCGTTTCAAGCGCGTCGATCCGGGATTCGAAAATCTCCCGGTTCGCCGCAACCGAGGACCGCACGTCCTCCAGTTCCTCAAGCGTACCTGCCGCCGCAAGCCGCGGCGCGGCGGCCACCAGCGTGCGGCTTTGCTCGGCTACGGCAAAGGCGCCGGTTATCTGGGGAAGGCTGCGGTCGACCACGCCCCGCTGGGCATCGGCAACCGTGTTGAAAGCGAACCAGCTGTTGACGCTCGCGAGCACGAAGAGCAGCAACGCCGCGCTGATCCCCATGTACATGCGGACCGAAATCTTGTGCCGCTTCTCAAGTATTTGCTCAATGCGCGACTTGACCGCGCCGTTGCCGTTGTCCTGCCCGGTATTCATCGCTGCGACCCGGATGCATCCATCGGCAGGTATTCGCCGTCCGGACTCACGACGGTCAGGTAGACCGCATCGGATCCCTGGTAATCGTCCGCCCCGAACTCCAGCGAGAATCCCCCGAGATCTATCCGGCCCGCATCGCGCAGCATCGGCAGCACCCGGTCGCGCCGCGGGTCCGGTCCGCATTGCTCCATCGCCACGACGGCCATTCGCCCGGCCAGGTAACCCTCAAGAGAAACGAATCCGGGCTCCGCGTCCGGCGAGGTTTCCTTCAGCGCCGAAAGATAGTCCTGAACTACGGGAAGCGCTTCTCCCATCAGGGGCGGAACCACCTGCGTCATGAGCAGCCCGGCGGAGCCCAGGCTTTCGCCGCTCAGGTTGCGGATCAACGCGTTGCCGCCGGCAAAGGAGGTCGTCATGAAAACCATGTCCAGCTTGAGCTTGCTGCCCCAGTTCAGAAAGGCCGCGACAGGCGCCGGAGCGCCCACGATAATGACCGCTTCCGGTTGGCCTTCCATTACGTCCAGCAGCGTGGTCTTGACCGCGATGGTGTTGCGCGGATAAACCGCCGTGGCCGCCGGCTGGAGTCCCCTCCGTTCCATGGCCAACTGGGCGCCGCGGAAACCCGCACGGCCGAAGGAATCATCCTGGTAGGCCACCGCCACGCGCGTCAGGCCCTGGCGGGTAAGGAATTCCATCATCGCCTCGGTTTCCTGGTAGTAGGAGGCGCGCAGGTTGATTACGTTCTGCCATTGCCCGTCACGCAGGAAGGGGGCGCCGGTAAAAGGGGCGATATAGGGCACTCCGGCAGCCGCCGCCACCGGCACCGACGACCGGGCCGTCGGGGTGCCGACCGCGCCGATGAGCGCGAACACGTCGCGCTCATTGATCAGGGCGCGCATGTTCTCGATCGCGGCTTCCGGCTCATAGCCGTCGTCAAGCGAGACCAGCTCCAGTCGGCGGCCATGAACGCCGCCGTTCCGGTTGGCTTCGTAAAACGCAGCCTCGATTCCGGCCCGCATCGCCTGGCCCAGCCCGCTGGCCGGCCCGGTGAGCGCTGCCGACTGCCCGAACAGGATGCGCTCCGCGTCGATTCCCGGCTCGGCCGAGACCCCCGCACAAGCCGCCAGCCCGGCGACCAGGACCAGCCCGCGCATGCCCCCCCGTAACACGGCGCTAGAGCCGGGTTACCAGTGTCAGCCGGTTGCGGTTGCCCTCCCGGGCGTACTTGACCTCGTCCATCATCTCCCGCACCAGGTACACGCCCAGACCGCCGATACGCCTTTCCTCGATGCCTGCGTCGATATCCGGGTCCGGCGTTTCCGTCAGGGGATCGAAGGGGCTGGCTTCGTCGATGAATTCGATCGTTACGCTGTCGTCCGCGGCGACCAGGCGGAATTCCAGTTCCTGGGATTCATCGTTGCCGTAGCCGTGGTCGATGATGTTCAGACCCAGTTCCTCCACGACCAGCTTGACCTTGAAAACCAGTTCCTCCGGCCACTCTTCCAGTTGAGCCATTTCGTCGATGGCTTTCTCCACGAGCTCCAGTTGCCCGTGGCTGGCATGGATTCTCAGGCGGATTTCGCCGCTCATGACTACGAATCGGCCCGCAGCAGTACAAGGCAGGTGATGTCGTCGGACTGCGAGCGGTCCCCCGCAAATTCCCGCACTGCGGCGAACACCGCATCGTTGGCTACCCGGGCGCTCTCCAGCGTGGCGCCCGCGAAAACCTCCAGCAATCGATCCATGCCGAATTCCTCGCTGTCCAGGTCTTCCGCCTCGGAGACGCCGTCCGTATACATCACCAGCGCCTCGCCCGGCTCCAGCCGGGCCTGGTCCGTGCTGAACTCGAACTGCGGGGCAACCCCCAACGCGACTCCACCGGTGAGTGGCAGGATGGTCGAGGACCCGTCCTTGTGGACGATCAGGGGCGGATTGTGTCCGCCGTTGGCATAGCGCACCAATCCGGTTTCCGGATCGTACACGGCATAGAAAAGGGTCACGAACATGTTGGCTTCGTTGCCGTCCTGGAGCTGATCGTTGACCACCGTAACGACGGTGCCAGGGTCGTCATCGCCGAGCGCCGCGCCCTTCAGCAGCGTGCGGCTGGACATCATGAACAGCGCCGCGGGTATGCCCTTGTCGGACACGTCCGCAATGGCCATTCCCAGGCGCCCGTGCTCCAGCCGGATGATGTCGAAGAAATCGCCGCCCACGTTTCGGGCCGGAGCCATGCTGCCGTACAGTTCGTATTGCTCGTTCTTCGGAAATTGCTTGGGCAGGATCGACTGCTGCATGCTGTTGGCGACGTCCAGTTCGCTTTGCAGCGTCAGCAGCTTGTCCTTCGAGGCTTCGGCTTCGCGCCACATCTCCAACTGGCGCAGACCGCGGTCGATCGTGACTCTCAGATCATCGAAGTCGATCGGTTTGGTCACGAAATCGAACGCGCCGCGGTTCATCGCGGCGCGAATGTTCTTCATGTCCCCGTAGGCGGAGATGACGACCGAGCGGAGATCGGTATCGACGTCCGGAATCTTCTCCAGCAACGTCAGTCCATCCATGCGCGGCATGTTGATGTCGGAAAGCACCAGGTCGATGTCGCTGTGTTCTCCCAGGGCCTCGAGCGCCTCGACACCGTCTCCCGCGAAAAGAAAGGCGTACTGCCCGGAGCGGATCTCGCGCCGCATTCGTTGCCGGACCAGTTGTTCAAGGTCCGACTCGTCATCGACCATCAGGATCTTGTATTGCGGATGCATCGCAAGTCAGCCTGCTTGTGGCCACAAAAGGATGCCCATTGTATATGGGCGATACGGCGGGTTGCCCCCGATCAGGCCTGAAGCATGCGCTCCACGGCAAGCCGCGCGCGATCCGCGATTTCCGCCGGAACCTCGACCCGCGGCTGGAGTGTTTCCAGCGTGCGCAGGATCTTGGGAAGGGTTATGCGCTTCATGTGCGGACAGAGATTGCACGGCCGCACGAACTGCACGTCGGGATGTTCCACTGCCACGTTATCGCTCATCGAGCACTCGGTAACCATGACCACCCGGCGGGGCTTGTTTTCGCCCACGTAGCGGATCATTGCCGAAGTGGAGCCGACGAAATCGGCCTCGGCAAGGACATCGGGCGGACACTCCGGATGGGCAATGACCTGGATGCCGGAGTGCGACTGACGATAGGAACGGATTTCATCCGCCGTGAAACGCTCATGCACTTCGCAGCTCCCTTCCCAGAGAATGATCTCCACGTCGGTCTTGCCGGCCACGTAGCGTCCCAGATATCCGTCGGGCAGGAAAATCACGCGATCCACACCCAACGATTCGACGATCTTGACGGCGTTTGCCGAAGTGCAGCAGATGTCGGACTCCGCTTTCACTTCCGCGGAGGTATTGACGTAGGTGACTACCGGAACGCCGGGGTACTTCTGCTTCAGCAGACGCACGTCCTCGCCGGTGATCGCCTCGGCCAGCGAGCAGCCGGCTTCCAGATCGGGAATCAGCACGGTTTTTTCGGGCGCCAGGATCTTCGACGTCTCGGCCATGAAATGAACGCCGCACATCAGGATCACGCCGGCGCTGGCACTGGCGCCGAGGCGTGCCAGTTCCAGCGAATCGCCGGAATAGTCCGCCACGCCGTGGAAAATCTCGGGGGTCTGGTAGTTATGCACCAGGATTACCGCATCGCGCTCCTTCTTCAGTTCGTTTATGCGGGCGATATACGGCGCATGCACGGGCCATTCCACGTCGGGGATGACGTCCGTCAGGCGGGCGCGGACCGACGCCGTCAACTCCTGCACCCGGGGGGTGTACTCCAATACTCCCGTCGATTGAACCTGCATTGACTTGCTCCGTTGGCGGGGCTGTAATGCTATAAGTGAGCATAAGTATTGTCAAATCCCTTCCCCAAAAGCGGAGCGCGTCTACAATGAAACCGTGACCGAACCGATCAGCGTGGAGCTCAGCGCCGTGGTGCTGACCGTCGTGGACGACGCGCCGCGGGTCCTGGTCTTATCGGACAGTCCTTCGGCCCGCTTGCCCTCCGACGGGCTGCGCGGCACGCGCGACCAGACGCTGGAATTCGGCGCCCGGCGCCTGCTCAGGCGCCAGGTCGGACTGGAGCCGGCCTGGCTGGAGCAGCTCTACACCTTCGGCGACCGCCGCCGCGATTTCTGGCCGCGCAGCCCCGACCGCACAATCTCGGTGGCCTACCTCGCGCTGGTCCGGCACGACCTTTGCTCCACCGGAGGCCAATGGAGGGACTGCTACGAGTTCTTTCCCTGGGAGGACCAGCGTTTCGAGCAAGACACCGCGGCGCCGTTGGACGCCGGGCTGGAGAAATGGAGGAACAGGGCCCGGGCCGATGCGACGCAACGGGAGCGCAGCGAGCGGATCGAGCGCTGCCTTGGCCTGGGGCAGGCCGGCTGGACACCGGATCTCGTGCTGGAGCGCTACGAGCTTGTCTACGAGGCGGCGCTGGTGGCCGAATCCTGGCACGACCGGGGCGCCGTGGCGCCGGAAGGAAGGACCCTCAAGAGCTCCTGCATGGCGCTGGACCATAGGCGCATACTCGCCACCGCCCTGGGCAGGATGCGGGGAAAGCTGCGCTACCGCCCGGTCGTTTTCGAGCTCATGCCGCCGGAATTCACGCTGTTCGAACTGCAGCGCGTTATAGAGGCGATCAGCGGCCGCGGCCTGCACAAGCAGAATTTCCGGCGCCTTGTCGCGAACCAGAGACTCGTGGAAGCGACCGGCGTGCGCAAGTCCGACACCGGCGGGCGTCCGGCGCGCCTCTACCGCTTCCGGCCCGAAGCGCTGGCGGAACGCCGCGCCGCCGGAGTACTGTCCTGAGCCATGCGCTCCGGGCCGCCCGTTCGTGTATATTCACGCGACCGCTCTTGTAGGCGCGTAGCTCAGGGGTTAGAGCACTTGCTTGACATGCAAGGGGTCGGTGGTTCAATTCCACTCGCGCCTACCATTCCTGCCGGGCTGCCCTGATATGAACAGGGGCACGCGACGAACCGAAACTTCAACGGCTCTGGATGGCCTTCACGAAGTCGTTCGCGAGTGGTTTGAAGAGTCGTTTGAGCGGCCCACGGCGGTCCAGGAAGGCGCCTGGCCGGCCATAGCCGCGGGCCGGCACGCTCTGCTGGCGGCGCCCACGGGTTCCGGCAAGACCCTGGCGGGCTTTCTTGCCGTCATCGACGAACTGCTGCGCCGCAGCCTGCGGGACGATCTGCCGCAGCGAACCGAAGTGGTCTATGTTTCGCCGTTAAGGGCCCTTTCGAACGATGTGCGCCGGAACCTCGGCGAGCCGCTTTCGGGAATCGATCGGCGTCTCGAAGCCATGGGCCTGCCTGTCTCGGGAATTACCGCCGGTTTGCGTACCGGAGACAGTACCGCGGCCGACCGCCGCCGGTTGCTCAGGAAACCTCCTCACATCCTGGTGACCACGCCCGAGTCTCTCTACCTGCTGCTTACCTCGGAAGGGGGAAGGGAGTTGCTGTCGCATGCAGGCACCGTGATTCTGGATGAACTGCATTCGCTTGCCGGGGGCAAGCGAGGCGCCCATCTCACCCTCAGCCTTGAGCGTCTGGAAATGCTTGCCGGCCGGCCTTTGCGGCGAATCGGCATGTCGGCCACCCAGCGCCCACTGGACCGCATGGCCCGGTTCCTGCTCGGGGCGCGCAAGGAGGATTGCGCGATTGTCGACGCCGGCGCCGCGCGCGAGCGGGACCTGGCGCTGGAGCTGCCCGGTTCGCCATTGCAGGCCGTCATGCCGCTGGAGGTGTGGTCGGAGCTGTACGACCGGATTGCGGACCTGGTGCGCGGTCATGATTCGACTCTGGTGTTCGTCAACACGCGGCGGCTGTGTGAACGGGCCGCCCGCCAACTGAGCGAACGGCTTGGCGAGGACGCCGTCGCTTCCCACCACGGCAGCATGTCAAAGGATCACCGCGGCGAAGCCGAGCAGCGCCTCAAGCGCGGAAGCCTCAAGGTACTGGTCGCCACGGCCTCGCTGGAACTGGGCATCGATATCGGCTCCGTGGACCTGGTATGCCAGTTGGGTTCTCCGCGGGGCATCTCGCGGTTTCTGCAACGCGTCGGGCGTTCGGGACACGCCGTCGGCGAGGTCCCCAGGGGCCGGCTGTTCCCGCTGACCCGCGGCGAGCTGGTCGAGAGCCTGGCATTGCTCAAGGCCGCTGCCGCGAACGAAATCGAGGAAATCCGCGTTCCCGCCGGCGCCATGGACGTGCTTGCGCAGCAGATCGTGGCCGAGGGGGCCTGCGGCGAGAAAAGCGTCGACGAGCTGCACGAGTCCTTCTCGCTGGCCTGGCCGTACCGCGAACTCGACCACAAGCGCTTTATTCGTTTGGCGCGGATGCTGACCGACGGTTACTCCACGCGGCGCGGCCGCTCCGGCGCCTACCTCCACTTCGACAGCGTGAAGCGGCAGTTGAGACCGCGGCGCTCGGCGCGCATCACCGCCCTGACCAACGGCGGGACGATACCCGACCAGTTCGATTACGACGTGCTGCTGATGCCCTCGGAGACCCGCATCGGCACCCTGAACGAGGACTTTGCGTTCGAGAGCCTGCCGGGCGACATCTTCCAGCTGGGCAACGCCTCGTACCGCATCCAGCGGGTCACTTCCGGAAAGGTATACGCCGAGGATGCGCATGGAGCGCCGCCCACTATCCCGTTCTGGTTCGGAGAAGCGCCCGGCCGGAGCACGGAACTGTCGGCGCGGGTCGCGGAACTGCTCGACGGCGTCGAGACGCGTCTGTCCCAGGGCGGGGACGCGGTCGCCTGGCTCGCATCCATTCCCGGCGGGTCTCCCGAGGCCGCCCGCCAGGCAGCGGATTACCTCGAGGCCGCGCGGGCCACTCTGGGCTCGCTGCCGGGCGTGGGACGTTACGTGATCGAACGCTTCCTCGACGAGCTGGGCGATATGCATGTCGTCATCCACTCGCCGCTGGGTTCCCGCCTCAACCGCGCCTGGGGTCTGGCGCTGCGCAAGCGCATCTGCCGGAAGTTCAATATCGAACCGCAGGCGGCGGCGCTGGACGACAGCATCGTGATCTCGCTGGGCCCGGGCCACAGCTTTCCGCTGAGGGAAATCACCGGTTGGCTGCATTCCTCGACCGCGCATGAGCTGCTGATACAGGCCGTACTCGACTCGCCGATGTTCCCGACCCGCTGGCGATGGACGGCCTCAACGGCGCTGGCCATACTCCGCAACTGGAAGGGCGAACGGCGGCCGGCGCAGTTTCAGCGCGGCGATGCGGAGGACCTCATGGTTGCGCTGTTCCCCGACCTGGTCGCCTGCGCCGAGAACCTCACGGGGGACCGCGCCGTGCCCGACCATCCGCTGGTCGACCAGACCCTGGACGATTGCCTGCACGAATTGATGGACGCCGATGGCCTGCTGGCTCTGTTGCACTCGTTCGAGCGGGGAGAGGCCGAAGTGCGCCTTGCCGAGCCCGCCTCTCCGTCGGTCCTGGCCCAGGAAGTCATTACCGCAAAGCCCTATGCGTTCCTCGACGATGCGCCTGCGGAGGAGCGCCGCACGCAGGCGATCCGGACCCGCCATCTGCTGGATATCGAAGACGCCGCAACGCTGGCGCGTCCCGATCCGCAGGCGATCGCCGAGGTTTGCGCCGAAGCCTGGCCGGACCCGCGCGATGCGGATGAATTGCACGACGCGCTTAACCTGGCGGGATTCCTGACCGACGCGGAACTGACGGATTTCGCGGGTTCTCTGGCGAAACTGGCGGCGGAGGGGAGGGCGCTGGGCTTTACGACCCGCCACGGGCGGGAGATCTGGACCTGCGTGGAACGCCGCGAGGAATTGGCCAAAGCCTGTGCAAAACCGCATGAGGCGGCAACGGCGGTTCGCGAACTGCTGCGCAGTCGGCTTGAAGTCCTGGGGCCGGTGACTGCCGCGGAACTCGCGCAGCCGTTGGGCCTGGAAACGGCGGCAGCGGCTGAAGCGCTGGCGGCGCTGGAAGGAGAAGGATTCGTGGTTCGCGGCCGTTTCCGCACCAGCACGGAAGCGGACGGCCCGGAAGAGTGGTGCGAACGCGGCCTGCTGGCGCGCATACACCGGCGCACGCTGAAGTCCCTGCGCCGGCAGATCAAGCCGGTCAGCGCCGCGGAGTTCACCTCGTTCCTGCTGCACTGGCAGGGACTTGGTCCCGACCGGCGGCAGGGTCCGGAGAGCCTTCGCCTGGCGCTCGACCGACTGGAAGGCTGCGGCGCCCCGGCCTCGGCCTGGGAAAGCGTGGTGCTGCCGGCGCGGATCGGCGATTTTTCCGCGGCGATGCTGGACCAGGTGCTCGCGTCGGGCGAATGGCTGTGGAAGCGGACCGAGCCGTTTCCCGGGCGAGCGGGCGGCCGTATGGCCGCCAACACGCCGATAAGCCTGCTCAGGCGCGAATCCTGGGACCGCTGGCCGTTGGCGCCGGGCCGCATGGAAGGACTCTCGTTCGGCGCACACAAGGTCCTTGAAGTCCTCCGCGAGAGCGGCGCGGATTTCTTCCTCGGCCTGGTTCGGAATAGCGGCATGTTGCGCAGCCAGGTGGAAATGGCGCTGGGCGAACTGGCGGCGGCGGGACTGGTGACTTCGGACAGCTTTATCGGTCTTCGCGCGCTGATCACAAGGGCCGACAAGCGTCCCCGTTTCGGCGGACTGCGGGCCCGGATGAGCGGCGTACAGGCCGGTGGCCGATGGTCCGCATTGCCCGCACCGGCCGGCGATGAAGTCAACGGGGAGGACCA
>CAYMQG010000005.1:0-11765 GCA_964392625.1 uncultured Gammaproteobacteria bacterium | reverse complement strand
TAGACGTTCTTGCCGCCGCCCAGGACGATGGCGTCGAGCCCCAGTTCGGCCATGACCTTGTCGGCCTGCTCGAAGTTCATGCGCGGCCCGAGGATGGGCGGCGGCACGGACACGCCCACGCGCAATCGCGCCGGCTCGGCGCCGGCCTGCGCGGAAGAAACGAAACCGGCCGCTCCGGTGGCGGCGAGGCCTCCCAGTACGTGGCGGCGGTTCATCGTGGACTCAGCGGGCATGGCGTTCTCCTCTTGCTGCGTCAGTCCTTCATCCAGCGGAAAATGCTATGGTGCCGGACTTTGCGTTGCAAAGGTGCAAGTTTCTCATGGGTTCGCCCGACTCCGACACCCCTGCCCTTCGCACGGGCGAATTCGTTCCGCTGATCGCGCTGTTGATTTCGCTCGGGGCGCTGGCGATCGACGGGATGCTGCCGGCGCTTCCGGCCATCGGCGAGGACCTGGGGGTAGCGAACCGCAACGACGTGCAATTCGTCATCGCGGCGGTTTTCCTGGGTCTCAGCGCAGGTCAGTTCTTCTTCGGGCCGCTGTCGGACCGCGTCGGGCGCAAGCCGGCGATACATGTGGGCCTGATCCTGTTCATGGCCGGATCGCTGATGAGCGTTTTCGCGCGCACCTTCGAGGTGATGATGGTGGGCCGGGTCCTGCAGGGCATCGGGGTGGCCGGGCCCCGCGTCGTGACCATGGCGCTGGTGCGCGACCAGTACGAAGGCCGCCGGATGGCGCGGCTGATGTCTTTCGCGACGTCGCTGTTCATCCTGGCGCCCACGATCGCACCGGCGCTGGGCCAGGGGATCCAGTGGCTGGCCGGGTGGCGGGCCATATTCGCGTCGTTCTTCGGCATTGCCGTGGTTGCCTTCGTGTGGTTCTCGGTCCGACAGCCGGAAACCCTGCCCGCCGCGCGCCGGCGGCCGATGTCGCTGCCGGCCATCGTCAGCGGCGCGGTGGAGGTCGTCAAGATCCGGTCCGCGCTCGGCTACACGCTGGCCAGCGGGCTGTTGTTCACGCCGTTTCTCGCCTATATCAGCGCCGCCCAGCAGATCTACCAGGACGTCTATGACACCGGCGCGCTGTTTCCCTTCTACTTCGGCTCGCTGGCGCTCGTCATCGCCTGCATGTCGTTCGTGAACGGGCGCTTGGTGCTGAAGTACGGGATGCGCCGGCTCTCCATGACGGCCATCATCGCCTTCACGATTGCAGCGGCGGCGGCGTGGGCGCTCACTGTCGCGCTGGGTGGCGTGCCGCCCTTCTGGCTGTTCATGACCTACCAGTTGTGCGTTTTCGTTTGGGCGGGTCTGCTATTCGGCAATCTGAGCGCGCTCGCGATGAGGCCGCTGGGGCATATCGCGGGCATCGGGGCCACCGTCGTCACCTCGCTGCCCACGATGGTGTCGGTGCCGTTCGGGGCGTTCGTCGGCTACAGCTTCGACGGAACGCTCAATTCGCTGACCGCGGCGTACGCAGTGTGCGGTGCGGCGGCCTTCGCCTGCATGCGCTGGGCCGACGGCGGCCGCAGCGCGAAATCCGGCCGGGTTCTATAGTTCCAGCAGCGCGCCGATGGCGGCGCGTTCGGCGGACTCCATGGCGGCTTCCATGCCGCGGTTGGACATGGCGGTGTGCTCGCCGCAGAAGTGAACCCGGCCGTGCGCCTCGGAGAAGGCCGGCAGGTAGGCGTGCAACTGGCCGGGCCGCCATTCGGTCCAGGCGCCCCCGGCATGCGGGTCCATGGTCCAGCTCTTGTAGCCCACCGCCTCGAGCTTGCCCCGCGCCGCGGGGCGCAGCTTCTCGTACTCGCTCACAACGAGGGCGCGGGCGGCGGACTCGCCGAGCCGGTCCAGCCGCTGGGCGTTGAAGCCCCTTGCGCGGGCAATCAGCCCGGTGATCTCGGGGCTGTCCGCCGACTGGCGCAGCGCGCGCACCTCGCCCAGCGGCGTGTCGGTCCACATGGCGGGGTCCAGGCCGTCATCCTCCCAGAATTCCCGCTCGGCGTGCAGGATGGTCTTGGTGATCATCATCGAGGGCAGCGTTTTCGTCGCCCGCGCGAGCACCGGGGGCAGGGCCGGGTCGAAGCCCACCCAGCGCAGCGGGGAGATGGGCAGCGTGCAGATCGCCTGCCCTGCCAGGTGACGCTCGCCGTCGTCGGTCAGGACTTCGACGCCCGCGCGGTCCTGCGCGATTCCCGTAACGCGCCGCCCCAGCAGCACGTCGCCCGGCAACGCCGCCGCCATGGCTTCGGGAAGCCGCTGGTTGCCGCCTTCGACCTTTGCGAAGAGCGAGCCCAGTTGCCGCTGCACTTCATTCCAGGCCACGCGGAAATACCAGGTCAATATCGAACAGTCGTGGGCGGATGTGCCGCGGCCGATGTTGGTCTCGTAGTTCTGCGCGATCGTGGCGTCGCTCCAGCCGACCGATTTCAGGAACTCGTAGACCGACTCGTCCAGGGCGCCGCTCTCCGGCAACAGCCAGTCGTCGTGGCCGGCCAGGGGACTGTTGGCCGTGACGACTTTCTCGAAGAACCGCCGGCCGGGAAATTCGCTCTTCGAACCGGCCGGCAGCAGGTTGCTCGGGTGCTCCGGCCAGGCCGCGCGCGGAATGATCTCGCCGTTCAGCGCGATCTCGGGTTTCGACAGGCCGCGTTTCGACGCGTGGTCGATCAGGCGAAGGCCCAGTTGCCGCGCGGCGGACTGCACGCGCGCATAACCGCCGAGAATGCTGTCGCCGCCCGCTTCCGGCACCCCCGGCAGGTCGTAAAAGCTCTCCAGGCGCCCGCCGATGCGGTCCTGCGCCTCCAGGACCGTGACGCTGGCGCCCTCCCCGGCCAGCAGGGAGGCAGCGTAGAGGCCGGAGAGCCCGGCGCCGATCACGATAACGTCCGACTGCGTCGTGGCGCGCACCGCATTGGGCCAGCCGATCGCCGGCGCAACCGCGGCCGCGCCCAGGCCCTTGAGCGCTTGGCGCCGGCTGATGCGTGGTGTCATGCGTGATTCATTTCTGGTTCGCCCAGCGAGAAAGTTTACGGTGTCTCGTACACTGTGCGCCCTATGGATCCACAATGGCCGCTGCACCGGAGGCAGCTGCTCGGCATGCTGGGCGGCGGCGCGGTGCTGGCCGCCGGCTGGGGCGCAGCGCCTTCCACGCGTGCAACGGCCGCGGACGAGCCGGCGCTTGATCTCGACGACCTCGGATCGCGCGTGCGCGCCTTCGTGAAGACGAGCGGGCGGCTGGACGCCGGGCGAGTGATCTGGGCCACGCGAGCCGAGGTCTATGCCTTTCTGCCGCCCGATCATCTCGTACCGGCCGTGCGCGTCAAGGGATGCGAGCAGCAGTGGATCCGGCCGCTTTCGGATACCGAGTTCCTGAGCTTCGACAGCCTGGTCAGCTACTACTGCGATTTCGAAAGCGACGAAGTGATGCGCGAGTTCGACAACCCGTTCACGGGCGCGCGCAACGCGGTCAGGCCGAATATCAGCCGCATGACCGAGGGCCGCGAGATTTCGCCGCGCGGCGTGGTCTATCGCGTCATGCGCAGGGCCTACCCGGACTTCTACGCGGACTCGGAATTCGATGTCGTGGTTCGGCAGGTGGGCGATACCGTGTCGTTCCAGGGCGAGAACCGGTGGCCGGATGAGTTCATTCGCCCGCCGGCGGGATCGAAGCTCAGCATGTTCGCGCGCAGCGCCGACCTCGCCGACGCGGACCGCAGCAGCGCGCCGGCCAACTTCGCGGGGCACGTCCTGATGCCGTTTTTCCCGTGGATGGACATGGCGGACCGTCCCGGCCACCTGCTGTGGCACGTGCAAGGCTATAAGATCACATCGCTTGGGGACCTGGACGACGACTACCTTGCCGCCGCGCACGCCGACCTGGGCGACCGATTCGAACAGTCGCCCGAATTCGACAGCGAACCTTCGCGGTTCGCGCGCCGGCTCAAGGCGATGGGGCGTCTGCAGGACTAGAGGGGTTGCATGACTGAATTCGACAAGACTTCGATTGATCGGCGCGGGCTGCTTGGCGCGGCCGGGCTGGGGCTGCTGCCGGGAATCGCGGGGTTCCTGCCGACGCCGGGGTTCGCGGAAGAGTTCGAGGATTCGCCGGACCTCAAGGACCCGTGGATGCTGGACCCGCGGAAGGCCTTCCACAATTTCCTGCGCTCGATGGGCGACCTGTCGGGGCGGATCTCGCCGCAGTGGTGGCGAGGCGCCTACCTGGCCATATACGAAGACCGCGATCCCGAGTTGCTGTTCCGCCTGGAAGGCTGCGAGATGAAGCGCATCGTCGATCTCGGCGACGGCCAATACCAGTTCCAGTACCGGATCTTCACCCTGCTGAAGGACCCGGAAACGAACGAAACCCTGAGCGGCCAACCCTGGCGCAATCCCATTACCGGCGAGGAACTCACCGTCGAACCCAACATCTCCGGCGCGCAACGGGTCGTGTTCCTGGATGAACGCGGCATTGTCGAAAGGGACGAAAACTCGGGGTTCGAGGCAGTCATCCACCTGATGTGGACCGCCCAGGGCGACTACGCGATGCACAACGGCTACAAGGACCGTCCCGAAGGGCGGCCGATTCCGATGAAGGAGTTCGCGACGGGCTTTCTGAGCCGGGCGGCGGCGGCCGATTTCACCGCCCCGCGCCTGGAGACCCGCTTCAATTCCACCTTCGTCGCGCCGTTTCAGCGCTGGATGCGGATGCCGGCGGACGCGGGCATCGCCGTCTGGCACGCGTCCGGCCACAAGGCGCGCGACGTCGAGAGCCTGCCGCCCGATTACCTGGAGCAATTGCACAAGTATCGGCCGGAAATGAAGGAGTGGATCGGCGAGGACGGCAAGGCGTGAGCGCGCCCGGCGATCCCGGCCCTTCCGGGGCCAACCAGCTTGAGTTAAAGACGCCGCTGCACACCATGGCGGCCTTCGGGGTCGGCAACATTCCCGACAGCATCAAGAACTGGTCCTGGAACGCCTTCGTCCTGTTTCTCTACGCCCAGGTGCATGGCCTGTCGGGCTCCCTGACGGGCATCGCAATTCTGATTGCGCTCATCGTCGATGCCGTATCCGATCCTTACGTGGGCTTTCTGTCCGACCGCGCCCAGGGCTGGAAGTACGGACGCCGGCACACCCTGATGATGTTTGCCGTCGTGCCTTTCGGGTTTTGTTTCTATGCCCTGTTTGTGCCGCCGGAAGGGCTCGGTCAGGGTGGCCTGTTTGCCTGGCTGTTGCTCTTCGCCGTTCTCAACCGGCTGTTCATTACCTTGTTCCATGTGCCGTACAAGGCCGTCGGCGCCGAGCTCAGCCGCGATATAACCATGCGCCCGAGAATCAAGGCTTTCGGCACCGTCGGGATGCAGGGAGCCCGCATCGGCCTGCCGCTGGTGGCCTTCGGGTACTTCTTTCTTGAAAGCGCCGCTTATTCGCGGGGACAACTGGACCCGGCCAACTACCCGCCCTTTGCCGCCACCTTCGCCACGGTCGCAGTCATTGCCATGGTGATCAACATCGCCGGAACGCTCAAACCCGTCGTGGGAATCGAACGGCTGGAGCCGCCGAGGCCGAAGCCGCGCATCGGGCCCGTCGAGGCCTTCAAGGCCGTCATCTCTGCCATGACCGTGACGCCGAACGTCCGCCGTTCGCTATTGCTGGCCATCGTGGTGTTCTTCGCCATCAGTTCCATCTCGGTACTGCGGGTGCACCTGATCACCTATCTGTGGCAAACGCCGGCCGACCTGACCGGGTGGCTGGCCTCGGCCCAGGCCATCGGCGCCGCCACCGGGGCGATCATCCTGCCGTTCGCGGTCAAGACGCTGGACCGCAAGCGTTGCATTGCGGTGGGCATGTCCGGATTCACCGGCCTGACGGCGCTGGCGGTACTGCTGCCGGTATTCGGAGTGCTGCCGCCGCCGGCGTCCCGGGAACTGGCCTTTGCGCTCATCGGCATGTTCATGGCGGCGGGCTTTTTGCTGGGCATATACCTGGTGGCCATCGCATCGCTGGCCTCCGATGTGGCCGACGAGCACGAAGTCAACACCGGCAAGCGCCAGCAGGCGCTGATCAGCGGGTTCGGGAGTTTCGCCATCAAGACCGCCGGCGCGGTCATGGCGCTGTTGACCGGAATCTACCTCGATATCATCAGCTTTCCGGCGGGCGCGCCGGTGGGCTCGGTCCCCTGGGACAAAGTGGAAGCGCTGGCGTATTTCTCCGCCGGATTTTGCGTTCTGGGGTGCTTCCTGGTGCTGTGGGTGGTATCAAAGTTCGACGTGTCGCTGGACAAGCAGCGGGAAATCAACCGGCGGCTGCAGGATATGCTGAAAGCCGAAGGCACAAGTACGGCATGAACCGGCAAGCCGGCATGAATCAATCGGGAGTGCAAAGATGCTGATTATTTCTCAAAGGGCCTGGAGCGCCCGGGACACCGCGGCGCTTGCGGCTTATGTCGAAGGCGCGATGAAACTGGTGCGCCGCCGCCAGCTCGACCCGAAAGCGGAGCCGTTGCTGCTGCTGCCGCAGGCGGTCCCGGCGGACGACGCGCCCGAACAGGACAAGCTGCTGGCCGCGCTGGGCGACATCGCCTCCTCCGAGAAGGTGATGCTTGCCGGCGCCGCCGGCGTGGCGGGCAAGGACGGTGTCGCTACCATCGGCTTTTTGCTCTCGGCCGAGGGCGAGCCGCTGCTCACGGCGCCCAAGGTCTCTCCCGACCTGGTGACCGGTTTCGGCGAGGATGCGACCGCCGCCACGGGGCAGCCCGCGGAGTTCAAGTGCGCCGGCACCGGCATCGGCCAGGTGGGCATACTGCCGGGCGAGGACATACTGTTCGCGCACTACGCGCGCGCACTCACCTGGGCCGGCGCCGAGGTCATCCTCAACCCGGTGGCCGAGGTCGGCGATCACCTGTTCGAGTCGCGCCGCAACGCCCGCCGGGCGCGCGCCTGGGAAAACACCTCGTATGTGGCCGTCGCCGGGGCCGTTGGCGGAACGCCGAACGGGCCCGCCTGCTCCAGCCTGATCGATTTCGCCGGTGCGACCACCCACGCCGCCGGGGAGGCGGACCTGCTGCTGCCCGACCTCGATATCGAGCGGCTCAGGCGCCGGCGCAACGACATCTTCGCCGTGCAGCCGCTGCATCTCAGGGCCAACCTCTACGCCGACGGCTACGGGCGGCTCATCGAACGGCGCCCCGAAGCGCTTCCGAGCCCGCCGCGTGGCCGCGAAGCCTGGATCGCCGAGTGCGAGCGCCGGCTGGCGGAACGACCGGTGCCGGCGCGACCCGACCGCATTGAGCAATACGACGTGATTCTCACGCAGACCGTCGGCAAGATCATCAAGCGCGAGCACGACGCGGACGATCTGCGGCGCGACAACACGCAGCGGGCGCTGCGGCTGGCCGAGCGCCTGGCGTCGAATCCCAGCATCAAGCTGTGCGTGTTTCCGGAGTTCTTCATGCATGGCCAGGGCGGCCACGGCTACCGCTCGCCGATCACGCTGCAGCGCCTGGCCATCCGTTATCCGGGCCCGGAAATGGAGCTGCTGCAGGATTTCGCCCTCAAGCACAAGGTCTACATGGCCGGGTCCACGTTCGAGATCGACGACCGGCTGCCCGGGCACGTCTTCAACTCGGCCTTCATCATCGACGACACCGGCAACCTCATTCATCGCTACCGCAAGATCCAGTGCGCCGACGTCTGGGGCTCGCTGCCGGACACCACGCCGAGCAGCGTCTACGACCGCTATCTGGACATCTTCGGCTACGACTTCCTGTTCCCGGTAGCCGATACCCCGATCGGAAGGCTGGCGACCATGGTCTGCTTCGACCAGGCGCACCCGGAAATCGCGCGCATGCTCACCAAGTACGGGGCCGAAGTAATCCTTCATCCCACCTCCGAGGGGCACGGCAGCCAGCGGTCCGGCTGGGACGCGGCGCGCGCCACGCGCGCGTTCGAGAACACCGCCTACGTGCTCTCCCCCATGCCCGGGTCGGAGTTCTTCCATCACGGCAACGGCGAATTCCCGACCAGCCAGATGCGCGGGCACTCGAAGGCCGTCAACTTCGACGGCACGATCCAGGGCGTGGCGGACGGGCCGGGAGGTTGCATACTCACCGCGAGCATCGACCTCAAGGCGCTGCAAAGGGCCCGCGCCAATGCACTGGCGAACCTGCCGCTGTGGGACGACCCGGAGGTCTATGCCCATATCTACGCCGGCGAAGTCGGTCTGCCGAACAACCTCTGGGGTCCCGATCCGCTGGAGAACCCCTATGTCGGGTTCGGTCCGCTGAAGGAGCGCCTCGACAGCTACTACGCGCGGGGCGTGTTCGTCAGGCCCAGCGGCGTCGATCCGGACGCGCCGGTCACGTCGAGCCGCGTCTACGGGCCGGCCCTCAAGCCCAGGGAAGCCCGGCGGCTGGCGGAAAAAGAGCGCGTGAAAGGAGAATCGGTCCAGGTCTAGCCGCCCTCCCTCCAGCCACAGGAGCCGAGTCTTGAAGCGCAGGCAGGTCCTCAAGGGAGCGCTCTCGCTCTCGGCGCTGTCGCTCTCCTACCCTCTGCTGCGGCCGGCGAAGAGCCTGGCCGCGGAGAAGACCTCGGTGGTGGTGATCGGCGGCGGGCTGAGCGGACTCAACTGCGCGCTGCTGCTGTCCGACTTCGGCCTCGACGTGATCGTGCTGGAAGGTTCGCAACGCGTCGGCGGGCGGGCCTACACCGGCGACGGCGTGGAGACGCGCCCCGAATACGGCGCAAGCCAGATCGGCCGTTCGTATGCGCGCGCGCTCGACCTCTGCTCGCGCCTGGACCTCGAGCTCATCCCCCAGCACCGCTTCATCATGCCGATGTCCAACTGCGTGGACGGCGCCTGGGTGCGGTCCGGGGACTGGGCCGACTCGCCGGTAAACAAGCTGTCGGCCGACGAGCGCGAGATACCGCCGTCGCTGGTGGGAATGACGCTGCTCGGCCGGCTGAACCCGCTGAAGGAACTCGATGACTGGCTTTCGCCGGAGTTCTTCTCCTACGACGTCTCGATGCTCGAATTGCTTCAAAAGAGCGGCGCCTCGCCCGAGGCTCTCCGGCTCGCCGGTTATTACCTGGACCTGCGCAGCACTTCCAGCCTCGCCATCATGCAGGAGCGCACCCGCACCGTGTTCGACGCCAATTTCGGCAGGTCGCAGTCGGGGGACACCGAAACCGCGTTCGGCCTGGGGGGGACGAACGAAAAGGACGAGGAGATTCCGGCAATACGCAACATCGCCGGAGGCACGTCGAGGCTGCCCGAAGCCATGGCCGCGGCGCTCGGCGACCGGGTCCGCCTGGGCAAGGTGGCCGCGGCGATCGACATGTCCGGATCGGGCGCTGAGGTTCGCTGCCTGGACGGCAGCCGCTACCGGGCCGATTTCGTGGTTTCCGCGGTGCCGTTCTCGACCCTTCGCAATATTTCGGTGTCGCCGGGATTTGCCGGTCGCCAGGCCGAAGCGGTCCTGACGCTGGGCTACCGCGGCACGACCCGCGCGTATGGCCTTGTCGAGGAGCCGTACTGGGAAGTGGACGGCCTGGAGCCGTCGTTCTGGACCGACGGGACCGTTCAGACGATGTGGGTGATGGAGAAGCGTCCGGGAGAGGACAAGCACCGGTTCATCCTGACCTTCACCGGAATGACCTCGGCCAGAATCGACCAGTTGCCGAACGACCGGGCCCTGGCGCTGATCGAATCGGAGATCGCCCGCGTCCGCCCGGCCGCCGCGGGCAAGTTCCGCTTCACGGCCCTGTACGGCTGGCGCAAGCACCCCTTGATCCAGGGCTGCCGCCACATGTACGCTCCCGGCCAGATCGCGCGCTTCGCCAGGGAAATGATCGTGCCGCACCACCGGCTGCACTTCGCGGGAGAACACACCCGGCGGATGGACTTCGGAATGGAATCGGCGCTGGAAAGCGGCGAGCGCGCGGCGGTCGAAATCCTGCAACAGGCATGAAGACAGCAATGAAAGTAACCAGGTTTGGCGCTAGCGTTCTGTGCGCGGCCCTGTTCCTTGGAATCGCGGTCCTTCCCGCAACGTTCGCAGCGGACGATGCGGCGCCGGCCGAGGAGACCGCAACGTCCGAGCCCCCGGACCCCCGGCTGGTCGCGCGCGGCAAGCGGCTCTACGTGTTCTGCCAGGCCTGCCACGCGACCGAGGAGGTCGAGGGCAGCAAGATCGGTCCGAACCTGGCCGGCATCATGGACCGGCAGGTAGCCATCCTTGAGGATACGCTGTATTCGGACGCACTGAAGCAGCAGGACTTTGTCTGGGATGAAGAAAAAATGGATATCTGGCTGCTGCGCCCCGCGACCCTGGTGCCCGGCACCTCCATGGGCTTCGTAGGCCTTCCCCGCGAGGAAAACCGCGCGGCCATCATCGCTTACCTGAAAACGCTCTAGCCGGATGGCGCCGGCGCGCCTTCCGGAGCAATAATGCTCAGCCGGTAGGTTGCGGCCAACGCCAGCAGCAGGCAGGCGCCGGCCGCAACCAGCGACACGGCCGGACTGGTGCCGCGCGCCACGGCGCCCCAGATCAGTCCGCCGCCGGCCAGGCTGGCGGTTCCCAGCGTGTAGATGAACGACAAACCGCGCCCGCGAATACCGGGTTCGAGTTGCATCTGGGCGGCGACCATGATGCTGTTCAGGCAGAACAGCCAGCTCGCCCCGATGCAGGCCAAAAGCGGCCCCGCCAGCAGCGGCCGGTCCACCACCCCGAACAGCATGATGCAGACCGCGCCTACCACAAGCCCACCATTGAGCCTGTTGTTGAGTCGCCGGTAGCCCAGCCTGGCGATAACGAGCACGCCCAGCAGCGAGCCCGCGCCGAAGCAGCCGTACATGATTCCGTAGGTCTGGCTGTTGTCGAAGCGCACAGCCATCAGGGCGGGAACCGCCGCCGCGCAGGCGAAGAAGATGGACAGCCGGATGAGCACGTTGCGCTTCCACGGCGTGAGCGCGGCAAACAGCACGCCCTCCTTCACGGCGGCAAGGAAGCCTTGCGGTTTCGCCACGCCATCGCCTTGCTCCCGGCGATAGCGCATGAACAGGAACAGAAGGACGATCAGGGCCATGATGGCCGTGTTCAGCGCCAGGACCGCGGCCACGCCCAGGCCGGCAATGATCGCGCCCGCGAGCGCCGGGCCGACCAGCCGGGAACCGTTCTGGGCTACGTTGTTGAGACTCACCGCCGCGGGAATCTGGTCCGTCTGCACCATTTCGGGTATCAGCGCGGCGATCGCGGGCATGCGCATCGACAGCCCGATGGAAATCAGCGGCAAACAGACCAGCAGGGACAAAGGCGTCAGCCGTCCGGTCCACGTCAGCCACAGCAACACGCCCAGGCTGAAAGCAAGCCAAGCATGGGTCCACATCATGCCGCGCCGCCGGTCCGACAGGTCGGCGATCACCCCGGCGGGAATGACCAGGAACATGATCGGAAGCTGCAGGACGGTATAGACGGACGCGACCAGCAGAGGGTCGGCGTCGGTCATGACCCGCATCTGCCAGGCGCAGGCCACCTCGGTCATCCAGAACGCCGTCAGCGACAGGGTGTTGGCCACCCAGAGCATCGAGAACCCCGGGTTGCTCAAGGGCGACAGCATGCCGGGCGTCCGGGTCGAGTCAGTCACGGGCGGTAATGTTAGACGCTTGTGTTAGATTGATCCGCCGCTATGCCAATCCACGAACATCGACATCTCCTGCCCTCCGTGGAGGGCTTTATCGCGGGCTTGCGCGATCTGCACGTGAACGAGCCGGA
>CAYMQG010000004.1:0-7216 GCA_964392625.1 uncultured Gammaproteobacteria bacterium | reverse complement strand
GAGGCGCCAACGCGTTGTGGGGGGCGGAGCGGCGCACCGGAACTGCGGGTGGCGGGGATACGGAAACGCGACGGGCGGCGCCCGGCGCCGCAACGGGAAGACTCAGGCGGGAACGACCGCCGACCGAAACCGCTCAACCATACGGGAACGCTCATGGTCACCCACGGGCGCAGGTTGGGCAGTCCGGCAGTCCGGCAGTCCGGCAGTCCGGCAGTCCGGCAGTCCGGCAGTCCGGCAGGATTATACCAATCGATCGAAGCATGTTTGCCAAGTCCCGATTTGGAATCGGGCGATCACCATACCATAAACGCAACAGTCGCGAAAAACTCAGTTTGCAAGCGCCTAACGGCGGTCTGCCGGCGGTCTTTGGCGTTTGACGAAGAAACACCGCGGATGCAATATCGGTTCGGTAACCTGAATCTACGCGCCCGCTCCCGCGGAACCTCATGAGTCTTTACTACCTGCAGAAGCTGATCTACCAGCTCAACCGGGACGAGCATGTCCGGCAACGCTACGAACGGGATTTTGAGGAACTGCTCGCGGACTATCCCCTGGACGACGAGGAAAAGACCGCCCTGCGCGAGCCCGACATCGGGTTGCTTTATGTCATGGGCGTGAACGGCCAACTGCTGATGCACTACGCCGCCCTGTGCGGGTACGAGTGGGACGAATACCTTCAGGCCATGCGCGACGGCGTCGAGCGGCACGGACCGGTGCGGTCGGGCCTGTACGCGATGACCGAAACATGAGCCTCGTATTCGCCGGCGTTTGCAGCCATGCTCCCGGAATCACCGGACGGTACGAGCGCGCCGACAAGGCGCAGCGCGAGGGGTTCTATGCACAAATACACGCGATGCGCCAGGGTCTGGAAGCGGCCCGCCCCGACGCGCTGATCGTGGTTGCGGCGGAGCATTTCGCCAATTTCTTCATGGACAACATGCCGGCCTACTGCCTGGGGATGGCGGACGGCTACGAGGGCCCGGTCGAGGACGAGGAATGGCTGGGCATCGGCAAGGCCAGCATCCCCGGCAACGCCGACCTCGCGGAGCGTCTGATCGGCGTGGTCCTGGAAGACGTGGACGTGAGTTACGCCCAGGAATGGAAATTCGATCACGGGGTGATGGTGCCGCTCAACTTCCTGACTCCCCGTTACGACCTTCCCGTCATACCTGCCAACATCAACTGCCAGGGTCCGCCGCTTACGCCCCTGATGCGCGCCTGGAAATTCGGCGAGAGCCTTCGCCGGGCCTGCGACGAGCAGTCCGAACGGATCGCGTTGATCGGCACCGGCGGGCTTTCGCACTGGCCCTGCACGCCCGACTCGGGCAAGATCAACGAGGCCTGGGACCGGGAATTCCTCGACCGCTGGGTTCGCGACGACTACTCGGGCATGACCGGCTACAGCGATGCGGAGACCTACCGGGATGCCGGCCAGGGAGGCTTCGAGATACGCACCTTCGTCTGCATAGCCGGCGCCACCGCCGGCAGACCGCGGGAAGTGCTGTTCTACGAACCGATACCGATCTTCGCCGTAGGCTGCACGGTCGGCGTCGTACGGCTCTAGCCGTTGCAACTCCTGCGCGGGGTGTTGCACCTTTCCTTCTGGAGCCACTTCGCGACGCTCCTGCCAGGAAAAGTGCAACACCCCGCTTCAGCCGGCGCCCGTCCCAGGCGCGTTCTACTAAAGCCTTTTCTCTCCCCCTCCCCTGTGGAGAGCGTTGGAGCCAGGATGGCGGAATCGAGCCAAGGATGGCGCCTCTCAACAGGGGAGGGGGAGAGAAAAGGCGAGGGCGAGCAATACGCCCCGGGGTTCGGGTCAACTGGCGGGGATTTTTAGCACCTGGCCGACGCGGAGGCGGTCGTTCGGCAGGTTGTTGGCGCGGATCAATACCGCGAGGGGAACATTGAAGCGCTGGGCGATTCCGCTCAGCGTATCGCCGCGGCGGGCGACATACTGCTGCTCGGGCAATTCGCCGTCCTCGACCCGCTGCGCGATCAGCGTGCCGCGCGGCGGGTTCCGGTAGAAATACGCGCGAATTCCCGCCAGCATGGCCTGGGCCAGTTCTTCCTGATAGCCGGCGCTGCTGAGCAGCAGTGCGTCCTGGGGATTCGAGATGTAGGCCGTCTCCACCAGGATCGAAGGCAGGTCATGAGCCTTCAGCACCGCAAACGGCGCGGTCTGCACTTTCGAGTTGCGCACGCGGCCGACACCGTGCAGTTGCTGCAGGACATCGTCGCCTACTTCCAGGCTGGACCCGATGGAAGCGTTCTGCGACAGATCGATGATCATGGTCGCAACGCTGGGCGGTAGACCATCCATCTCGATGCCGCCAACCAGGTCCGATGCGTTTTCGCGCCGGGCAAGCCGGCTGGCTTCGTCGGATGAACCCTGCTCCGACAGCACGTAAACGCTGGAACCGCGGACCCGCCGGCTCTTCATGGCGTCCGCGTGCACCGACACGAACAGGTCGGCGTTGCGCTGTTGCGCCCGCGCATAACGCTCGCGCAGCTTGATATAGTAATCGCCGTCGCGCGTCATCATCGCCGACATTCCGGGCTCCCGGTCGATCCGGCGCGCCAGGCGGCGGGCAATGGCCAGGACCACGGTCTTTTCCTGCAATCCGCCCCTGCCGACAGCGCCCGGGTCCCGGCCGCCGTGTCCGGCGTCGATAGCGATGAGCACGTCGCGGTTCGCGGGCGCCGCGATTCCTTCCGCAACGGCTCCCTGCCCGATGGCCCCGGGATAGATATCGACCACAATACGATGACCGCGGCCGTCCCTGCCCGCGGCCACGGCGAAGCTGCTGGCGGTGGCGGCGGCATGCAGGTCGAACACCAAGCGCAGCATGTCGCCCGGGTGACGGCCGTGACGCATCCGGCGCACAATCCCCGCGCCCCGCTGCGGAAGCGCGGCGTCGATGCGCGCGGAATACAGATCCACGACAATTCGCGGCTGGTTTTCCAGAACCTCAAGCTTGTGGCCGCGCGCCTGATCCAGTTCAAGGACCACCCGCGTCTTCGAGTTGTACTCGGCCACACGGATACTCTCTATGCGCGCGGGCGCCGCGTTAAGGGCGCCGGCCATAAGCCCGGCAACCAGCGCAACGACGAGGCGGTGGACGGTCATGCCTGCTGCATAGTCGGATTTCCTCGATGGCGAGTATAGCCCCGATGCATCGCTTGTCAATCAAAAAACCAAGAATATTAGTAGGCTATTCCCACTACTTAAGAAACGTCCTGCTCAGACAGCAATTGCAGATCGGGGTGCGCCGCCCCACGCAGCAACCGCAGAATCCGGCCGCCCGGGGTCGAGTGGGCGCGCAGATTCACGAGCCTGCCGGGATACGCATGATTGAGTCGGCATGCGAGATCCGGGGGACCCAGGCATCCCCGGGCGTTCTCGAACCACTCCACCAGCAACACCTGACAGGCCGCGGCGGGCGTGGACTGAACACCATCCTCAAGACCGAGTTCATCCAGTTCGGACAGATGCCGCAGGCGGTACAGGTCCACGTGCAGGGCTTCCACCTTCCGTCCCGTCCCGCCAAGGGCGAAACTGTGCGCATGCACCAGCCCGTAGGTGGGGCTCGTTACACGTGACCGGACTCCCAGCGCCGCCAGCGTTGCGGCCGCAAGGGTCGTCTTCCCGGCTCCCAGTTCGCCGTCGAGGGCGAGAAGCAGGAAAGGCCTGCCGGCGACTGCTTCATTCAGCGCCCCGCCGAGCGTCCGTCCCAGCGCCGTGAGGCCGTCAACGCTACGGGCGCTGAAAACAGCCGACCGACCTTGCAGGCTGTTGGTCAAGGCTCATACTTCCTCGTGCAGGCGTTCGGCCGAAATCGCGCGAACCCGCCTGTCAAGGGTAAAACTCGCGGGTCCCGCATGAACCACATCCATCCGCGTCAGCGAAAGGTTTTCCAGCGCGGACCGAACCGAGCGCGTAATGCGGGGAGCGGAGGTTCGACGAATTTCGAAACCGCGAAGCTGGCTGCCGCTCTGGACGATGAGATCCACCTTGGCCCCGGTGTGCGCCGCCCAGAAATAGAACTGCGAACCCTTCCGTCCAAAGACGCGGATCAGGTTCTTGAGTACGAAGCCTTCCCACGAAGCTCCCGACCTGGGATGCCGCTCCAGGTCACGCAGGCTGGAAATGCCAAGGCAATAGTGCAACAGCCCCGTGTCCCGAAAATAAACTTTGGGCGACTTGACCTGACGCCGGGGCAGGTTCGCGCGCCATGCCTTCAGCGTGCGCACGACGAAGGCGGACTCAAGAATTTTCAGATAGCGGCGCGCGGTGTGATGCGACACGCCCAGCGAGCGCGCCAGTTCGGATCCGTTCCACACCTGCGCATGGCAGTGCGCCAGCATTACCAGGAACCGCTCGATCCGGTCCGCCGGAGCATTGGACGTCAGGCGATAGAGGTCGCGCTCCAGGAAGTCGCGAACGTAACGCTCCCGCCATTCGTAGCTCTCGCTGTCGCTGCCGGCGCTGTACGACGCCGGCAGCCCCCCCCTCAGCCACAGCGCATTCGCCTTCGGTACGGGCAGTTCGGCGGACAGAAGACCGGGAAATTCATAGTAAGCGGCGAATTCGGAGAGCGATTCGAATTGTTGGCGGAGTTTGTCCGGCAAGATGCTGCTGATTACGAGAAATCGCGCCGGTCTCCCGGATCTCGGCAACAACCCGCGCAGGACATCAAGAATGTGAGGGGCGCGGTGGATTTCGTCCAGCACGACCAGGCCTTGCAGGCCGGACAATGCCAGCGCCGGATCGTCAAGCCTGGAACGGTCCGCAGCCGAGCCCAGGTCGAAGAAATAGGAATGCGAGCGCGAGCGCTGCGCAAACTCGCGTGACAGGGTCGTCTTGCCTGCTCCCCTTGAACCCAGCAGGAAAACGACGGAGTTGACGGAAAACAGCCGCCGCAATGCCCGTATATGGTCGTCACGCTCGAACATTCCGCTTATTCGAGAAATATGGAATACCCGAGTCTAATTTTCTTCTTAATTGATGTCAAGCTGTTGGCTGGGCGAGTCTCACCTTGATGGTGGCGAAGCCGAGGAGGAGCGTGACCAGCGCACCGCCCTGGTCGGGCGTGCCGAGTCCCTGCGCCAAGCAGGTTTGGAGGGACCGGCTGGCCGCGTCGGTCCAGGAAATTCGTAAGGAGTGCGAAAGCGGACCTTCACTCGCAAACAACGCCGTCATTGTTGCGATCATCCATGTAAGGGTAGGCGGGATGCCCGACGTAAACGGGCGCAATGCCGTGTCTGCGCGCCTCTGAGCAAGAAATCCTGCCATTGGCGTCATCGTCGTACAGTTCCAGCGGGTCGTTCGAAACACGGTCTTCCGTCTCCGGCAAAACCGGCAAATCATCTCCACACCAGCCTTGCCTCTCGCCACCGCCGTAGGCTCTGGCGTGACCCGCGACCATAAGATTCACTGCAAGGCTCTGCCACTCCATCAGATCCGCGTCATACCAAAACACATCCGCAAGCACCCGCGTTCCGTACTTGTCATTCATGATTTGAGTAAGCCTTACGGTCTTTTCATCAAGCAATGCGCGAACGTAATCGCGCGCCAGTATTGCGCGCGTCCTTTCCTGGTCACAGGCGCCCTGAATCTCCGGCGTGTCGATACCGAAAACGCGAACAGATCCGGACCAGATGAGATTCGGCCATATGTCCGCGTCAACATAGATCGTATCCCCGTCATACACACCCGTCACGAAAGCATCCACGGCGACCTGAGCGTTCGCGAGGGCGCTGACGGCCCATAACAGAAGGGCAGCTTTAATCCTCATCGAGTTGGCCCGGTGCGCGTTTGCAATACGACCTACGCCTGCTTCTGCGGGCAGCCGGCGTGGTCAAAGTCTGGATAACGCTGCGTCAGTTGGCGCGGCCGCGTATCAGGCGTGCAATCTTCTTTTCCTGCTCGGCGAACTGTGCCTGCACGTTCTGATTGGTGACGTCAATCCGGTCATTGAGTCGATCTTCCATGGCCTGCATATCCTGGCGCAGGGTTTGCACATCCTGACGCACCGGGGCCACGCCGTCGCGCACGGCTTCCCTGACAACCTGCTGCAGGGCATCGGCAAGCAATTGAACGCTTCCGTCAAATGAAGAACTGTCGTTCATCTGGATTTCCTCCCTGAGTCTCCGTAAAACAGCGGCCCGAACCTGCATCCGAGCGGTGCTTGTGAAGCATAGCACAGGGTCGGCTGGCCAGATTTACGAAAACAGAGCGGGAAGGAGCCTATTTTCGATTTGTGAGAGGCTCACTTAAACGGCTCTAAGCCGAGGTCCCTTGCATATCTTTCTTGCCGGGAAATTGCACTCAATGCCTAAGTCTGCGGGGACGCGTCGCGGACGGGATCAATGAGTTTGAGGTCTGGAAAGCGCGCAAAGTCGCGGTCGGTTGTGGCGATACTGGCGCCATGCTCCTGCGCGAGGGCCGCGAGATGAGCATCCATCACCACTCCGCCTTTTGCCTGACCTGTGTCGCATAGCCGACTCAAGAGCTTCCAAGTGCGCGCGCCCGGCTGAAGAAGCTGCGTATTGGGTTGCGCAAGCCAATCCTCAACAAGCTCGCAAGCCTTTCGCGGGGATAACGGCTTTGCATACACGCGGCGGTCCGAAGCGATTCGGACAAAGGCCAGCAGCGTGATCAAGGCGAACCGAAGCGGCTGACCGGCGGAAAACTGAGCTTCCAGCCAGTGTCTTGAGGCCTCGTGGTGCGGACTGTCGCGGTCATACGCGTACAGCAGCACATTGGCGTCAACCAGGATCAACGAACCGCAGGCCCATCTAGAAAGTCGAGCAGTCCGGCAATATCGTCCACGTCCATCCCCGGCTTCAATCCCATTGATTGCGCTTGCACGGTAAACGGTCGTGCGATCTCCTCCGCCCTGGGCGCCTCCAGACCGCGGCGAAGAAACGTATTCACCACCTCCTTCATTCCGGCGCCTGTGCGGGTCATCTCATTTCGCAGCCTAGCCGCCACGTCTTCGTCAAGTGTCAAAGTGGTGCGCATGACTCGTGATGCTACGTGTGAAGCATCATGATGTCAACTGATTGCAACATTGTGTTAGCCCAAAGCAGTAATGTCCCCTTTCTCCAAAGCAGAGATGTCCCCTTTGATTGGAGTACAAGGTATTGCTTTGCTTTGGCAGGGGGTATCGGGTTTTGGGAAGAGAGGATGTGTTGATGAGCGCCCGGGAGGTGG
>CAYMQG010000003.1:0-3067 GCA_964392625.1 uncultured Gammaproteobacteria bacterium | reverse complement strand
CCAGCCCAGTTCCTTGAAGAACTCGTAGGCCGAGCCGTCGTGTTGCGCGCTTTCCGGCTCCATCCAGTCGGCAAACGACGCCAGCGGATTGTGCCGGGCGATCACGCTCTGGAAATAACCGCGCCCGGGGAAGCGGTCGCGGGCCCCGTCGGGCATTTCGTTGAGCGGATGCGTCGGCCATTCGTCCCGGGGAATGACCTGCCCGCCCAGCGCCAGTTCCACCCGCGCCGGATCGCGATGGGCTTCCGGCGACATGTCCCGGCGCGCGTGATGGTCGATCAGCGGGATGTCGAGACGGCCGGCGGTGTCCTGCATCCGCGCATAGGCGCCGAGAATGGAATCGCCGCCCCATTCCGGGTTGCCGGCCACGCCTTGGTGACTGAGCAATCGCCCTCCCGGCCGCTCGCGCCCTTCCAGGCAAATCGCCCGCACGCCCAGCTCCTCGAGCAGCAGCATTGCGTTGAGCCCGGAAAGGCCTGCTCCGATGACGATCACGTCGGGGTCCGTCGCGGCACGGGCCGCGCGGACGACGCCCGCGCTCAGGCCGGCCGCCACGCCCGCCTTGACGAAATCCCGCCGGTTGATCGCTGTGCCCATCGCGCCTCCGCCCCTAGTATCGTGTCATGTTATATCCGCGAGCACCGCGGATAGCAGCGCGTTGAAGGTCTCCGGGTCCTCCAGCATCAGGAAGTGCCCGACTTCGGACATCTCAAGAAACAGGAATTGCTCCGCATTCGCTTCGAGATGCGCGACGTCGGTGGGCAGGAAGTCCGAGTTGATCAGCACGAACGGCACTTCAAGCGATGCGACAGCCGGCGTGGCGTCATAGTTGCCGCTGGCCTC
The DNA here is from genome assembly GCA_964392625.1 of uncultured Gammaproteobacteria bacterium. Taxonomy (GTDB): domain Bacteria; phylum Pseudomonadota; class Gammaproteobacteria; order Steroidobacterales; family Foliamicaceae; genus Foliamicus. The sequence continues at coordinate 2,224 of CAYMQG010000003.1, read as the reverse complement.
TCGTGCGCCGACCGCCGAGGCGTAGGGGGCCGCCGCCATGTCCGCCTTGACCCACTCCTTGATGGCCGGGTCGCTTTGCTCTACGAACGTGCGGTCCACGAAGTCCGAGATGAAGCCCGCCTGGTCTTCGGCGAGCTGTTCGAACACCTCTTCCTGCCTCTCCCGGGGCGTTTCGCGGCCGCCGCGGTGAAACGTGTCCACGCCCACTACGCCGATAACGCGGTCACCGAGCTGCGTGGCGGCCTCGACGATGACCTTGCCGCCCATGGAGTGGCCGACCAGCACGATATTGTGAAGGTCGAGCGCGTTGACGACCGCGGAAACGTCCTCGCCGAAGGCCTGCATGGTCCACACGGTGCGGTCCAGTCCGGAGTCGCCGTGGCCGGCCAGGTCCACGTTCACGACGCGATGCGATTGGGCAAAGTGCTCGATCTGCCCGGACCAGTAGCTGCGGTCGCAGCTCCAGCCGTGCACCAACACCAGCGCCGTTTCGCCCGCGCCCACGTCGTCGTAATGAATGCTGACGCCATCGGATGAGAGCACGGTATGCGGCGCGTCGGCGGGTCCGCATCCGACCAACAGCACCACGGCGACCCATGCAAGGGCCTTCCTCCCCAGGTTGCTCCGCTCGAGCACCGAGTTCTTCAAGACCACCAGGCCATCCGGAATCCGGAAGCGGTGCTGCGGACCCTGCCCGCGGTGGGCGTCGGGAAATGCGCGGGCAGCAGCCAGGCGTCGTCCTCGGCGACGGTGGCCAGTGTCTTCAAGCGGGTTTCCGCGGACATCGCCGGGTCCCAGCAGAAGCAGCTCGACCACTCGGGCCGCTCGACCTGGACAGGATGATGGATCACGTCGCCCGTCAGGTAGGCACGCTCGTCGCCGTCTTCGAGCCGGACGATCACGTTGCCCGGCGTGTGCCCCGGCGCCCCGATCAGCTCGACCCCGGCGGCGACCTCGTGGTCCGCCGCCACCACCACCGCCTGTCCCGCATCGAAGACCGGCGCGACGCTGTCGGCCCACGATCCGTGGTTGACCTCGTCGGCGGGGTTGTTCGCCAGGACTTCTTGCCAGTGCTCCACTTCCGATTTCGCGAAAAGATATCGCGCATTCGGAAAAGTGGGCACCCAGTTGCCATTTTTCAGCCTTGTGTTCCAGCCGACATGGTCAACGTGCAGATGGGTACACATCACGATGTCGATGTCTTCCGGCTTCACGCCCGCGGCGGCCAGGTCCTGCAGGAAGGTGCCGCGGCGCTGGTGAAAATTGACGTGGCGCGGCCGCGGCTTGTCGTTTCCGATGCAACTGTCCACCAGGATCGTCAGGCCCCGCGTGCGCAGCACGATGCTGTGATAGGAAAGAACGAGGAAATCGCGGTCCCGGTCGTACAGGCGCGGGTCGTTCGCCGCGTCGGTGGTCCGCAACTCCTTGCGGGTTGCGCTCGGGAAAAGGGCCTCCGCCGAATGCAGCGCTCCCTGCATCTCGACGATGCGCTGCGCCCGGAACGGGCCGGGAAGCGGGAATACGTTTTCCGACAAGCGGCGCTCAGCCCAGGCGATACGGAATCTGCTGAGGCCCGTAGTACTGCTCCACCGAGCCATCCTTCTGATAGAAGATGTTCTGCACGAAGGTGCCGCTCTTCTGGCTGCGCACGATCACGGCAGTCGTCCGCGCCTGGTCGTCGTTGTATTCAGCGTGAATCTCCCAGGGGCCGATGCAATCCACGTGGCCCTTGCCCACCCGGACGGTCTCGGTGGCCTCGACCTCGGCGCGGCTGGGCAGGTCGCCCGGCTTGCCGCCGTCGGTCCGGCGAAAGCGCAGCACCGACTCGGCGCCGTCCAGCACGCCGTACAGCGTCCAGGAAAGGCCGTGGTCGTGTACCGTGGTCTTCGCCGCCGGTTTCTTGATCAGCCCGTTGATGACGAACCCGTAGTCCGGGTCCTCGTAGAACAGCAGGTTGGCGTGCTTGCCCTCCAGCCCCAGCTTGGCGGGACTCGTCGGCCAGCCCCGGGCATGCTCCATGAGGTCGGGATCGGCCAGCAACTCCTTCAGCAGGTCGGCCGCCTTGCTCCAGCGCGCCGCCTCATCCGGCTCGTTCACGTGCAGATCGCGCAAGCCCGCGATAAAGCCCTCCACGGAGGGCAGGAGATGTCGATGTTCGTGGATTGGCATAGCGGCGGATCAATCTAACACAAGCGTCTAACATTACCGCCCGTGACTGACTCGA
>CAYMQG010000002.1:0-16987 GCA_964392625.1 uncultured Gammaproteobacteria bacterium | reverse complement strand
ACCGCGCCGAAGTTGCCGTGACCGTCCACCAGCGGGTGGCGATAGGCGAACGGCTGCGCCAGGTGCACCATCGCTTCGTAACAGGCCGAATCGCCGTGCGGATGGAACTTGCCGATCACGTCGCCGATCGTGCGGGCGCTCTTGCGCGGCTTGGCGGTAGCGGCCAGCCCCAGTTCGCTCATCGCATAGACGATGCGCCGCTGCACCGGCTTGAGACCGTCGGCCAGGTGCGGCAGCGCCCGGTCCAGGATCACGTACATGGAGTAGTCCAGGTACGCCTGCTCCGCGTACTCCGCCAGCGGCCACGTTTCCGCGTTGTCGCGCGGCACCAGCGTCAGTTGCGGCCCGGTCATCAGTTCGCGGCGAGGTCGCCCTTGTCTTCCAGCCAGGCCCTGCGGTCCGCGGCGCGCTTCTTCGCCAGCAGCATGTCGAGCACCCTGAAGGCATCGTCGGCTTCGTCCATTTCGAGCCGGATAAGGCGGCGGGTGTCCGGCTCCATGGCGGTCTCGCGCAACTGCTTCGCGCTCATCTCGCCCAGGCCCTTGAAGCGGGTCACGGAAACCTTGCGTTTGGCAAAGCGGCGCGCCAGCGATTGCCGCTCCTCTTCGGTGAGCGCATAGTGCGTTTCCTTGCCCACGTCGAGCCGGTAGAGCGGCGGCATGACCACGTGCACATGACCTCCGCGCACCAGCGCGGGAAAATGCCGGGCGAACAGGGCGCAGATCAGCGTGGCGATGTGCCGTCCGTCCGAGTCGGCGTCCGCCAGTATGCATACGCGGTGGTAACGCAGATTGCCCAGGTCCGGATCGCCCGCCCGTATCCCCAGCGCCAGGGCGATGTCATGCACCTCCTGGGACGAGTCGAGGTCCGCCGAATCCACTTCCCAGGTATTCAGGATCTTGCCGCGCAGGGGCAGAATGGCCTGATATTCACGGCGCCGCGCCTGGCGGGCCGAGCCCCCGGCCGAATCGCCCTCGACCAGGAAAATCTCGCATTCGTCCGGCGCCGTGCTGGTGCAGTCGGCCAGCTTGCCCGGCAGCGCCGGTCCCGTCACCGCCGTGCGTTGCGGCGTCTTGCGGGCGGCCCTGAGCCGCCGCTGGGCCGCCGCGATCGCCTGTTTGGCGATCCGTTCGCCCAGCTCGGAGTGCTGGTTGAGCCACAGCGCCATACCGCCGCGCACCGCCTCGGCCACGAAACCGGCGCAGTCCCGCGACGCCAGCGACTCCTTCATCTGCCCGGAGAACTGCGGCTCCGCGAGCTTCACCGAGAGCACGAAGTTCACGCCGTCCCATACGTCCGGCGGCGAAATCTTCACATCGCGCGGCAACAGCTTGTGAAATTCGCAGAATTCGCGCAATCCCTCGGTCAGTCCGGTGCGAAGACCGTTGACATGTGTGCCGTGGCGCGGCGTGGGCACCAGATTGACGTAGCTCTCCTCGACCCGTTTGGAGCCGTCTTCGGCCCACTGCACGACGCAATCGAGCGTCCGCTCCTCGTCATCGAGCTGGGAAAACCGCAGCGGTTCGTCCGGCAGCCGTTCGCCGTCGCCGTGTTCTTCCTGGAGATACTGGGCCAGACCGTCCTCGTAGCGCCATTCCTCGTGCGAGGCATCGGACTCCGTGGTCAGCGATACGGTCAGCCCCGGGCAGAGCAGCGCCTTGGCGCGCAATACCCGTTTGAGAGACGGCAGGTGAAAACTGGCTTTTGAAAAGTACTGGGGATCCGGCCAGAAACGGATCCAGGTGCCGGTATTCGTTTTCGCGACGGTGCCCACGGCCTCCAGCGCGCGCTGGGGCTCGCCGCCGGCGAATTCCATGTGCCACTCGCTCCCGTCGCGGCGCACCCGCACCTTGAGGCGCTTCGAGAGGGCGTTGACCACCGACACGCCCACGCCATGCAGGCCGCCGGAGTAGCGGTACTGACGGCGCGAGAACTTGGCCCCGGCGTGCAGGCGCGTCAGGATCAGTTCCACGCCCGTCAGGCCGGTTTCCTCGTGGACGTCCACCGGCATTCCGCGGCCGTTGTCCTCCACCGCCAGGGAACCGTCCGCGTGCAGCGTCACTTCGATGCGATCACACTTCCTGCGGTCGGCCAGCGCCTCGTCGACGCTGTTGTCGATCACCTCGTGGGCCAGGTAGTTGGGGCGCGCCGTATCGGTGAACATCCCCGGCCGGCGTCGGACAGGGTCAAGGCCGCTGAGGACTTCAATGTCGTCAGCGCGATAGGCGGCCTTCATATCAGTGCCGTATCTTCAGGCCCTATCGTCTCTGCTGCGCTATCCCGACGTCGCTCGGATCATGCAAGATCATAGCGATCGAGATTCATCACCCTGGTCCAGGCAGCCACGAAGTCGCGTACGAACTTCTCCTCGGCGTCATCGCAGCCATAGACTTCCGCGATGGCCCGGAGTTCCGAGTTCGAACCGAAGACGAGATCCACCCGGGTGCCGGTCCACCTGACTTCCCCGGTCGTTCGGTCGCGTCCCTCGAACACGTCTTCCGATGCGGAGGACGCCTGCCACTCGGTGTTCATGTCGAGCAGATTCACGAAGAAGTCGTTGCTCAGCGTCCCCGGACGGTCCGTGAGCACGCCATGCTCCGACTGCCCGGCATTCGCATTCAACGCGCGCATGCCCCCGACCAGCGCCGTCATCTCGGGCGCGGTCAGCGTCAGCATGCAGGCCCGTTCCACCAGCAGCTCTTCGGCCGATGCCTGATGGCCACCCTGGAGATAGTTGCGGAACCCGTCCGCGGTGGGTTCGAGCACGGCGAAAGACTCCGCGTCGGTCCACTCCTCGGAAGCGTCCGTGCGCCCGGGCGAGAACGGAACCTCAACATCATGTCCGGCGTTACTTGCCGCCTGTTCGACAGCGGCACACCCGGCCAGCACGATCAGGTCGGCGATGGAGATCCGCTTCCCGCCGCTTTGCGAGTCGTTGAACTCCGCCTGGACCTGCTCCAGGATCTGCAACACGCTCGCCAGCGCGGCCGGGTCGTTCACTTCCCAGTCCCTTTGCGGCGCCAGGCGGACACGCGCTCCGTTCGCACCTCCGCGCTTGTCGGTGCCGCGGAACGTAGCCGCGGAGGCCCAGGCCGTTGAGACCAATTGGGAAACCGACAGGCCCGTGGCCAGAACCCGGGCTTTCAGGTCTGCGATGTCCTGCTCTCCGATCAACTCGTGATCGACGTCGGGGACCGGGTCCTGCCACAACTGCGGCTCGCTGGGCGCCAGCGGTCCGAGATACCGGCTGACGGGGCCCATGTCGCGGTGCAGCAACTTGAACCAGGCCTTGGCGAAGGCGTCCGCGAGATCGTCCGGGTTCTCGAGGAAGCGCTTCGAAATCGGCGCGTAGTCCGGATCCATCCTCAACGAGAGATCCGTCGTGAGCATCATCGGGGCGTGCTTCTTCGAGGGATCGTGCGCATCCGGCACGGTGGCCACGTCGGAAGCGTTCTCGGGCTCGTACTGCGATGCGCCGGCCGGGCTCTTGGTCAACTGCCACTCGTACTGGTGCAGGTTCTCCATGAAGTTGTTGTCCCACTTCACGGGGTTTTCGGTCCACGCGCCTTCCAGGCCGCTGGTGATCGTGTCGCTGCCCTTCCCGCTGCCGAAGCTGCTCGTCCAGCCGAGACCCTGCTCTTCGATATCGGCGCCCTCCGGTTCGACGCCGACGTGGCTGTCGGGGGCCGCGCCATGCGCTTTTCCGAAGGTGTGCCCGCCCGCAATCAGCGCAATCGTCTCCTCGTCGTTCATCGCCATGCGCTTGAACGTCGTTCGGATGTACCGGGCGGCCGCGCGCGGGTCCGGGTTGCCGCCGGGCCCCTCCGGGTTCACGTAGATCAAGCCCATGTGGTCGGCGCCCAGGCGCTCCTCGAGCTCTCCGTCTTCGCTGTGGCGCTCGTCGGCAAGCCACTCCTTCTCGGCCCCCCAGTCGGTCTCGTCGGCCTCCCAGACGTCCGGGCGTCCGAAGGCGAAACCAAAAGTCTTGAAGCCCATCGATTCCAGTGCGCAGTTGCCCGCGAACAGCAGCAGGTCGGCCCACGAGATCTTGTTGCCGTATTTCTGCTTGACCGGCCACAGCAGGCGGCGGGCCTTGTCCAGGTTCGCGTTGTCGGGCCAGCTGCCCAGAGGCGCGAAGCGTTGGTGTCCGTCGCCTCCGCCGCCGCGGCCATCGCTGATGCGGTAGGTGCCGGCGGCATGCCAGGTCATCCGGATGAAGAGCGGTCCATAGTGGCCGTAGTCGGCGGGCCACCAGTCCTGCGAGGTGGTCATCACTTCTTCGATGTCCTGCTTCAGCGCATCCACGTCAAGGGTCTTGACCGCCTCGGCGTAGCTGAAACCCGTGTCCATCGGATCGGACGCGGGAGAATTTTCTCGAAGAACCTTCAGGTTTAGCTGATTCGGCCACCAGTCCTGATTCGTTGTCATCTCATCTTTCCTGTAACAATTTTTCGGGGTTGGCGCGTCCTTCCGAAAGCGTGACACGCTCTGGATATTCTAGCCTCAATCGTGCGCCTTTTGCTCCGGGCACTTGTCGAATTTCGTGCGATTCGGTACCCTCGCAGCCTCTTCATCTTGACGATTGCGAAAGCGAACAGGAGAAGGGCTTAATGGCTGTGCATTACATTCCCGAGGGTTACCGTTCGGTAACGCCGTACATGGTCGTCGAAGACGTGGACCAACTTGTGGACTTCCTCACGGCGGCCTTCGGCGCCGAAGAAAAGGAACGGGTCCCCAACCAGGACGGCAAGACGGGGCATGCGGAGGTCCTGATCGGCGACTCCTACGTAATGATGGGCAGGGCGCAGGAGGATTTCCCGGCGCTGCCCTGCATGCTCTACATTTATGTGCCGGACACCGACGCCAGCTATGCGCAGGCGCTCACGGCAGGGGCACAGTCCTTTCAGGAGCCGCAGGACATGTTCTACGGCGACCGCAACGCCGTCGTTACGGATCCGACCGGCAACACCTGGTGCATCGCAACGCACCAGGAAACCCTTTCGCCGGAAGAGCTGGCGAAGCGGGCCGAGGAAAACATGCGCTAAAGCCCCCGGGATGCCGCCGCGGCTACAATGCAGCCATGGAGGGCTTGCCCGAATGAGTGACGAGAAGGCGACCGAAGGCGTTCAGGGCCTGGAGCAGGCGCTCAAGAATCTTGAGCAGATCGTCATCAACCTGGAAAAGGGCGACCTGCCCCTGGCCGAGGCGATCAGGCAGTTCGAGCGGGGGGTGGAATTGACGCGCCGTTGCCAGCAGGTGCTCAAGGAAGCCGAGCAGAAGGTTCAGGTCCTGAGCGAGGGAATGCTGGAGGACGTCGACCCGCTGACGCTCAGGAAACCGGAGGGCGAAAACGGCGGAGGCGGATCACTCCCCCTTTAGGGCCTGTTAGCCCTAATCCGCAGCGACCGACTCGACCGCTTCCATCACCCTGAGCAGGTTGCCGCCCCAGAGCCTGGCAATCTGCTCTTCGGAGTAACCGCGCCGCACCAGTTCGACCGTCACATTGAGGGTCTCGCCGGCGTTGTCCCAGCCCTCGATACCGCCGCCGCCGTTGAAGTCGGACGAAATTCCCACGTGGTCGATCCCGATCAGCCCGACCGCGTAGTCAATGTGATCGGCGAGGTGCATCACCGACGCCCGGGGCGGCATGCGGGTGATTTCACTAAGGCGCGAGTAGTAGGCTTCGCGCTGTTCGGGGGGCATGCGGGCAAAGTCGGCGGCATTCCTGAGACTCATGTCCCGGTACAGCGCGCCCATCGCCGCGACTTTTTCCGGCGGAGTCTCGCGCAGGTAGGAGTCGAAGGCCACGATCTGCACCACGCCGCCGTTGTCCCGCATTGCCAGGAGCGCTTCATCGCTCAGGTTGCGCGCATGCGAATAAGCGCCCTTCACGGCCGAGTGCGAGGCGATCACCGGCGCCTCGGATGCTTCGATCGCATCCATCGCCGTGGCTTCCGAGGAATGGGATATGTCCACCATGATCCCCAGTTCGTTGGCGCGCCGGATCACCGCGCGGCCGAATTCGCTCAGCCCGCCATGCTCGGACCTGGACTCGCCCCGCGCCAGATTGGGCACGGCGGAATCGCCGATGTCGTTGTGGCCGTTGTGCAGCAGGCCCAGATAGCGCGCGCCCGCCGCGTAATGGACGTCGAGCAGGTTCACGTGGCGGCCTATGGAGAAGCCGTTCTCGATGCCGATCAGCGCCACGCGGCGGCCTTCGGAGTGTATGCGGCGGACATCCTCGGCGGTCAGAGCCAGCCCGATCCGATCGGAGTGGTCGATGTCGGTCATCTTGCGGATCGCCGCGTACTTGACGAAGGCGTCGGCGATCGCGCGGGCGTAGCCGGCCTCGGTGCGCTCGCGCTGCATTACGAAAACGATGAAGAACGCTGCATCCAGCCCGCCCCGCTCCATGCCCGGCAGGTCCACCTGCTGACCGGGAGGCTTGGCCTGCGCCGGATCGTACGCGTCCGTGCCGAAGTCGGGCGGGATGTCCACATGGGTATCGATGGCGATCACGCGCTCATGGATGGCCCGGGCGCGTTCCAGCAGCCCGCCTTCGGTGCCCGCCCCCGCCGCGCCTGAAAAAAATCCTGCCAGCAAAATCGCTCCGGTCCACCCGCCTCGTTGCTTCATCGCCTGCGCCCCTTTCCTGCGCCGGAAACGGCCAAAAGAATACAGCAATCACGGTGCAAAGCCATGGTGTACCATTACTCGCTGTTCTGAGGCATTGTTTTCTACTCGGGGGAACAAACAATGAAACGCTTTTCAGTACTTTCCTTCGCCCTTTCGCTGCCGCTTGTCGGCTTCCTTGCAACGGCACCGGCCACGGCCCAGGAGGAGGCGGCAGAGGCTGCCTCGGGCGCGATTGACGAAATCGTCGTGCTGGGAACACGCCGCCGCGAGGGCAGATCGGCGACGGATTCGCTGGTGCCGGTCGATTACATCGGCGGAGACGATCTCGGCAGTCAGGGACCGACCGACATGGACGCCCTGCTCTCGGCCCTGGTTCCTTCCTACAACGTGGACCAGCAGGCCATCAACGACGCGGCCACGCTGATCCGGCCGGCGCGGCTTCGCGGGCTGCCACCGGATTCAACCCTCGCCCTGGTCAATCGCAAGCGCCGTCATCGCGCCGCGGTCATCACCTTTTTGGGCAACGGCGTGGCCGACGGCTCGCAGGGCCCCGATCTCTCCGCGATCCCGGCCATTGCGATCAAGAGCGTGGAAGTCCTGCGTGACGGAGCGGCGTCGCAATACGGTTCGGACGCCATCGCGGGCGTGATCAACTTCACGCTCAGGGACGACGCCGAGGGAAGCACGATCACCGCGAAATACGGAACCTATTTTGAAGGCGATGGCGACGCCGTAAACGTGGCGGCCAACTTCGGGCTTCCGCTCACCTCCAACGGATTCGCAAATTTCAGCTTCGAGTACAAGCAGTCCGACCCCACCGACCGCTCGGTGCAGCGCTCCGACGCGCAGGGCCTGGTGGACGCGGGCAACCCGTACATCGGAGACCCGAACTATCCGCATGTGTTCCATCCCAATGTCATGGTGTGGGGCGCGCCGGAATTCGAGTACGACTACAAGATGTTCGCCAATCTCGGGATCGATCTCGGTGGCGGGCGCGAGGCCTACGCGTTCGGAAACTTCGCCAAGCGCAAGATGGAAGGCGGGTTCTACTTCCGTAATCCGCACACCCGCGGCGGCGTCTTCCAGGGTCCCGGCGCCACCGCCGACGGCAGATCCTATGTGAACCGGGTTGTGAACGGCGAGCTCGTGCGGTTCTGGGCGGACGACACCGACACCATGGTCCCGGAAGGCACGGAATTCGGCCCCAGCGTGAAGGTGGCCGACCTGTCGCCCGGCGGCATCTGGGACGACCAGCCATGCCCACCCATCCGCATCAACAACAATGTGGCCAACCCCGACGACATTGCCGCGGTTGAGGCCAACCCCAATTGCTTCTCCTTCATTTCGGCGTTTCCCGGCGGCTTCGTTCCAAGGTTCGGCGGCATTCTGACCGACTATTCCGCGGCGTTCGGGGTACGCGGCGACCTGATCGGCGACTGGTCGTTCGACGCCAGCGCCGTGTTCGGCGTGAACGATGTCGACTTCACGATGCGTCACACCATTAACCCGCAACTGCTGGCCAAGCTGCCGCACGGCCAGCGGACGGAAATCCCGATCAATTACTTCCCCGGCTCCTACACGCAGACCGACTACACGGTGAACTTCGATGTCACCAGGGACATGACGATCGGCGATCTGCCCGCGCATATCGCGATGGGCGTCGAGCACCGCCGGGAAAAATTCAAGGTGGAAAGCGGCGGAGAGAACTCCTGGTTCCTCGATGACAGTCCCGGAGGGCTGGCCGAGCAGGGCTTCGGAATCGGCTCCAACGGATTCACCGGGTTCGGGCCGCGGCTGGCCGGAGAGTTCGGCCGCAACAGCTACGCAGCCTACGGGGACGTGGAAATCGAGGTAACCGACACCTTTACCTTCCAGGTGGCCGGCCGCTACGAGGATCATGCCGACGTCGGCAACACCTTCGACGGCAAGGTGGCGGGGCGTTTTGACGTCAGCGAAACGGTCTCCCTGCGTGCGGCGGCCAGCACCGGATTCCGCGCGCCGACGGTGGGCCAGGCGAACATCCTGAACGTGACTACGGCGTTCACCGGCGGCGTGCTGGCGGATGAGGCCACGTTGCCGCCCACCCACCCGGCCGCCGCCATCGTGGGCGCCCAGCCGCTCACGCCGGAAGAAGCCGTGAACCTCACCGTGGGCGCGGTCATCCAGTTGGACGCGCTCGACATTACGGTGGACTATTTCAACATCGAGGTCGAGGACAGGATCGCAAGAAGCTCGGAGAAAATCCTCACGCCGGCCAACATTCAACAGCTGCTGGCCGCGGGCGTGGCCGATGCCCAGGCCTTTACCTCGGTGCGGTTCTACACCAACAACTTCACCACCACGACCCAGGGCATCGACCTGGTCGCCACCTATCCGCTGGACTTCGGCATGGGCGAGACCAATCTGAGCCTGGCGGCCAACTGGACCGATACCAAGGTGGACGAGCGCGACCCGGACGTGATCAACGACAAGCGGGTCACGCAACTCGAGGGGAACACGCCGTCCAATCGCTTTACGCTGTCCTTCAGTCACTCGCAGGACCGCTGGGACCTGCTGGCCCGCGTGCGCTACTACGGCGGCTACGAAGAGTTCACGCTCGATGACGGCAGCAATTATTTCGATGTGGACGCGAGCACCGTCGTGGACGTCGAGGTCGGCTACCAGTTCAATGACGCCGTGCGTTTGATCGTAGGTGCGGAAAACATACTCGACGAGTATCCCGAGGAGCGGTCCAATACTTCCGGGCTCATCTGGCCGGACACCTCGCCCTTCGGGTACAACGGCGGCTACTACTACCTGAGAGGCGTCTGGGACTTCTAGTCCCGTAAGACAGTGCCTACGCTAACGGGCGCGATTCAAATCGCGCCCGTTAGCGTAATTCCTAAACGACGATTACGCGGTCGCCGATGTCGTTGATCTGAACGCCGCCGTCGGCGGTGATCAGCGTCAGGTCCTCCAGGTGGGCGGAGCCGCCCAGCCCCACGTTGCGCACCGGGCAATCGACGCTGATGATCATGTTCTCCGCCAGCACCACGTCCTCCTTGACGTAGAAGGGGCTGTCGGCGCGCCCCGGATCGTCGGTGTGCATCAGGCCCACGCTGTGCGGCGTGAAGGCCACGTCGAGGTCGTAGCCGCCTTTCCTTAGCGCCTCCATGCCGATGGCGCGGATCTCGGAATAGCGCAGGCCGGGCCGCAGTGCTTCCATGATCGCGTCCCAGCCGAGCGCGATGGCGTCGGTGGCGCGCTTCATCGAGCGCGCAGGTTCGCCAAGGAAGATCGTTCGGCCGTAATCGCCGTGGTAGTGGAAGCCGTGGCTTACGCAGTCGATCTGAAACGCCTGCCCTTCATGAAACTCGCCGTCGCCGGTTTCCGCACCGATGGTGTCCACCTGCATGAACACGCCGAGATTGCCGCGCTTTGCGGCCTCGGAGTAGAAGGCCGCCCGAAGTTCCTGGTAAGTCGCCCCTGCGCGCGCGGCGCGGGCCGCGGCCACGGCGGCTTCCGCATTGGCCTGCGCCGAAAAGGTCATCAATTCGATTTCGCGCGGCGACTTGATCGCCCGGATGCGCCTCAGGGCCCGGTCCGCGTAAACCGGAACGGCATCCAGTCCCGCGGTTTCGAATATCGCGTTTACGACCACATGATCCACGCCGATCCGGCCGCGATCCAGACCCATGCCCTTGACGGCGTTCACTAACGCCCACCGTGCATCGGCGCTGAGCTTCTGCTCCGACAGGGCAGCGTCCAATGTGCTGCGGCGATGAACTTCAATCTCCCGCAACTCCTCCTGGCCCTTGTCCTCGAAGATGTAGGCCGGGTTGGCCGCCGGCTCGCCGTCGCCGGCAGCGGCGTTGCTGCCGTCCTGCAGGCGCCTGTCCCAGCCGGAAAACAGCCAGGTCTGCAATGGAAAATCGAAGTGACCGTCCGAGTAGGTGTAGTAGTAGATGAACTGCATCATCACCAGGCCGGGAGCCTGGCGCTGGTCCTTCGAAAGCAGTGCATATGCCGGCGCCGGGTAGCCCATCTTCGCCAGCGACCCCCAGTGGCCCGTCAGATGGAAGACGTTGATCGGCTCGGCCAGCACGAGCCCATCGAGCTGCTCCTCCTCCATCACCCGGTAGGCCTGCTCCAGGTTCATCAGCGGGCCCGCGCGCACCCGCTTGACCCGTTCCGCAAGGTTGTTGGGCGTAAGTGCCGCAGCCGCGTCAGGCTCGCAGGCGGTCAACGCCGCCGCCGTACCGACCGCCCCGGCGGCACCGATGCCGGACTTCAGCATCTCGCGCCGCGTAATCACGATTTAACTCCCGCGATCAGAAGTTGTACGACGCGCGCACCCCCCAGACCGCCCGGTCGGGAAGCCCGGCGGTCAGAATCCGGCGCGGCCCGAGAAAGGCGAAGTCATGCAGGATCTGGTAGTTCGTGAAGGTCTTGTCGTCAAAAACGTTCTTGCCGAACACTTCCACGCGCAACGTATCGTTCTCCACTCCGGCACGCACGTTCACGCGGTGGCTGTCGCCGGTCTCGGTCAGATTCGGCCCTCCGGCAAAACGGCTGCCCGTCATGATGTAGTCCGCGCGAGCGTACCAGTCGTAACGGTCGTTGAACTGATCCGTATAGGAAAGACCAAGCGAACCCTGGTTCCTGGGATTCTTCTGCGTGCGCTTGCCGAGCCCGTCCGCATTGGCGACGCCGAGCAGGACGGGACAATGGCTGCAGCTGCCGCCTTTCTTGATCTCCGAATCGTTGATGCTGAAGGTGGCGTCAACCCGGAAGTTGTCGGTCACCGCCAGAGCCCCCTCCAACTCGAATCCGTTCAGGTCGATCTCGCCGCCGACGGCCTTGATGCCCACGAAGTCCGTTGATCCGTCCGGCGCCGTCACGAAGACGCCGGTAGCGCTCTGCGCTTTCCAGTCGGCCCAGTACACGGTTGCGGTAACCCAGGCGCGTCCCTCCAGCAGGCTGCCCTTGAGACCCAGTTCAAAGCTGTCCAGTTCCTCTTCGGGCACCGTAAGGCCGGCGCCGGTCTGTTGCTGTATCTGGTCCAGCTCCTGCTGTGACCGCCCGACCAGGTTCGCGTTGAATGTTCCCGGACGGGTGCCCTGGGCAAAGCTGGCATAGAGCGTGATGTCCTCGGTCGCCTTGAAGTCAACGATTACGCGAGGCGTAAAGCTGGTAAAGGTGTCCGACAGCTTGGCCGTGCCGGTCGCCCCGCCTTCGGCCACCTTGTCCCATTGCTGGCGTCCTTCCACGCTCACGCTCAGCTGATCGGTCAGGTCATATCCAATCGAACCGAACAGGCCGGTCGTCTGGATGTCCCACGAGTTGCCGACGCCCAGTCCCTGGGTCCAGAAGAGGAACTTCAGCCCCGTGGAGCGCACGCCGGTGGTGTCGAAATAGTTGGCGCCCAACTGCCACCGCCAGCGACCCTGGTCCGCGGACAGCCGCAATTCCTGACTGAAGTCCCGCAGGTCGCGATTGTTCAGGAGTCCCGTGTCCCTGAGATCTGCGATATGGGCGGTTGCGCGGCGATCCACATCGTCCAGCACCTGCCACTCGTTGGAGTGAAACGCTGAAATCGAAGCCAGCGAGATTCCGTTGGTGAACTCGTAGTCCATGATCAGGCTCGCGTTCCAGGCGCGCCGCGCCAACCCGAAACCGTCGAGAATCGGTGAGTCGAACGGGGTCACGATTCCCGGCCGCCCCGGAGTTGCCACGCCGTTCAGGACACCCTCCTTGGCCGCGTTCAACACAAAATCGGCATTGATCTCATCGGGTTGGGGAAACGGAGCTTCGCCGCAAATCCAGGTGTTGCCGCCGTTGCGCTCAAGCAGCGTGGATCCCGGCGGATTGCAGTTGAAATAGTGCTCGCCGTTGCCCTCGCCGTACGCGAAGGCCGCGCCGGGGCCGTCATCGTCCCGCCAGTGATGCACGCGCAACTTGGCCGAGAACTGATCCGAAGGCGTAGCGTAAAGCGTTGCGGCCAGGTTCCAGGTCTTGCGCTCTCCCAGCTTCTGGTCGGGGTCGTTGCCCAGGCGGTAATGGCCGTCGGTGCGATAGCTGCTGCCCGAAACGCGATAGAGCAGGTTCTCGCTCAGCGGGCCTTCGACCTGTACCCCGAAGTTAGCCGTCCCGTAACGGCCCGCCTCGGCGGTTACCTTGCCCGAGAACTCTTCCGAAGGCGTCTTGGTAACGAAATTGACCGCCCCGGAGAAAGTGGCCCGGCCGAAGTAGGCGCTCTGCGGTCCCTTGACGACCTCGATGCGCTCGGCGTCCTCAAGCCCGCTGATTACGCTTCCCATCATGGGTGCGCCGTCGACGAACACCATGGCAGGCTGCACGTGATCGTCCTCGCTCTCGATGCGCATTCCGCGTATGACCAGCAGGCGATTGGACCGGTCTCCGCGGCCTACCGAGTGCTCCGCGAAGAAAAACCCGGGCGAGAAGTCGACGAGATCGGCAAAATCCGTAATACCCTTGGCGTCGATGTCGGCCGCCGTTATCGCGGTAATGCTCACCGGCACTTCGAGGAGGTTTTCCTCGCGCTTGCGCGCCGTAACCACGACTTCCTCAAGGACGTCGTCCGCCGCTTGCGCGGCGGCAGTACTGATAACACCGAATCCGACCGGTAGCGCAACTCCGATTGCCGTAATCAATGCACAAATGGTTCTTGGCTTCATATGTCCCCTCAAGAGCCATGCGGGAAAGTTTGTTGATTCGACCAACTCGCCTGCCTCCCGAACAGCAGCGGCAAATTGGTAGTACCACGATAGCACAGCAACCCGCTTGACAGAACTGCCGGCCCGTGTTTTCCTTATGGGCGTGTTTGGCTACGCATGACTCGTTTTGAGTAGCGACGACATCCCACTACCAGCCCTTCTGGGCACCTTCTTTCTGCTGCTGGCCCTGTCGGCCTTTTTCTCCGGCACCGAGACCGCGCTCATGCGGATCAACCGGTACAAGCTCAAGCATCGCGCGCGCGAGGGGCATCGGGGCGCGCAGCTTGCGGAAAGGCTGCTGGACCGTCCCGACCGGCTGCTTGGCCTGATCCTGTTCGGCAACAACCTGGTGAACTTCTTCGCCGCGTTCATCTGGACGGTGCTGGCGCTGCGAGTGGGCGGCATGATGGGCGCCGTTGCGGGCACCATCCTGCTGACGCTGATCGTGCTGGTCTTCGCCGAAGTCACGCCCAAGACCTGGGCGGCTGCGCGGCCCGAGAAACTGGCGCTGATCGCAAGCCGCATCTATCACCCGCTGCAGAAGCTGCTGTGGCCGGCCGTGTGGGCGGTGAACCTGATCGCGGGGTTCCTGGTGCGCCTGACCGGCGTGCGGCCCGACGAGGATGACGAGCACGATCTGACCCTGGGAGAACTTCGCACGCTGGTTACCGAATCCGGCGGCCGCATACCCAGCCGGCGCCGGCAGATGCTGCTGGCGGTACTGGAGCTCGAAGCGCTGACCATCGAGGACATCATGACGACGCGCGGCGAGATCGAGGGCATCGACCTGGAGGAGGAATGGCCGGAAATCGTCCGTCAGCTTCGCGCCAGCACCCATTCGGTGCTCCCCTGCTTCCGCGGACAACTCGATAACGTGGCGGGCATGCTCCACGTGCGCAAGCTGTTTCAGGCGAATGGCTCCAACGGCCTGAACCGCCGCCGGCTGGAGAACTTTCTCGATACGCCGCGCTACGTGTTCGAGCACACTTCGCTTACCCGCATGTTCTCGGACTTTCATCGGGGCGGCGGCGCGACTTCGCTGGTAGTGGACGAATACGGCGACATTCAGGGTCTGGTGAGCGTGCAGGACCTCCTGCACGAGATTTCCGGCGGCCTGATCGGCGACAGTTCGCAGGACGCGGAGGAAGACGAGGTTCAGCCCGACGGCAACGGCGGCTGGCTGGTGGACGCCGGCTCCAACATCCGCCTTCTGAACCGGCGCATGAGCTGGAGGCTGCCCACGTATGGCCCGAAGACCCTCAACGGCCTGATTCTCGATAAATTGGGTACCATTCCGCAGCAGGGGCAGCGGCTGGAACTGGGCGGGTTCCCGATGGAAATTCTGGAAACCACCGAAAGCGCCGTTGACCGCGTGCGCGTCATGCGCGCCGCGAACCCCGAAAACCCCGCTGCAACCGCCACACAAACCGGACACTAGCCATGCTTGCCATCCTTTCGCCCGCCAAGTCCCTGGACTTCGAGTCCCGCCTGCCGCGCGGCAGGCACACGATCCCCGACTTTATCGAGGATTCCGCGCAACTCGTGGACCGCCTGCGCGAACTCACTCCGCCCGACCTTTCGAAAATGATGGGTATCAGCGACAAGCTGGCGAAGCTGAACCACGACCGCTACGCAGCCTGGAAGGAGCCCTTCAGCCGCCGCAACGCGCGCCCGGCGGTGCTGGCCTTCAACGGCGACGCCTACCAGGGCCTGCGCGCCTGGGAGTTCTCGGGACGCGACCTGGGCTGGGCGCAGCGGCACCTGCGCATTCTTTCCGGCCTGCACGGCGTGCTCCGGCCCCTGGACCTGATTCAGCCGTACCGCCTGGAGATGTCCACCCCGCTGGGCACGTCGGCCGGTTCCAATCTCTACGACTTCTGGGGCGACCGCCTGACGGAATCCGTACGGGAGGCGGTGGACGCCAGCGGCACGCCGGTGCTGGTCAATCTGGCGTCCAAGGAGTACTTCGGCGCGGTGGATCTTTCGAATGTCGGCGGCCGGGTCATCACCCCGCGTTTCCTGGACTTCCGCAGCGGCAAGTACCGTTTCGTGAGCTTCCTCGGCAAGCGCGCGCGCGGGATGATGGCGCGCTTCATCATCGAGAAGCGAATGCGCTTCGCCAGAGGCCTGCTGGACTTCTCCGAGGCAGGCTACCGCTACGATGCCGAACGCTCCACGCGCGACCAGCCTACCTTCATCCGCGACCCGCTGTAACCGGAGGACTGTCCCATGCGGCCACCCATCCCCTTGATCTGCGCCATGCTGGCGATACTTGGCGCGCCGTTTCACACAGGCAATGCTGCCGATGAGACACGCACCGGCGCCGAAACCGACGTCAATGCCGTGATCGCGGCCGCAATCGAGGATCCGCGCCGATTGCCGGGCGACCGGGCCCGCGACGCCGGTCGCAAACCCGAAGCCATCCTGGCCTTCGCCGGTCTGCAGCCGGGAATGACGGTGCTGGACATGTTCTCCGGCGGCGGTTACTACACCCAACTGGCGGCTTCCGTGGTTGGCCCCGAAGGCAGGGTCGTGGCACACAACAACACTCCTTATGCCTTCAGTGCCCGCAGGGAAATCGAGCAACGCTATGCGGATGGCCGTTTGGCCGAGGTCGAGCGCATTCTGGGCGAGAACAACCAGCTTGAACTGCCCGATAAGGCCTTTGACGTCGCGCTGCTGATCCTGTGCTACCACGACGTTTACTACATCGATGGTATGCGCGGTTGGGAACTCATAGACCGCCCGTCCATGCTGGCCGAACTTTACTCCGCCGTAAAACCCGGAGGTGTCGTGCTGGTCGTTGACCACGTGGCCGACCCCGGCACACCCGATGACGTCGTGGCCGGTTTGCACCGGATCGATCCTGCCCTCGTCAAGGCGGACTTCACTGCGGCGGGGTTCCACTTCGACGCCGAGAGCGACGTCTTGTCGAATGACAACGACCAGCGTGACGTCATTGCCATGGCTCCGCACGTACGCGGGAAAACAGACCGTGCCGTCATGCGCTTCAGGAGACCGGCCAGCCCTGATATTGGAGTCCGGCGATGAGAAGCAGTCTTTGGGGCCTGACGGCCACGCTCATATTGCTGGCGGCGCCAGCCCATGGCGATGACGGTGTCCTGATTTTCGGCGCCACGCGCAACACGGGACTGGAAATCGCCAAAATCCTGGTCGGGCGGGGCGAGGCCGTCACCGCCTTCGTCAGACCCACGTCCAATCTGCAGAACCTGGAACCGCTGGACGTCGAATACTTCGTCGGCGACGCCCTGAACTCCGACGATGTGCACCGGGCAATCGCATCCAGGAAATTCAGGGCTATCTTTTCGACCCTGGGCTCAGGACCTGGCGAGGTGCCAGTGGATGTGGTGGGCACTGCCAACATCCTGGATGCGGCACAAACCGAAGGCATCGACAGATTGATCGTCGTGACGATTGTCGGCCCCGGCGAGAGCATCCTCATGGTGCCCGAGCATCTCCGGGAATCGCACAGCTGGGCAATCGACATAAAGGACGAAGCCGAGCAGCACATCATGGCCAGCGATCTCGATTACACCATCATCCGTCCCGCGCAACTGACCTCCAATCCAAGATCGGGAATTATCAAGCTGAGTCTGGAGCCGGAGCCTACAGGT
>CAYMQG010000001.1:0-12246 GCA_964392625.1 uncultured Gammaproteobacteria bacterium | reverse complement strand
CCGCCCGTGTCGCCGAACACGCCCCGCGTGCCGGGCGAGTGGGCGTTGTTGACCAGGGCCGTGTAGATGCCGTTGTGCATCGCGCCGGAGCGCACGTCGAGGTGGTTGAAGCCTCCCGTGGCGGTGCGCAGCATCAGCTCGCAGCCCTTCAGCGCGAATGCGCGGATCAGTTCCGGCTCGCGCTGCACCGCGGTGGTGCAGATATTGCCGAACTTGGTGCGCGTTACCGGGATCACCTCGTCCTCGCCGTACATTTCCACGTATTCGTCGAGGACGTTGTAGATCGTCGTGGTCATCAGTTCTATGGTGCGCGCGCCGGCCTGGAACACGCCCTTGATGTTGCGCGCCTTCCAGTGCCGCGCCAGCACCTCGCCGTCATCGCCGATGATGGTCGTGATGGACAGGTTGTGCCCGGGCCAGTCGCTGTCCCTGACGTAGCTGCCGAACACGATGAAGCAGCCGTATTGCCTGGCCTTCTTCGAAATCTCTTCGGTTTCCTCGCCCGGCACCTCGATGGCGATCCGCTGCACGTCGTCGCGGTTCCAGTGGAACCGGAATCCTGTAATTGGAAATTCGTGAAAAAACAGTATGTTCTTCGGTAAACCTGAAGCTTGTGCCATGTCGATCAGGTCCAGCATGTGGTTCAGGTTGCGGCGCTTGCCGGGTCCCGGGTTCGTCTCGTCCACCGGCCGGACCACCGACTGCACGACGCTCAGGCGTACGTTGTCCGTCGCCAGCGGCACGGTGGCGTATGTGCCGTCGGCGTGAACGGATACTTCTTCGCCACCGCCGTGCTCCGCGCCCATCGCCGTGCGCGCCGCGATTCCGCCGGCGGCAGCCGTCAGGCCCGTCAGGGCCGCGCCCCGCAGCAGACGCCTGCGGTCGATGCCTGTTCCCTTCGTCATGGTCACTCCTCCCACGCAATGCGAAACGAAGTTGCATTCTAAAGGCAACGTGCTTGCGGGAGGGGACGCGAGTGCGCACAATCGGATGCCGTGGGAATGCTCAGGCGATTGTCCCTGCCGTGGATGGCCGGTTCGGCCGGCGCGCTGCTGCTCGGACTGCTGGCCGGCCCGATCGTGGCCTACTGGATGGGCGGAAAAGTCGCCGGCGAATACGCCGACCCCGGGGGCCTGCTGACTTTCTGGACCAGCATCTACGGCGACGCGCTCGGGTTCGGGGGCGCGGGACTGATCTTTCTGCTGGGGCCGCTACTCATGTTCCAGATCGGCTGGGCCGCGCTCCACGTCTGGAAAAAGTACGTGCGCTAGGGCCAGAAGTACGCGCCCACGCCCGCCAGCGACGCCCAGAACAGACAAAGCGGGGCCCACCGCCAGGCCGCCCGTCGCAGATGCCCCCACATGCCCATTCCGCCCAGTGCCGAACAGCCGCCGAACATGGCCGTGGCCAGCATGAGAAGGGGCAATTCCGCTTCCAGGCGCGGATAGTCGTCCACGATTACCCAGAACGTAAAACAGACGATGGCAAGCCCGGCGAATATGGCCAGGCAACTGCCGAGAAATACGCCGAGAAGGATGCCGAAGGGCCGCATGCTGCTGGTATGATCCGCCGGGAACAAAAACGACTGCTCTGCATGCGAATCATAACTGCGCGCACATCGGTCCCGGCGGGAAAGGCGACTGCCGCGGCCCTCGCGATACTGCTGGCGCTCGGCGCCCAGGCGCAGACAAACGCCCCGACCGGCGAAACGCCCGAGACCCTGCGGATCACCGACGGCCACCGGGAAACGGTACAGCGCGTCGTGGTCTATGCCGAGCGGGCCCACTACCAGAACATTGCAGTGGACGACAGCCTGTCGAGAGAGACGCTGCGCAACTACATCGACCTGCTGGACGGACAGAAGCTCTATTTCCTCAAGCACCAGGAGGACTATTTCCTCGACCGGTACGGCGCCCGGCTGGACGACGCGATGCAACGGGGAGAACTGGACCCCGTTCTTGAAATCTACCGGCTGTTCCGGGCGCGCATGACCAGCTATTTCGACTTTGCGCTGGAATACCTCGAGGCCGAACCCGAGCTCAATACGGACCGGATGTGGGTCCGCCGCGGCGACGACAGGCCGCGACCCGCCAGCCAGGACCAGATGCACGAAATCTGGCGCGACCGGGTGCGTCACGAACTCATCAATCTGGTTCTGGACGACCGCAGTTACGAAGAGGCGGTCGAGGCGCTGCGCAAGCGCTACGAGCGGCAGCGCAGGACACTGTATGCGCAGGACGCCGACGACGTGTTCGCCGTCTTCATGAACGCCTTCACGCACACGCTGGATCCGCATTCCACCTACTTCTCGCCGCACAACTACGAGGAATACCGCATTCAGATGAGCCGCGCCTACCACGGAATAGGCGCTTCCCTGGGAGCGGAGGACGACTACGTCCTGGTGCGCGAAGTGCTGTCCGGGGGGCCGGCCGACAAGGACGGGCGCTTGCGCGCCGGCGATCGCATAACCGGCGTGGACAGCACCGGCTCGGGCGAGGTGACCGACGTTGTGGGGTGGCGGCTTGAGGACGTCGTGGAGTTGATCCGGGGGCCGTCCGACACGCCGGTCGTGCTGCGCATCCTGCCGGGGGGCGACGCCGCCGGAAACGAATCGTTCATGCTGGACCTGACCCGCGGCCGCGTCCGCCTGGAGGGAGCGGAAAAGGAGTTGCTCCAGGTCGAGCGCGACGGGGCCGAATTCAGCGTCGGAGTAGTGCGGATCCCGAACTTCTATTTCGACATGGAAGGCCGCCAGGCGGGGCTGGAGGACTACCCCAGTTCGACCCGCGACGTGAAGCGCCTGATCGCCGAACTGAGGTCCGAGGGCGCGGCAGGCCTGATCCTGGATCTGCGGCGCAACGGGGGCGGCCACCTCAACGAAGCGATCTCGCTGGCCGGCCTGTTCGTCGGCAGGGGCCCGGTGGTCCAGGTACGCGACTCCGAGCTGCGCACGCAGGTGCTGCAGAACCGGCGCCAGCAAACGGTGTGGGACGGGCCGCTGGTGGTGCTGGTGGACCGGCTCAGCGCCTCCGCATCGGAAATCCTGGCCGCCGCCATCCAGGACTACGGCCGCGGCGTGGTGGTCGGACAGCGCACCTTCGGCAAGGGCACGGTGCAGAATATCTACCAGATTCGCCGGCGGGGCGAGGAAATGCCCGGGCGGCTGACGCTGACGATGGGCAAGTACTACCGGGTGACCGGCGAGAGCACGCAGCACCGGGGAGTCGCGCCCGACATCACGCTTTCGGCGGCCGCGGCGGAATTACCGCTGGTGTTCCCGAACCAGGTCATCGGGGAGGACATCGGCGAAAGCGCCAGCGACAACGCCCTGCCCTGGGACACGATCCCGGAAACCGAGTACCGGGGCGGGAGCGTGGACGGAGCGACCCTGAGCATGCTGGTGGCCAATCACCAGAGGCGCGAATCGGAGGACCCGGACCTGAGGCTGCTGAAAGGCCGCATACAGGCCATGCAGGAACTGACCGAACGGAAATCGGAGCCCATCCATCTTGAACGGCGGCGGGCGGATCAGGAGGTCCGCCGGGCGCAAAGGCTGGCCATGACCAACGAATGGCTGGCGGAGAACGAACTGCCTCCGATCGAAAACCTGGAGGAATTAAGGGGTATGGACCTGCCGGACGTGGCCCTGGAGCAGGCCTCGGAGGTCGTCGTCGACCTGCTGCGGCTTCAGGCCGCCCCCTCCCGGGCAACCGCCAGCAGTTCGCTGCATTAGGGCCTGTTGGCCCAGGCCCTAAAACGGCGGCGGGCCGGCCGTGCGCGCCCGCACCGGGCCGTGGTGCGAATCGGTCAGGAATTGCAGCCATTTGCCCAGCACGCAGTTGCGCCGCCAGCAATCGGCAAAGCCCCCCGGCGCTTCGCAGCACGCCCCGTAGCGCTGCGACCAGTGCACGACCTCGGCAACCCGTGCGTCGTCGTACAGGTTGACGATCAGATTGGGCTCCGCTTCGCTGTCGCCCTCGTCGGGAAACAGGTAGGTCATGCGCAATACCGTCGTGAACGCCGATCGGCGCTCCACCTCGATATGCAGCTCGCCGTTGACCGGGCTGTGCGAGACGTGCCAGCCCGGTTGGCGCAAGGCATGGCCGAACAGCCGCCAAAGGCCGGCGTAGTTGCGTTCGTACACGTCGATCAGCGCGCCCAGTCCCAGCGGCCGGTTGCCGAGAAGCATGGCCGGGGCGAGTTGCCGTGAGACTCTGGTGAGCGCAAGCATGAGAACCCGGAATATAGCAGAATCGAAACTGCTTGCGCCGGGCGACCCCCGCGAGTAATCTCGGCGCACGGATTCTGTCGAGTGGGAGGAACGGTATGGCCGCACTGCTGAGGTTGACCAATGGAGCGCTGATGCGACCGCCGATGTTGGGGCTTGTTGCCTTCGCCACGGTATTACTGTGGACGCCGCTGGCGCACACGCTGATGGTGCTGCAGTACGGCCAGATGGCGGAGGTGCCCGCCTATCTCCTGAGCTTCATCGTCGGCCTGGCCGGCTGGGTACTGGTCTGGAAGGGGTTCAAGGCCGACGACCTCCCGGCCACGATTCTGGGCTTCATGGGAGGCGCGCTGATCTGGCTGGGCTGGATGGAAGGCTCGTTCGAGTTCATGGGCCATTGGCTGAATCCGCCCAAGCTCATGTTCATGGACGTGGAACTGTTCACGGCCAACCTGCTGCTGCTGCAGGCCACCGGCGTGGTGCTGGTCGCCCTGCTGATCTGGCTCGGGTCCAACAAGGACACGCACTGCCGGATGTTCATGTGGTTCCACCGCAACTTCAAGCTCACGCCCGCGCGCCGCACGCCCGGCTACAAGCGCCAGTTCTCGCGCATCGTCGCGCTGGAAGTGATCATGATCAACTGGTTCTTCTACGTGCTGATCCTGTGGCTGTTCGACCCGCGGGTGCTCGGGCCGTTTCATCCCGCCACAATTGCCGTAGTGTGCGCCGTGCTGCTCTGGGGCCTGTGGCTGTTCTTCTTCCGCATGCTGCCCTTCCGGCGGCCTGCCGCCGCGCTGCGCTACGCCGTGCCATGCGCCAACGTCCTGTGGTTCTGCGTGGAAGCCGGGTCCGCGTGGCAGCTTTACACGGAGCCCTGGATCTACCCGTTCCGGTTCCCCTTCACCAACGTGGTCATCCTGTTGGCGTTTCTCGGCGGACTGGCATGGTTCGTTGCCCGGCACAGGGCCGCGGCCGGATCGCAAAGCGCAGTAGCGGCATGAGTTCCCGTCCGTGACCTTTGCGCTCTGGTGCGTGTTCGTCGGCCTGTGGCTGCCGCTGCTGTGGGCCGGCCTGTCGAAGTGGGGCGGGGGCTACAGCAATTCCCGTCCGCGGGAATGGATGGCCGCGCAAGAAGGTTGGAGGCAGCGGGCCATATGGGCGCAGAGCAACGCCTGGGAAGCTTTCGCTCCTTTTGCGGCCGCCGTGCTGACCGCGCATTTTGTGGGCGCGGACCAGGTGATCGCAAACTGGCTCGCGGCGCTGTTCATCGTTTCGCGCATCCTGCACGGCGTGTTCTACGTCCTGGACCGCTCCACCGCCCGCTCGGTGTCCTGGTTCGGAGGAATGGTCGCGGTAGTCGGGCTCTTTGTGGCTGCCGCCTCAGCCTGAACGGAACATCGTTTCGCGGTAGTGCTTCAGTTCGGAGATCGAGGCGAGGATATCGCTCTTTGCGCGGTGCCGGTCGTCCTTCTCGACCCCGTCGAGCACCTCGGGACTCCAATGACCTGCAAGAATCTTGATGCTGCTGACGTCCAGGTTGCGGTAATGGAAGAACGCCGCGAGATCGGGCATGGCGCGGGAAAGAAAACGGCGGTCCTGGCAGATGCTCGCGCCGCACATCGGTGAGCTCTTCGGCAGGCAATGCTCCTTCAGGAACTCCATCGTCGTGCGTTCCGCTTCCTCGGTGCTGATCCGGCTGGCCAGGACCTCGGCGAACAAACCCGAAGCCGTGTGAGTGCGCGTGTTCCAATCGTCCATTTCGTACATCACCGAACGCGGCTGATGAATGACGATGTTCGGCCCCTCGGCCACGGTCTCGAGGTCCCCGTCGGTTACGACGGTCGCGATCTCGATGATCTGGTCGCGCAACGGGTCCAGCCCGGTCATTTCCAGGTCGATCCATACCAGTCGTGAATCTTTCTTGCCCAAGTAAGCCTCCCGAGTCGTTCGGGCGCGGATTCTAGCCGCAATATGCCGAAACCGGCAGCCGTTTCGCAAAAATCCGGATCCACGGGACTGGTTACGGCCTGCTACGGCCGCCGCGGGCGCATGGAAGCCGCCAGCGGGGAAGAGTTGCCGTATCTCGCGGCGAGCCGTCGCCACAAGCCGGTTTGCGGTGACCGGGTCCGATTCGAACTCCGCGCCGACGACTCGCCGGCGCTGCTGCGCGACATCCTCCCGCGCCGCAACGAGCTTTCGCGAACCGGGGCAAGGGAACGCACCGAGGTCGTGGCCGCCAACTTCTCGCTGCTGGCGATCGTTGCCGCGCCGGAACCCGCGCCCGACTACGAACTCGTGGACAGGCTGCTGTGCGCGGCGGCCGGATCCGGGGCCGAAGGCCTGATTGTCTGGAACAAGCTGGACCTGAAGCGCGAAAAGCCCGCACGCCTGCGCGAATACGAAACCGCCGGGTTCGGGATCGCTGCGGTCAGCGCGCTGACGGGAGCGCGAATCAGGCGGCTCAGGCGCCGCCTCAGAACGCACACCAGCGTGCTGGCGGGGCAGTCGGGCGGAGGCAAGTCCACGCTGGTGAACGCCCTTCTGGGACGGGAAGCCGCCGCGGCCGGCGAGCTTTCGGAAAAGGCGCGCCGGGGACGTCACACCACCGCATCGGCCGCCTTGTACCCCCTGCCCGGCGGCGGACGCGTGATGGACCTTCCGGGCGTTCGTTCCCTTATGCCTGTCCTGACCGACTACTCCGAGCTTCAGGCCGGCTTTCCGGAGTACTCCACCCTGGCCCAGAAATGCCGGTTCGCCAACTGCCGGCACCGCAACGAGCCGGGCTGCTCGGTGCTGGAAGCGGTCGCCGCCGGGCGGCTGCCGGCCGGCCGGCACGCCGGTTATCTCGCGCTGCTGCGCGAATTCGAGGAACTCGCCGCTTCCGCCCAGTCGTAGCCGGGCTAACCGGGGTACTCGGCAACGCCGGCCAGCGCCCGCAAGGGCTTGGCCTGACCGGTATCAATGCGCCCCACGAACTCCCCGGTCTCAAGGTCAACCTTGAGCATGATGCCGGTGAAGATATTGCTCAGCAGACAGTAGCGCGGGTCGCCGCAACCCGCTACGTCCGACCAGCCGTATTCGGGAAGGTCGTATTCACGCATCACCTTGCCCTCCTCGTCCAGCATTTCCATGGTCTTGCCACGGGTGAGGAGAAGCCGGCCGTCGGGCAGATAACGCACGGCGATGGCGAACAGGCCGTCGCTGATGTCCTTGCCCGGATAGGTCACGAGGTCTTCCATCTGGCGCTCGTTCACGACGTCGTAGCGCATGATCCGCTTGCCCAGTTCCGTCGTGTAGGTGATGAACTGCTCCGAAGGATGCAGCGTCGAGTGCGTCACGCCCTTGAAACGGGTGGGCTCGGGCGCGTTTTCGACCTCAAACTCGCGGTCCAGCTCCCCCTCGGCCCGGTAACGGTAGATATTCCCGTACCCCAGCACTCCACTGCCGGGAATGCGCGGAAAATCAATCGTCGTGAGCGCCTCGATCCCGGGCGGCGGCGCTTCGGCGCACATATGCTCCCCCAGATACACGCTGCCGTCGCCGGCAAAACTGGCGCTTCGATAGACCCGCGGCAGAAAGTCCTTCTTCGGCAACTGTCGCCCGTTCTCCGGATCGACCTGAATGACCTGGAGGTCCTCAAAGGCCCACAGGACACCGTCGGGAGCGACCGCAAGGCCGCCCACCAAGTGCCGCGTGCCCTCCGTATACAGGACGCCCTTCGGCCGGCAATCCGCGTCGTACTGAAGAATCCGCCCGATCCCCGCGTGATCGTCGTCGGGATCGTTCAGCAGCGTACAGCCGAGAAAAATGTCCCCGGCGGCAAACGGCTGCATCGTCGATACATGCTCCTCACTCATACGTCACCTCCCGGTAGCGAGGGCGTCCCGCCCTCAATTCCCCACGGCAAAAGCGCAACATGCTAATCCACCTGCCGCCGCTGGGCCAGCGCCGACGACAGCGTCCCCGAATCGACGTAGCTCAACTCGCCCCCCAAAGGCACTCCCTGCGCGATGCGGGTGGCCCTGATGTCCCGTCGGTGCGCCATGCGGCCCAGATAGGCCGCGGTGGCCTCGCCCTCCACCGTGGCGCTGGTGGCGAGGATGAGCTCCTTGACGACGCCTTCGTCCAGCCGCTTCTCCAGCTTTTCCAGACCCAGTTCCTCCGGCCCGATGCCGTCAAGCGGCGACAGCCGGCCCGACAGCACGAAGAACAGGCCGCGATAGGCGCCCGACGACTCCACCGCGGCCAGGTCCGAAGGCGACTCCACCACGCACAGCTGGCTGGGGTCGCGGCCCGTCGACTGGCAGATCAGGCACAGGTCACCGTCCGCGAGCATTCCGCAGCGCGTACAGGGCCGGACCGAGGTCAGCGCCTCCGCCAGGCTGCGCGCCAGCCTCCGGGCCCCTTCGGGCTGGCGGGCGAACATGTGCAGGACCATGCGCTCCGCCGATCGCGGCCCTACCCCGGGCAGGAATTTCAGCGCTTCCAGCAGTTCCGCCAGGCGCGGCGGAAAGACGCTGGCCGTCACGTCTCGGCCTGATCCACCGGACGAATGGATCCAACCTCTATCTTCGCGTCGAATATCTCAAGCGACGCCTGAACGAAGGGATCCGCCTTGAACTCTTCCTCGGCTCGCTGCTGGCGCCGGCGCTCTGCCGCCCGGTTTCGGGCGGCCAGAGTATCCCCTTTACCGGCGCCGGCAATTTCAATCTCCACCTTCTGAAATGCGGGCAGCGCCGCCAGAAGCGCGGACTCCATCTCCGTGCGCACTTCCTCCGTCAGCAGGTTCTCGTGCGCACCGTCCAGGCGAAGCCGAAGACATCCATCGCCGGTGTCCACCAGCTCGCTGTGCGCCGCGATGTCTCCGGAAAGTCCCTCCAGACCCAGCCCGGCCACCGTCTCCGGCCACCCGCCCGGACTCAGTGCCTCGTCCCCGGCCGGCGCGCGGGCCTGCTCCAGCACCTCGGCCTCTTCAGGCGCTACCGGCGCGGCCGCCGCCTCCGGTTCCGTCTCCGGCCCTCTGGCTTCCGCCGCGTCAGGCGCGCGCGGGGGTGCGGCCGCCGGCGTGGGGCGGGCATTCCCCTGGGAGCGAGGGCCTTGCGCCCTCAACGGAGCGGCATCGGCAGCGGGCTCGCCGCCCCCAGCGGTAGCGGCGCCCACTCGCGGCGCCCTGGCCGCCGATTCAGGCCGAAACGCGAGCATGCGCAGCAAGGTCATCTCCAGCCCAAGGCCCGGATCAGGCGCAAGGACAAGCTTGTCGCGGCCGTGTATCGCAATCTCGTAGAGCAACTGAACCTGGTCGGCGGGCAGCGTATCTGCCAGCGGCGCAAGCATTTCGGTCTCGTCGTCCTCGTCCAGCGCGCCTTCTCCCACGGTCTGCAGCAGCGCCAGCCGCTGCAGGGCCGCCGCCATTTCCGCCAGGATGTTGGCCGGATCGGCGAGCCGCTCCCGTAACTCCCTGGCGCCGTTAAGCAGGGCCTCTCCGTCGCCGGCGGCGAGGGCGTTGAGCAGGTGCACGATGCTGGGCTGGTCGGCGCCGCCCAGCATGTCGGCCACGTCGGTTTCGCGCACCGCGTCGGCCCCGTAGGCGATTGCCTGGTCGAGCAGGCTCAATGCATCGCGCATGCTGCCGTTGGCGGCCCGGGCCAGCCGGGCGAGCGCCCCCGGCTCGGCGTCCACTCCTTCGCCCTTGCATATGGCCGTGAGCTGATCGCCGATCGTCTCGCTGTCCATCGACCGCAGGTTGATCTGCAGGCAGCGCGACAGCACGGTCACCGGCAGCCGCCGCGGCTCGGTGGTCGCAAGCAGGAACTTGACGTGCGGCGGCGGCTCCTCCAGCGTCTTCAACAGCGCGTTGAACGATGAAGCGCTCAGCATGTGCGCCTCGTCGATCAGGTAGATCTTGTAGCTGCCCGAAGCCGGCGCGTACTGCACGTTTTCCAGCAGCTCTCGAGTCTGCTCAACCTTGGTGCGCGAGGCCGCGTCCACTTCCATCAGGTCGACGAAACTGCCCTCCTCGATGCTCCTGCAACTCTCGCACTCGCCGCAGGGTTCCGGCGCCGCACCCTTGCGGCAATTCAGGGCCGCGGCAAGAATTCGCGCCAGCGTCGTCTTCCCCACTCCCCGCGTGCCCGCGAACAGCCAGGCGTGATGCACCCGTTCGGCGCTGATGGCGTTGGTCAGCGCGCGCACCGCATGCGGCTGGCCCTTTACCTCCGAAAACTTGCGCGGCCGCCACTTGCGCGCCAGGACCAGGTAGCTCATGCGCGAAGCCTATCAGGTATCAGAATTCAGGGCCCAAGCGGCCGGGCGACGCGGAAGCCGTAATAGCTGTCGCGCCGGTCGGGGTCGGCGCTGACGCGAAGCGCAATGCGCAGGTCATCGGGAAAGTCGTCCCAGGCGCCGCCACGCACGACGCGGCGCCCGCAGTCGCCGCTCAGCCACGCGCTGCCGTCGGCCGGAGCGCCTTCGTAGCTGCCGTTCCAGCAGTCCTCCACCCATTCGTAAACGTTGCCGTGCACATCGTGAAGGCCGAACGCGTTGGGCTCGAAGGAGCCGACCGGCGCCGTCTGCTCGTAGTCCCATCGGCTGCCGCAACCGTAGCAATTGGCGCGGTTGCTATCGATGGAATTTCCCCAGCCGTACTTCGTCGCCGAGCCGGCCCGCGCCACGTACTCCCATTCGGCCTCCGACAACAGCCGGTAAGGCCGGCCGGTCTGCTCGGAAAGCCACGCCACGTATTCCTTCGCGTCGTTCCAACTGACCTTCATCACCGGGAGCCGCCCGCGGCCCCAGCCCTGGTCGTCGGTCTTGTCCGGACCGGCGAACCGGTCGTAGTCCTCGAACGTAATCTCGTGTTTCGACACCGCGAACGGCTGCGAAATGGTCACCTGGTGCACCGGCTTCTCGTCGTCGTAACAATCGAGCCCGGACACGCACCCCATCGAAAAGCCGCCCGCGGGAACCACGACCATTTCCGGACCCCGCCCCCCGGAGGACAGCGGGTCGGAGAAGGTCTCGCCCGCCTGCGCCCCGTCTCCCGCAGGCGATTGCCCTCCGGCCCACGCCGCCGGCACAAGAAGAAGCGCCGCGAAAACGGCGCATAGCATGCGCTGCGCCTGCCTCATGTTCCCGTCCTCCAACTGCCCCGTTGCGGGCCATTTTTCCACTGCTTTGCATTTCGGCGCAACCCGGCGCGCGGTCCCGCCGGCGCAGCTTACAATTCAGCCGGGAGGCGAATCCATGAGCCAAGCGAGATTTTCGAAATCCAGCGAGCTTCGCGCCCGCCTGAATCACCCCGTGATCGACACGGACGGGCACATGCTCGAACTTTCGCCCTTGATCTACGATTACTTCAAGCAGGTGGGCGGGCCGGAGATGACCGAGGAAGCCTTCACGGACCTGCGGCTGCGCGACGGGCTGAAATGGTACGAAATGGACCGCGCGGAGCAACGGCGCCACAACCTGATACGGCCCGCGCACTGGGCGGCGCCGGCGGAGAACACGCTCGACCTGGCGACCGCGATGCTGCCGAAACTGATGCACGAGCGCCTTCCCGAGATGGGGATCGACTACGCGGTCGTCTACCCGACCATCGGTTTCGCGCTGCCCGACATCAAGGACAACGACGCCCGCCGGGCCGCCTGCCGGGCCCACAACCTGATGATGGCGGACATGTACCGGGGCTTCGAGGACCGCCTGACGCCGGCGGCCGTGATTCCCTGCCAGACGCCCGACGAGGCCATGGAGGAACTCGACTACGCCATCGGCGAGTTGAATTTCAAGGTGCCGATGTTCATCAACCTGGTGCGCCGCCCGATCGAGGCGGTCGAGGAACAGGCGCCGGAAATGTCGCGCTACGCCTTCTGGATCGATACGCTGGCCTACGACAGCATCTACGACTACGACCCGCTCTGGCAGCGCTGCATGGACCTCAAGGTCCCGGTGACGGCGCATGCGGTCGGTCAGGGGATGCACATGCGCCGGTCCATCAGCAATTACATGTACAACCAGATCGG